>JAUXAJ010000268.1 GCA_030620005.1 Promethearchaeota archaeon | reverse complement strand
CATGCTACTTGGTGAAATTTTATCAAATAAAGGACATATAAAAGAGATAGATCATGGCGACAAGAAAATTTACTTCACTCATGGTATAGGTACAGCAAGCATCTTAATAACCAATGGAGCGGTTGAGGAATTCAGATATCGATTAGAAATGTTCCACCTTTCGTTTGAGAATAGATTTGGTGGTGAAACGCTTCTTAAATGGGATGGAGATATAAGACAATGTGGAAAGGCCAGTGATTTAATAAGAAAGTACTTCCTTTAAAGGTTTTTAAAAATTATTTTAACTTGCCATGGATTAATCCTGCATTAAAGAAGTCATGAATACGAGAAACAGGCTTAATTAATCTTTATACCACAGAACTCACAAAATTTTTGATTCGGATCTTTTATTTTGGCTTTACAATTCTTACAATGTGTTATTAGAATTTTTCGTGTTTCCACAGGTTTTAACCTTTTTCTACTTAAATCTACCCTCTTTTCAAAGTTTTTTATCGATTCTTTCAGCCAAATTAAGAACAAATACTTTTCTGTTTTCTCTATTGTAGAGAAATTTTTAAAATCAACCCGTTTTTCGTCTGGAATATCGAGGAATCTCTCAAGTCCAATTTCTAGAAAAGAGTTATAAAATAAAACGCCATCGTGAATTAGTCTTTTAATGGATTGACTCTTTTCTATTTCGTAAGCTAATTCGAAGCCCGTGGCTCCTTTTTTTATAATTATATCTAATTTTTTTAAAAGTGTTAAATCACTCTCCAATTTCTTTCTTTTAGCTTTTTTGCGGTCTTTTTCGCTGTTAATTTTTATCTTTAGCTTTTCAGATGGTAAAAGGATATGTTCAGGTTCGTTTTTTCCTTGTTTTTCGAGTTTTTTTTTTAGTTTTTTTAATTCGGTTCCAATGGGCATGGTTTTTTTTCTTTTCTTATATAATTGAATTCTAAGAAACAACTAAAAGTTGTGCTTCTTTCTATAAGGAGATCAAATTAATCAAGTGACAATTAAGTTTAACTTATATAAATATTTTTTTGAATCATTTGAAAAAAGTTCTGAAATAATGATTTTTTAAAATTCTAATTCCCACAATCTATAAGCAGCAAATTATATTCGTGAATCAATTCAGCAATAACAACAAAGGAACTTTATGTAGAGAATAAGGATTTAAATTAGTCGAAAAAGAAAAAAATGTAATAAAGAAAGATAAAATCGCTCTATCACCTTCTTTAACTCAATACATCCTATTGATTTTCACTTGATCTGATCTAATTTTACCTAGATCCAAATTTTTCTCGAAACTATTATATATTTTTCTTTTAATCCTTTCTTGAAATTTCTGCTCCACAACTTTCACAGAAGTTTTGATTAGGATCTCTCAATTTTATGCCACAAAATTCGCAATAAGCAGATTTCAATGGTAGAACCTCTACTTCTCTTGCTTCTTTATATTTACTGTAATCATCAAGGGGGTTTACGACACGTTCTCTTTCTTGAATAGCTTTTTTTATCCATTTCATGAATTTTGCTTTTTCTGATTCTTCAACAGTACTGAACGAGGTAAATTCAACTTTTTTTTTATCTGGTGCGTCTATAAATGGTTCCTTGCCTACTTTTTTAAATGTAATGTTAAAAAAAATTCCGTCATGATATAAACGCGGAAGCGAGTCGCTCTTTTCGAAATGATATGCTAAATCGAATCCAGTTGTCCCCCTTTCAATTAGATCTAGTAATTCTTTTAATGCTTCTAGTTCTTTACTCTGTTTGGTTTTGTTTTTATCGTCAATGTGGAATCTTTTTGCCAATTTTTACACCTCGCATTAAAAGAGAGATAAAAAGGATGAGAGTTTCTTGATAAATTAGAAGTTAAATCTCTTTCATTTGAACCTTCTAGGAAAAATATATAAATTATTATTTAAAGTTTTATAAAACCTTAATATCTTTTAAATCAATATAAGAATGAAATATATTTGGATATTTTTTAATTTACTACTATTTTTAATCAATTATTATAATAATATAGTATTAACTCATTTACATTTTATGTAAATGATCATAAAGACAAATATAGATCTTCCCGAATATATTTGAGGTTTGTACTTCTTGCGGGCATGTTCGGAAACGGTATGAATAACGCAAACTGAAAGTAAATGGTTATCAAATGTTTAACTTTGTCTAACTATATTTTATGCATAATCTATCATTGATAGCAGATTAGTTCATTTTTTTTGTTGTTTTTCTTCTTCAATTACAACTTCATCCGTTTCTTTTTCAAGCAATTTTACGGGCTTGGACTCATCAAATGGCGATTCGCAAACCCAGCACATGTTTTCCATGTCGCTAAGTGCTTTCGAACATTTCACGCAATAAAATGTTTTACATTTTGGACATATGTATGTTAACCTGTGAATATCGCCCTTACACACTAAGCAAATTCCCTTTTCTTTCGAAACGGACACTTCTTCTTCCGTGACTTTTTTAGGTCTTGAGAACATTCCTAACAGATTCAACTTATCTTCTCTATTTTCTGAAACTTGTATTTTAATACTACTTAAAACCTTGTTAAACATTAATAGTAGAACTACAATAAGGAGTAATCCTATAATTGAAAGTTCTAAGGCAATTTCATGAATAACAAAAATCCATATAAAAAAAACTTCGAGAGCACAAACAATACTAATACAAATAGATCCTATTACAAGCCAAAAAATCCTTGCTTTTTGAAAAAAGTCTGGTTTAATAATTATTGGAGATATAGAAATCAAGCCTCCCATGATACAGAAAAGAGGTGAAAGAGGTAATAAAATTGCGATATTAAGAGCTCTGAGGTGTCCATTAAATAGGGTTATACCTGTTTTGAATAACACCAAACCAAACACTAATAGAAGGATATATTGAATAATCAATTAATTTTGGAATGTCCATATCGCAAATCTTAAAACTCATGACCACATCTTTTACAAACATTTATTTTAGCGTACATTGGCATATTCCCTACGTAGCTCAATGGTTTCGTTTTATCTTCAACAGATTTTATGTCTTTTCCAACGGCATCACACTTGGGACATCTTAGCCGGTCCCCCTCTAATAAATCCACTTCTGTTAATTCCGGGATTTTAAATTCTTTTAATTCAGCGTTAATTTTTTCAAATTTGATAGTTATTTCTTCAATAATGAAATCCTTTTCTGAAATTTCAGTATCTTGTTTTAAAATCTTATCGTTCAGTTTTTCATCTTTTTTGAGTAAGACTTCTATTTCAGCGGTTAATTTATTAATTTGCTCGTCTTTTGATGATATTATCACATCTTTTAAATTTTCCTTATCGCTTAAATCCTCCATGCTAGCCACGATATCGTTTATATAAGTGTCTTTTTCAACGATCGTTTGATTAGCCTTGTTAAGTTTCTCTTCTAACGTTGAGATTTTATATTCAAGACTTTTTTGTGCGACCGTGAAGCCTATATTTTGCTCGCTAAATGATTTAGTTACATAAACCAGTTCTGCTTCTTTAACTGTTAACTTTTCTTGCAGTTCATTTAAATTTTTTTCAAGTTCACTAATTGTTTTTTCTGATTTTTCTACTTTTGCCTTGAAAGCATCGATTATCTGATCTTCGAAAACTTTCATCTTATGATCCGAAATGATAATATCACCAAAACTTATATTTAACATATAAGAAGTAAAAAAACTTATATTTAATATTTCTCTAATGAAGAAAAAATTTTGAATGAATATTAAAAAGGTTAAAAAATTAAAAAATAAAAAAAACCAACTTTTTCGCTGAAATCGATGTAATTAGTTATCTTTAGATGAAAAAACTTTTCTTCACATGAACATGACTCATGAAGCGTGAAATCTTTAAAACATTTCATAACCTAATTATAACATAATATGAATTATTTTTCTAAAGACTCTTTAACGTCAGTTTTAAAGAATAAAACAAATTTTTTAGAATTAAAATCAAACGAAGCTTCAGTGATAATTTCAGAACATGGTGGTCGCGTTTTAGGTATTTTTCCTAAGGTAGGTTGCACGAATTTATTGTGGGTAGATCACAACATCCAAAAGCTGGATCTTAAAACAGTGTGGAATATTGGTGGCGATCGCTACTGGATTAGTCCAGAAAGGACCTTTTTTTATAAAGACCCTGAGACTTGGACTGGCTGGTTTTGTCCTCCTGGACTCGACCCTGCTAATTTTAAAATAAAGTCTTCAAATGATATTGATCATACCCTTTCAACCGACATCTCATTAAAAAATCAATTAATTAAAGAATCTTATGATGGGAAATTGAAACGGCACATTTCTTTAGTCGAAGAACCAATCAAAACAGGACTACCATATTGCGGGATACAATTTATTGAAGAATGTTCGTTTACATCGCCATATCTACAAATTAATGGCTGGTCTTTAACCCAGGTGATTAGTGGAGGGGTAGAAAATCCTGGAACTGTTTTGATACCAACAAACCCAAATCCAGAAACGCTGTCGTATATTCGATTAATACCGGAAGAGCGCTTAGAAGTTGGAGAAAATTACATCGCTTTTAAGATTGATGTTGACGATGTTTACAAATTAGCCGTTCGGCCCGAAGATATTGATTTTTCTAGGGCAGCGAAAATTGGTTACACCTTAAAAATTCCCGATTCTAACGATTACGGATTTGTAGTGAAAATATCGGATGATATTCCTAAAAATCAAGATGATTGTTTTGATATTTCTAGAGATCATCCTGATTCAGAAATAGGTGTTATTCAATCGTACAATAGTGAATCCTTAAAAAAGCCTGACTTGATGTTTGGAGAAATAGAAGTTCAATTGTCACCTTTCAAAACAGTTGATAATAAATCTCAAAGCAAGGTAAAACATCAATTATTTGGATATATTTGTTCTTCAAAAGAAGAAATTTTACATGTTATTGAAGAATATCTCGGAATTACAAATCCAAAACTGTTTTAATTTTAATTTGCTCTACTTTTCAACTAGAAAGGTCCCTTAACAAAGCCACCATCCACTTGAATGACCGTTCCTGTTATATAACTGGCTTTTTCAGACGCTAAAAACGCAACTAAATTTGCCAATTCATCTGGTCTTCCCAATCGCCCTAAAGGAATTTGTCTTGTCCAAGATTTCGTTACTTCTTCTTCTGACTTACCAGTATCTATTATTGTCTTATTTATTAATTGTTTCATTCGATCTGTAAGCGTTGGTCCAGGACAAACTACATTTACTAAAATATTATCCTTAGCGTGCTCGTTTGCTAGCGTTTTAGCAAAGCCTACAACTCCAAGGCGGGTTGTGTTTGAAAGCACCAAATTTTCTAACGGTTGCTTGACGGAAACAGAAGTTATGGCAATGATTCTCCCGTTTTTTTGCTCTTGCATCACGGGAATAATTAATCCTGTTATCAGAATAAATGAAAGTAAGTTTAACTTTAAAGAATTTGACCAGTCGGCCTTACTCATTTTATTTATTGGGCCTGATGGTGGTCCACCAGCGTTGTGAACTAAAATATCAATTCGCCCAAATTTATTTAATGTCGCTTTTACAAGATTCTTTATTTGATCTTCTCGGCTTAAATCTACAACAATCGAATAAACAATGTTTTTCTCGCCCAAAGATTCTATTTTTTCAATTTGTTGTTTTGCTTTCTTTAAATTTTCTTTTGAGCGACTACAAATAACTATATTCGCGCCCTCTGCAAATAGACCCTTAGCACAAGCTAATCCTAAACCCTTGCTTGACGCTAACACTAAGGCAACTTTATTTTCCAAGCCTAAATTCATGCTTTTAGCACATTTTTTCAAGAAATAATAAATAATTCAATTAAAAAATATTGACTTCAACACGTATATATCAATTAATTCAAGATAATATATAAAGAGATTTTATTTTCTGGACCTAATTCTTGCCCGTGAATACGCGTAAGGAACGCAGTTTGCTTTACAATTTGCTCAATCAAACCAAATAGAACCAACTTTAGAAAAAATGGATAAGATCAAATTTATAAGATTAGATTGTATTAATATTAATAATAAAGATATCAAATTTTTTTATTAAAATCTGAAATAAAATCTTAAAAATTAAAAATAGAAGGTGTGTAAAGATTAGTTTGGATACCAAAAGTTTTGATACCATCTTGTCAAAAATCATTAAGTCCGAAAGTGGTATCAAGAAAGTTATCCTCGTAGATCGAACCGGTTTGACCATCGCAAGTGTCTCCAAGTTCTCCTATTTTCCAGCTGACAATATGTTTTTATAAAAAGCGTGTCGCTTTATATCTGCAAGTGGATGGAATAGGAGCTATCGCAAGTGCGGTATTTTGCGCCTCGGAAGAGCAAGGCAAAAACTTGGAACTAGGAGATAGGATGTGCGATCTCTGCGCTCCCTCATGCTAGAAATCGTCACGAGCGAATTTATCGGGGGAAAGATATTTGCGTCAAGCTGCGGATATATGAGATAGGAGTTAGCCTCCATTTCTATCATAAGGGGTCTTGACGCTGATTTCCGACCCAGACATAAACATTGGTCTGATACGCCTCATTCTCAAGAGGTCGGGCGACGAGTTGAAGGAGATTTTAGACGAATTTTTATCAGATGTACCCGAAACGCTCGATAGCGGTTTAGATTTATCTGATCTTGATAGTCTTACTCCTGATTGAAGATATAATCATTTTTTTTCGTCTCTTTTTTATCTTAGGGTATTGTGTAGAATTCTTCTTTTAGCGAATTCGTCTTTAAATTATTAAGAGATTAGAAATAAAACTTGTTTTTTTATTCTGAATTTAATTTTTATTTAAAACCAAGTAAGCTGAATCTTGCGTTAGGGCGGGAGTACTTATCCAGTTCAATAGTGATTATTTTTATTTTTTTAAATTTCTTTATAATATTTAGGACAAATATTTTAAATTATAGTTGAAAGAGGAAAAATACATGAAAGTAGATAAAAAAGAATATGTTATTTACTTAAGTTTTGTAATTTGTAATTATTGTTAATTTTAATAATTTTAGTAAGACATTGCATTTTTATCTCCTAAGTGAAATTTCAATGCTTAACATCAAATCTCACCCAATTTCTTTTAAGTGTTAAAGTAATTAA
>JAUXAJ010000053.1 GCA_030620005.1 Promethearchaeota archaeon | reverse complement strand
TCAGAAAAAATTGATATTTCGTCGTATTGGACCGAAGTTGTCATGGTCATGTTCACTCTGGATTCAAACGATAACGTTGAAGGGACGGGTTATGGGTGGCTATTAAATGACATATACATTGGCTACGATAAAGCGTCAGATTTTATTGCTCCTACTATAGAAATTAAAAATCCATTAAACCAAACGTCTGTTAATTCGACAATTTCGATAGAAGCAATAATATTAGACGATAATGAATTAGATGTTTCACGTCTTAAAATTTATATCAATACCGAGGGAATAGAAAATAGATTTTTTAATTTTGATGTTAAGAATGGAACTTTAACGTTTATTTGGAATACAACATCCTACAGCGATGGAATATACGTGGTAAGAATTGTGGCCTTCGATAAAGAGGGAAATCGAGCAGAAGAATCAATAACTATAACTGTAAATAACTATTTAATAAATTGGGAAAAATGGGCTCCGTGGATAATTTTTATTGTAGTGTCTGTAATTATCGGTGTAACCATGGTGGTATTGACTGAGAAGAAAGGAAAGTTGTGGGTGGATAAAATGAGAAATCTCAACGCTGAAAGAGTTAGAATCAAGAGTATAGATAAGGACCAAGTAATTAAAAGAATAGAATTAATATCAACCGAAGAAGAATTGAATAGACCGCTGACTGTTTACTGTAAGTTTTGTAGATCTTGGTTTTCCGCAGATCATTTTGACATCATGTGTCCTATTTGCGAAAAAGATCAATTATTCATCGCTTTAAATTGCATGAATTGTGGAAAGTGGTATTTTAAATCTTCTGAGGAAGGACAGAAATTTTGTAAAAAATGCGACGGCGTAAGACTCGTAAGGCAAGAAAAGGAAGATATTCAAGAGATTCTTGCTCGAGATGGAATATATTTAAGAAAATTTGAAAAAAACAAAAAAAAATGACCATTTTAGATTTATAATTAAAAGATAAGGGTTTGAATATTTCATGAATTTGAGAGAATTTTTTTATCGGCTTAGAATAAAAATAAACTTGCAATTTATCAAGCTTTCTTGGCTTGACATGAAACGCGATAAGGCAAAATTCTTTTTTGGTATTGGAGGAATTGCCATAAGTATAGCTCTGATGACTAGTATCGGAATGGTAAACGATACGATTAATTACAACTATATTCAGCTTGTTACTAATACCACTGGCTCGTCGGATATCATGATATCAAAAGTCATCCAGACAGATTTAACGTTTGATCCGTTTTTTGATGAAGACATTATAGATGAAAAACTGAATAACATTACCGGCGTGGACCAATTCTTTCCTCGAATAATGAATCTTGTAAGGACATCATCGGATAACACGAACGCTTCGGGTAGTTTACAACTTTACGGTTTAGATTTCAATGCAGAAGTTGAAAATGGACATATGGGGGACTTGGTGATCGTGGATGAGAATGGCGAAGAAACTGGTGAGATCTACGATGATGAGCCTAAAAACGGTGAATGCGTGATTTTATGGAATGTTGTGGAACTACTTAACGTTACCAAGGGCGATATAATTCATTTAGAATATCAGCAACATACATTAGATGTGACCGTAGTAGAAGTTTGTAAACAGGACTTGAAGTTTTTAGAATTCGAGAAAACAATGATTATAGTTAATTTAAAACAAGCACAGAGTTTCTTGAATCGAGAAGGAGAAATTAATTTTATTTTTGGCACGATTGAAAATCCCGAACTAGTTTACGATTCTAGCAACATGGATGAAACTTCTAGAAAGTTAAGACAAATTAGCACGAGTATACAAGAAAGGTTGGATATTAACGAATACACGGTAACACTACCAAAGCTGGATGAATTAAGCAGTGGAGATTTTACTTTAATGGGATCGACGATCTTATTTTGGTTTGTCATGATACTTTCAATATTAATTACAGGAATATTGATAAATTCCATACTTTCTACATCAGCAGAGGAAAGAATGAGAGAATTCGGAATAATGCGCGTTGTTGGAGGGAGAAAAGACTTTCCAATTAAAGTAGTGCTTTTCGAAGGATTCTTAATGGGTCTTTTAGGCTCATTAATAGGAATAATTACGAGCATATTTATTACTCCACCTATTGCTAGTAGCTTTTTTACGATGTTTGAACTAGATTTTGCGAAAATAGATTTTCTTATTAAGCTTCCAACAATCATTTTATCGTTTTTAACTGGAACTCTCGTATCTTTAGTAATTGCCTTATTGCCTGCTATTCGAACCGCGAGAATTGACTTGATAAAATCAATTACTCCTTTCCACACAAAGGAAGAAGGATGGGAAGTTAAGAAAGAAGGGAGCGTTAACACTAAAAGCTTTCTTGTAGGGAGTTCTGTAGCTACAATAGGAATGATAATTTTTATTGCCTTACCTAACGTTCTTATAACTGGAGACATAATGCTAATAGCAGGATTATTTATCGCTTTACTGTCTGCGATTTTAATAGGGTTGGTGTTTGCTTCTGTAGGTATCGTTCCGTTAATACAATCCATACTCTTGGGAATTATTTCACCAACAATAAAGAAATATAATAATATTATTAGCATTTCGTTAAAAAGATATAGAAGGAGAAACACGAGCACGGTTGTAATGTTCGCAATATCCTTTTCGTTCATATTTTTTGTAACCACGTATTCTCAGATGAATTCGGAAAACATGTCGTTAAACTTGAGATTTCAATATGGAGCAGATTTAGTAATAATAAACCAAGGAGGAGATCCCGGAAAAAATACGGTAGATCTAGAAATGGTAGAAGAATTAGAAGCAGAATTTCCAGGAATAGACGAAATAGGTACAACTCATTCCAATGCACTTGATTTTACGGCAATAATATCCGTACTATTTGGTGCTAGCGAAGAGGGAATTGGATTTGACGACGACGATGCTTCCGAACAGCAAATAACAGGTTTGTTTCAGTATTTTGCATCACAAATGCAAACTAAATACGCAACGAGAATAGCGGATATTCCAAATCACGACGATCTAAACGCAGGGTTTATTGGCGTGGGAATAGATTTCGTTAATTTAGTAGACGAAGATTTGATAATTTGGAATAGTCCAGGAAGTAGTTTTAATTACTCGTTTACAGAAATGTTCAAGCACAATAACACCTGCATTATTGCAAAATCCATAGCAAGTGTGCTAGGGATTCAAGATGTCGGAGAAGAAATTCGATTAACATTTTACAACCCAAGAGTTGACAATGACCCTGGCAATATTACGATATTCAAGGTTGTTGGAATTTCAGGAGGGATCCCTGGCTTTTTTAATTTTCGTAGCAACGAATTTTCCGCTTCTGGAGGGGGTGTAATGGTTTCTCAAGAAAATTATTTGCGACTGATGGGCATCGAGAACATAGGAAGGCCTGAAATGGTTGTTGATAAAATTTTCATAAATTTGGTTGACACTTCCAAAGAAAACATAGAAAACACTAAAGACGAAATTCGTGCAAGGTATAGCGCCAAGAGTTTTATAATTGATGACGCAGCTTCAAAAGTAATTTTTATTGATGAAATGAACGATAGACAAAGCGCGCTTCTTGAATTCATATTAATGTTTACAGTAATGATATGCATATTTGGCTTGATAAGCTCCATGTATGCCGTCTTCATAGAAAGAAAGTTCGAAATAGGCATCCTACGTTCTATGGGCATGAGGACACGCAACATCAGGAACATGTTCCTTATAGAGAGCATGATTATAATGCTCTCAGCAGGAATGATGGGGACGGTTATAGGGGCTTATTCTGCTTATTTAATGGAAACCAATATAAGCCTTTTAACGGAAATGCCAGTAGTTTTTGCGATAAATATAGAAACACTACTTAGAGTTTTCATTCTCTCAATCTCTATTGGTATCTTAGCAATGTACTTCATCTTGATAAAACTGTCTAGACAAAGTATAATGGATATTTTTCGCTCAACATTCTGAGCCATTGCTCAGTTCGGGGTAATTTTAGAAACGATATTTTAAATATGGGGTAATACAAGTAAAATTCTGGCAATAATAACGAATCCGAATCTTCGTACTTTGAAACATTTTGACTTTAGGTTAAGACAAATTAAATCAGATTTAGGTTATTATGCATTTAAAGATTATTTAAAGGCAGTTTCTCTAAGATACGAATTGACTTACGATATTTATAGGTTAATTGAAGATACTTTTGATATTTCTGTTAAGAGTGTTCGGGAATTTGATGTTTATTTAGGAAGACGTTTTGATAATTTATATAGAGCAGCTGGATTAGATGGATAATTGGTATTATAAGATCATTTATGAAGACGAGGGATTACCAATTAAATATTTGCCCCATCATTCATATCTTTACTAAACTACTTTCGCTCAAGTTAGTCCTATATTAGTTCTTTATTAATTATAAACTTAGATATTTTATTTTTTTAAACCATTTTTTTTTTTAATAGTGTTAGGTCAAAATTACGGCTATCTATAGTCAGAGTTTCAAGTTTTTGGAGGCTATATATTGAATTTGGTAATTTTTCAATGGTAGGAGAACTTAAATAAAGGTTTTTTAGTATTTTTAGATTGCCGATGGTATCGGGTAATTTTTTCAAGTCCACATCACTAAGTGTTAAAAATTGTAGTTTTTCCAGACTTCCAAGAGTTTTTGGAGGGGCGACAAAAGAAATTATTTCATGTCCATATCTAGATGATTGAATACTGAGATAAAATAAATTTGGAAATTTATCGAATTCGTCATGAAGAATGACACTTTCATTGGTAAAAATTTCTAATCTAACCAACGAGTTTAAAATAGGTTTAAATTCTATTAGTTTATTCGTTATCGATTCAATATAAACAAATAACATTTGCAATTTTTTGAGTTTAGTTAGTATTTTTGGAATATAATTAATTTTGGAATTTAATACTATTTCAAGGTCTAAGATAAAGCCATTTCTAACTGTGAAATAATAATATCCTTTCTTTCTATCTTCTCGTAGACTATCAAAATCAGTAATTACAGAATAATTCATGTTTGTAATTTCTGAAATTTTTGTTATCACTAAAGCATCTTCTACATTAAGAACACCGTTTATCAGTTCCTCTTGATTTAATGTAGAGATGTATCCCTCATGAATTAGGTAGTGTTGAAGTCTCCATGCTCCATTTTTATATCTTTTACAAATCTCTTCTTTTAATCTAATTTTCGCTATTTTATCGCCTAGATCAGATAATTTTTTTAAAAGAGGGAATGATAAATTAGAATGCAAAAGGCACGTATCATATTCATTTTCTGCCCAGACTTCTAGATTAGAACAATGAGCCCAAAATTCTTCGCTTGGCAAAATATGTAAGTAGCTTATTTTCTCTTTATTGGCTTCTAAGACCTTACTATATTGCTTTGCTTTTTCATCGATGGAAGCATGCTGCATCTCTTCGATCAATAGTTCCGCTTGATTTTGATAATCTGAAATGTCTTCTCCTTTTATCTCATCTATTAACAAATACTTACATTGCCTAAACCGTTTTCCTCCGACATATATTACAGTATTTTTTCCCTCTAACTTCAATTTTAAGTATTCATTAATTTGAAATTCTCGTTCGTCCATTTTATTCTAAGATATTATAGATAAAACACAGATTTAAATTTATGGATATATTTAGGTCTACGTTCTGAGCCATAGCTCAGTTCTGGGTAATTTTAGATACGATATTTTAAAGATTTTCTTTTATTTTTTATTTTGATGAATTTATGTGAGAATGTATTGAATACAAAACATGGTGTTGTATCAGAATTACCCGTTTATTTGCACTTGATTAATTTGATTTGAGTCATTTTTTGCTCGATTCCTCCTTGAGAAATTAGGGGCAAATGCGCTAAAAATTTTCTTTAAAATGTTTTAATTTTTATCCATGCATTTTTGTTTAAAAAGAAAAGATAGAAATATAATGTAACTTAGTAAAAAAGTACGAAACGATATTTTATCATTCCAAGAAAAAAGAGATTTGAACAATTTTTTAGAACAATGAAAAAAAGAAATACAGATTCGGAATATTGGAATAAGATAGCTTCGTCGTGTTACGGCAAATATAGTAAAGATATAAAGAAAATAGAATCAGAAGTAGATGATTTTGCTTTTAAGATTAGATGTACCTTACACGAAGGCCCTATAATTGGACAAGGATATGTTTGCCCTGAATGTCATTCTATTTTTTGCATTAAGTGCGCAAGATCGTTTAAAAATAAAGGGAATAAATGTTGGTTTTGCGAAAAAGAAATAAAAGATTCTTTTTTCTTTGATTATAACATTTAATTTAGTCACTAGTTCAATAATTAATTTTTACAATAGTTTTAAGGAATAATAGATATACTTTTAATTAATGTATTCGGATATTTTTCTAATTAAAGAAAGTTTCCTTCTATTGAAAATCCATATCTTAAGGTTTTTAAAATATCTTGAATCGCATCCTTCTAAGAAATTTAAAAAATGCGTTAAAATTCCGATGAATGCTAGACATTAAATTCTTTCTCCATGAATTAGGACTGCTCCTTTAAGAAAGAAATTAATTTATTCAATGCTAGACCTCTGTGAGAGATTTTATTTTTTTCTTTTGTTGTTAGTTCAGCAAAAGTATTATTGGGGATCGAATTTGGTATAAAGATCGGATCAAAACCAAAGCCATGAGATCCTTTCATTTTTTCTGAAACTTTTCCACTCACGTTGCCTTCAAACATGAAAATTCGATTTAAAGGTTTAAAATATAACGCAATGATTGCTGAAAAATGTGCCTTGGATGCTTTAAAGTCGTTAATTAATTTAAGTATTCCTTCATTTCCAATCGTGTTAAAAACGTACGACGAGTAAACTCCAGGAAATCCGTTGAGCGGGTGATCAACAAAAAAACCAGCGTCTTCAACAAAAAAAGAACCGTTTATTTTTTCTTTAATGCTATTTAACTTAAAAATTACTACAGTTTTAATTGTTTCTGCTTGAATTTCTATTGTTTCTACATCTTCATGCTTTAAATCGTAATCAATATCTTGATCCTGGAATAATTTTTGGACTTCGTTAAATTTGTGGTGATTCCTAGTCATGAAATAGATCAAATCTTTCTTGTTGGGCATTATTACCGAAACCACGATATATTTTGATTAACTACAAGAAAGAAAAAATTTGATTGAAATTAAATGTAATTATTATAATTTTTGAAGCGGTTTTCCCAGATTTTTCTTTCCTTTTTAGATAAGGAATAAAATTCCAAAATTTTATTTATTTTGCTTCCTTATTGATCTAAAGCATATTTAGATTTTTACTTAAACTATAAACAAAGTGATTACAATCGCAAGACTTCATTCAAGAAAGCGAGGAAAAAGTGGGAGCACGCGCCCCTCTCGATTAGAAAAACCAGGATGGGTCGAACTCTCTGCTGAAGAAGTCGAATCTGAAGTGGTAAAACATGCTCGGAAGGGTTTTTCAAAATCAATGATAGGGTTAATATTGAGGGATTCTTATGGTATCCCCTTGGTAAAGGTCCTCACAGGAAAAAAAGTCAGTAAAATTCTTGAAGAGAATGGAATAGAATCGCCCCTACCAGAAGACCTCACGAATCTTGTTAAAAAAGCCCTCATTATTAGAAAACATCTTGAAAATAATCACAAAGACCTTCAAGGAAAAAAGGGCTTACAACGCACTGAATCAAAAATTTATCGATTAATTAAATACTATAAAAAGAAGAAAGTATTAGCTCACGATTTTAAGTATTCCCCTGATAAAATCAGGACGCTAGTAGCTCGATAATTTAAAAAAACGAGATTTTAAAAAATGAGTCAAAGAGCTAAAAAAAAAAAGGTTAAATTTAAAAAAGTATCTTATAAAGATAAGTTGTGGTACTCAGTTGTAGCCCCAAAAATCTTTAACTATAGGGAAGTTGGAGAAATTATAGGATTAGAGGGTAATATTATCGGACGCACAATAGAGAGTCTATATTATGATTTTACAAGGAATTGGAATGATATAAATCTTAAGTTAAAGTTTAAAATCACGGGTGTCAACGAAGAGGCAAAAAAATGTAGCTCTGTTCTTTATGGTCACGAATACACCAATGATTTTGTGAGATCCTTGATTGGAAGAGGAAGTACGAAAATTGCTACAATACTTAACTTAGAAACAAAAGATAAATTCATTTATCGCGTTACTGTCGTCTGTATTACTCTAAAAAGAGCTAAAAACAGTCAAAAGATCATCATTAGGAAAATAATGAGAGAAATTTTAAAAGAATTTGCTAAATCCTTGAACCATGAAAAATTCGTTAAAGGCATGATCGGTAGAGAATTTCAATCTCAAATTCGTAGAGTTGCTAAAACTATTTATCCACTATCAAATTGTATATTAACAAAAAGCAAACTAATATCAATTCCACATGGAGGCGAAGACATGGAAATTCCAGATGATCAATTCGAAATTGTTGAAGTACAAGTTAATCGTTCGAGAAAATCAGATATTAAAAGATCTGAAAGAATAAACGTTAGGATGTTTACAGACAAGAAAAATAAGAGAACAACACGGCAACCTATTTCTCCAAGTAAACCAGAAGAATCTAAAGATTCAAGCAAAAAAGAGTAAAAAAACGATAAATCTTGGTCATTATAAATCTTAAAATTAATATCTCTTTACAAATATATACATTATTCGAACAATAAGGTTCATTAAACATTAACTTTTTTTGTTATTTATTAAACTAGATGATGGAAAAGATTATTCAAAAATGTGAATTTTAGGGTTAAAAATGAAATTACTAAACTTAATCGACGAGAAAAAAGTCCATTTGGCCGCTCAACTACTTTTAGATTCTAACGGTGCGATCGTGTTGACTGGAGCAGGAATCTCAACAGAGTCAGGAATTCCAGATTTTAGAAGTGAAGGGGGAATTTGGGAGAAGTTTAAGCCAGAAATTGGGAGCATAGAAGCTTTTCTGAGAGATCCAAGGAAGTTTTGGGAAATGGCACGAAAACTAGCGCCTAACTTATTTTCTGCTAAACCGAATCCTGGGCACGAAGCCTTAGCGGAACTTGAAAAAATGGACGTTATAAAAGCAATTATTACTCAAAATATTGACGAACTCCACCAAAAAGCAGGCGCCGTGATTGTCTATGAAGTTCACGGGAACGTGAATAGATTTAATTGCTTTGGTTGTAGATCTTCATATTCGAGAGAGCAAGTCATGCAAAAATTAAAGAAAATTAGAAGGAAAAAAGAACCTCCTACGTGCGATTTCTGTGGAACTCCTCTGAAACCGTCTGTTGTTCTTTTTGGAGAGAGTTTACCGACTTTTGAGATTTATCAGTCTAAGGCTTTATCACAAAAAGCTGATGTAATGCTTATTGCAGGATCCTCGCTCTCTGTTGCTCCTGTTTGCGATTTACCAATATATACCTTAAATAACAAGGGAAAATTAATCATTGTTAACGATCAACCCACCCATTTAGATCAAAAGGCCGAAGTCGTAATTCATGGCAAAACGGGGAAGATTTTGCCCTTAATTTTAGAAGACATTAAAAATATCATTGTTGAAAGAAAAAAAAAAGAATAATTTATCTTGAAAGGATATTTTTTTCATGTTCAAAATCGTAAAAGATTGGCGAAAAATCGACATTTCATGCGGATTAGTTTATCCAAATGTTTCCAAAATAGGATTGTCTTCGTATTCGATTAGACTACTTTACAACATCATTAATTCACACGAAAATATTGCGTGCGAAAGGATATTTTTACCCGAAAACATTAAGTATCCCGCTTCTAAAGACTATAACCCTATAAATCTGCTGAGAAGTATCGAGAATAAGGTACTTCCGGCAGGCTTTGATATTCTTGGCATCTCAATTCAGTCTGAACACGATTTTAAAAACATATTGTGGTTTTTAGAAAAAGCAGAAATACCTTTAACAAGCAAAGAAAGGACCACATTAACCGAGGAAGCGGGACTGACATTTCCACTAATAATTGCTGGAGGGCCAGTGGTTACTTCAAATCCAATGCCGATTAGTCAAATTTTTGACATCATGTTTATAGGAGATGCCGAACCCACCCTAGATTCTTTTTTTAACGTTTACCAGCAGTTTAAATCAAGTAAAATAAGTTTTCAGGAATTGTTGATTAAAACAAAAACGATTAAAGGACTTTACGTTCCCTCAATAAACAACAACGTCAAAAGAGCAATTCTTCAAGACATTAATTTGTCTTCCATTCCGTTATTTCAAACAAATGTTAGTACTTCCAACGATTCAAAAATTTTTGAAGATAAATTTTTAATTGAAATAAATAGAGGCTGTCCTTTTCAATGCAAGTTTTGCATCTCTTCTTTTCATAACAAACCCTTTCGTATCAGAAGTCTTGAAAAAATTAAAGAATCGATAGAATTGGGTTGCAAAACTTCAAATTTTGAAACTATTGGTTTAATTGGGTCCTGCGTTTCGGCACATCCAAGATTTTACGAGATTTGTGAAAGAATTGTAAACAAAGGAAAGAGGTTGACGGTTCCATCCATGCGAATTGAACATCTAACACCAAAGATAATTTCAGTTTTAGAGAAAGGAAACGTGAAAACAATAACCATTGCTCCTGAAGCGGGTTCAGATCGTTTGAGATTTAATTTAGGTAAACAAATATCCAATGAAAAGATTATTTCAGTTTTAAAAAGGATTAAAAAATCAAAAATAAAAAACGTAAAATTTTACTTTCTCACGGGATTTCCAAACGAAACTGAAGAAGATATTGACGCGATCATAAATCTCTTAGGTAATATTAACGATCTTGGGTTCAATAAGGGTTCTTTAAGAGTTAATATTAACCCGTGTGTTCCAAAGTTAAATACGCCATATGGTAAAAATGTTGAATGGTATTTAAAAGAAAATCTGATTTCTTTTCGCTCACGATTTAATAAGATTCAACAAGAATTGAAAAACATGCCTTCCATTAAGTTAAAGTTCAAAAATATTAAAAGTTTAATTAACTCGGCTAAAATTCAAGCGTTTTTTTCCTTAGGTGATCTTCACAGCTTTGAACTTCTTCTGAATTATTATAAAGAAGGCGCGTCTCACGGATCTTTAAGGCGTTCAGAAAAAACTCTGAAGTATTCAATTGATGAATATTTTAAAAAAATCAAATCGTGCTATTCGCCGTGGAAAATTTAAGAATACAATGAAAAAAAAGGGTATTTAAGATATTCTAATCTATTTTTTTGAATTTTTCCTTAGGAGCTCCACAAACGGGGCATTTATCAGGAGGAGTTCCCTCGTGCGTGTATCCGCAAACAGGACAGATAAAAATGTCATTAGCTTCTAGATCTTTACCTCCCTTAACTGATTTCAGGGCTACTTCGTACAATTTATGATGAATTTTTTCCACTTCATTAGCAAAATTAAAGGTTCTTTCTGCGCCTTTGTTTCCTTCTTCTTTAGCAGCTTTAATGAATTCAGGATACATTTTGTTAAATTCATGGTGTTCTCCTTCAACAGCAGCCTTTAAATTATCTATTGTTGATTTTATTCCTCCTAACACTCTTAAGTGATTATGAGCGTGGACAGTTTCAGCTGCCGCAGCGGCTCGAAATAATTTAGCCACTTGAGGGAATCCATCCTTTTCAGCTTGTTCTGAAAAAGCTAGATATTTTCGATTTGCTTGGGACTCCCCAGCAAATGCTTCTTTTAAACCGTTTTCTGATTTTGTCATGATATTTCACAATTTATTATACATTATATTATTATTTGAATTTCTAAATTTTAATTTGATTTTTATTAATCATAAATCGTTTATTTATTTATCAATTGAAGGATCTAAAGGTCAAATTTCTTTTGTTTATAATACGAAAATTAGATCTAGTATTCTCTTTCAAAAGTAAAAACTCCGGTAAAATTCAATCCACAAGGAAGCAATATTAATCCTGCTTTAAGTAATTTTTTTTTTAATTGATATTCATGACCAATACCCGCCAAAATGGTTGCAGAACCGCCTCCACCGGCACCATTCACCTTAAAACCTATAGCACCGTTTTCTCTGGCTATTTTTTCGGTTTTTTCAAGAATGGGATTCATCATTAAAGGATGTAAATTCTTTTGAGCTTCCCAATTTTTATTCATTACAACCCCCATTTCTTGAATATCATCGGATAGAATTGCTTTTTTCATATCATGGGCACAATTTTTTAATGTTTCAAAAGATTCGATTGTTTCAGTCACTCCTTTCTTGAAATTTTCAATAATTGCCTCATGCATTTCACTTGAACTTCTCGAACTCAGATACACTAAGATCAGTTGGCTTTCTAACTCGCATTTCTTTTTTTCGTCAATCATAATGTTTGATATTTTTACCGAAGGGTAATCGATTTCCATGAAATTTATTCCTCCATAAGCGGCAGCGTATTGGTCTTGAACGCCACTCTCCATTTTCAATTCTTCAGTTTCGAGTTTATGTGCTAATTCTGCAATTTTATGAGCCACTAAGGATTTTTTGGAATATCTTGCTAACGCTGCAATCAAGGCTACTGCGACACTCGCACTAGTACCAGTTCCACATCCAGGTGGTGCATCTGCCCTGACAAAGATGTCCAAACCGCTTTGTATATCCATTCGCTTAACAGCAGCTTTTAAGAGGTCTAAAATTCCATCGTATTCGATTTTTCTGAAATTAATTATTTCGGTACGTAAATCAAGATTTTCAGAGATAATATTAATTTTTTCTGATTGATTTTCCACAATCCTTACATGACTATAAAGATCCACACAAAAATTAAAGACTGCGCCTCTTGGATAAAACTAAGTGTCTGTCCAACCTCCAACATCACAAATCCTTACTGGTGCTCTTGAAAAAACAACTTTTCTCAATATAATCACTTCAGAATAAAAACACGCTTTTAACCGTAAGTTAATTTTTAAAAAAATCTACTTCAATAAAGTCTTTTTATTGCTTAATCTTAATTGTTCCTTTTTTTCCCCCTTTTTTATGCCATTTTTCTCGAATAAATGAGCAAGACAGTCAATTAGCATGTATGTAATTATGTACGTAAAAGGATAAAGTATAATAATGCCAGAAAACCCCTTCGAAAATCTCGTAGCCCTTTAATGTATTAAAACATTTAGGAATTATAATATCTATTAATTCTTTGTCGTCTGATGCAAAATTTTTTGGGTTGTACCATTGGTTTTCAATACCAACATCGTTAAAATCCGGTTTGCATTTCCACCTTTCATTTAGAGAAATATTTTTCATGGGAACATGTCATTCATTACAATTTTTAAATGTAGTTCATGATGATTCTAATTATTACAAATTTTATTACTTTTGGTTATTTTTAATCTATTTAATTTTCGTTTACTTAGCATTATTTTTTTTTTAATTATTGTTAAAATTAAAAATGAAGAATTTTTTAAAAAACCCATATTTGCCTGAAAATCTAATTATTCTTCCCTATTAATGGTATCCCCAAAATTTGAGGATATATGAGAAGAATTTATTCAATTCGACGAGAAAAGCTGATTTCCACCATAATTTTTCAGTTTAATAAAAAGCCATCTTGGAACGATCTATTAACATTTTATGAAAAGTTAAACAAAAGGTTTATAAAAGAGTTAGTCTATAGTGTATTTAGAAATAATTAAAATTTATATTTATTTAAGTATAAAATTAAAAAAAAATTAAAAAAAACAAATGTGGAGGATTGAAAATGGCAAAGAAAAGTGGCGCCAAGATTGAAGCTCTGTTCGTAAAAAGCAAGGTTAGAGAATATATTAAGTCTCAAGAGTGTAATACGAGTGGTGACCTAATAGATGGTGATTCACTCAATAACGCAATCGTAGACATTCTCGAAAAAGCAATCGGACGAGCTAAGGCGAACGGAAGAAAAACAGTACAGGAAAAGGATTTATAATTAATATTTTCTGTCGAATTGATGATTTGGAGTAAAACACTTAAGAATTCGGCGGGAATGTTGATTATAGATGAAATTAGTAGATCTTACTTTTTTTTAATATTATTTTTTGTGGTTTTTTTTACACGTGCTATAGAATAAAATATTGTTCACTAAATCAGAAAATCATCATACTGTTAAATTTAAATTCTGAATAAAAATATATAATATTATGTAGATTAATGAGCTTTCAATATATATAGAGAGCTTTCTACCGAAAGGTTCCTACACACGCGCTAAAAAAAAAACGAATAAAAATTTCTAATTAAACAAAATCGCCTTATCAATTTTACTTAGCCTAAAAATATAGGAAATTTTTATTCCCTTTCTCCTTTTTCTTTTTAAGCTTCGTTAAAATACAATTTTTTTAAATTTTTAAACAATTCTTTAGTAGTAAACCTACTTTGGAAAATCAAAAATTGAAAAATTGTTGAAAAACAACGGACGAAAACAAAATTGGGTTCCAATTATTGACCTGGAATTTAAAGATCTGGGGAAAAAGAGATACGCCTCATATCTAACATTTTGACTTGGCCTATAGGGTCAAGTTGTAGTCGTCCGCTGCCGACCTGCTCTCATATCGAGAGGATGTTCAAGGATGTCCAGATTTTTTACCATAACCGCTCAAGAAAGCACCTTCTCTTTAGGGAGGTGATGAATTGAGCATGAAGAGAATTCACTAAATTGTCGCACTCTCTTGTTTTAAAAACGTTGAAAATATATTTTAAATAATTCATTCTCTTTGGTCTGATAACCAACGACTTCAAAAAAAAGAGAAATGAATTCTACCGATGGAATAGCGGGAAGTTAAGCCTTTGGAGAAAGTGTAAGACTCGGCACGATTCCTGAATCTTGTCGAGCCGTTTTCTGTGAATTAGGAATCCACTTGCTTTATTTAGCTAGTGGTAGTTCAAAACAGTTGTAAAGCGGTAAAAAAAGCTAGGATTAACGCCGCTAACCTCTATTCTTTATCAATTACGAAAAATCCAATTGATAAAACGCTTTTCAATCGTTTTAGTGCGTTTTTAAGCGCAACTACTCGCTCATATCTTCCAGAGACAGCAATCACCTCCAAGCACTTCTCAAATTCGAGATGAATGTGCATGGTTGAGAGGACGATATTAGAAAAGTGATGTTGGATGTCATTTATTAAAATCAAGTCCCTTTGTAGAATATTTGCATAAATTGGCTTAGAACTATAATCATATTCGTGAACATGGTCGTGAACGTGATCGTGATCCTGAACATGGTCGTGATCGTGAACATGGTCGTGATCAAGATCGTGAACATTTCTATCGTCATCAGGAGGCGCTTTAGTTGGAAAATGTTCGTGGGCCATTACTATCGTGATACAACCCACTACATTACTAGAAGGTAATGTTATGTTTTCTTCGCTTATCATGTACGATTTCATGGCTTTCCGGATGCAATCTGACCTAGAAATATTTAATTTGTTTCTAAATAATTCAAACTCTTCGTATAAATCACGCGGAAGAGAGACAGTGAAACGCTTATGTTCTTTTTCTTCCATTTAGACAGCACATTAAAATATTAGACAGTTTTTCATTTTCTAATGAAAATAGCAATTGGCACGCTCGCATCTCTCCATTGAGCAATCTTTCCCGAGTATTCCATGTTCATTTTTGCTCGACCATGATCGCCAATAATTATCATTAAAGAATTGGCTCTAAGTTGTTTATAATTGCCTAAAATCCATTTGTCTGTTCGATTAATCAGCTTCTCTATCAAGTCTTCTGGAGTTTGTCGCTTTAATCTCGCTTGTTGTTTATGTAAATTCTCAAAATCCAAATAGTGCATCCAAGAAAGATCAGAATTGTTTATTATCTTAGCAGATTCCACCCAAGTGGACATATCCGTTTCTTTTGCCACTGAATGAATCCCCCCATCATAGCGTTCGAGGTCTTTCTTTCTAGCAACAAAGCACGTTTTTTTACCATTTTTATTTAAATACTTTAATAAATGAAACCCATTTGGCTCAATTTCAAAGCTGCCGTACATTATTTGATGAAACATTCCTAATGTATATGGATTTTTAGTAGAGAGCAACAACATTGTTTCTGCGTTCGTGATCATGAATTGAGGCTTCATGTACGTTATTTCAAATAGCCCAAAATTATCAATCATGTTGATGCTAATTCTATCTACACCTTGATATAGATCTATAATTTGTTGAACTGGTCCTGGGATAGTATTGGAGGGATGTTCGATATTAAACAGGTTTAAAATCGTAGCCGGAAGTTGATTGATATAACATTTTACAGTTTGAAGTTCACTCATTTTAAATTACTCATTTTCGATGTTTAAAGGTTTTTTTTTAAAATCATCTTTCTTATATTAAATAAAAATGTTGAGAAAATTAATAATTATTTTTTTTTACCTTCATTCATTGGAATTAGATAGAGATGAATGAGGAAATAAAATGAAATTGTTATACATTGACACTTCAAATTCAGGAATATCGGGGGATATGTTTTTGGCAGCAATTTTAGGCTTAATCGAAAGCCCGAATCAAGTCGTCACAGAGTTAAAGCAATTAATGGATTACTTATCCGGCGTTTCAAAACTGGAAATTGATCTGATTAAAATAGAGCGCTCTGGATTTCAGATTAATCAACTTAAAATCGAAATTAGAGAAAAAAAAAACCATAGAACGCCTAAAGTCTTAAGAACTGCGTTAAACAAGTTCATGGAGGAAAAAACTTTTTCAACTTTAGCAAAAAATTACGCAACGAGGGTTTTAAATTCGCTGATTCAAGCTGAAGCACTAGTGCACGATAAATTAGAAGAAAAATTACACTTACACGAATTAAGTTCAGTAGATACATTGGTAGATATTATAGGAGTAACAAGAACATTGGATATTTTAAATGTTTTTACAGGAGACTTTCGAATTTATAGCGGGAAACTACCCTTAGGTGGGGGTATTGTACAAACGGCGCACGGAACGCTCGCAGTTCCCGCTCCAGCAACGTCAAAAATTATTGAAAAATCAGAATTAGTGATTTGTGGCGGACCTATTGAAAGTGAATTAGTTACGCCCACTGGAGCCGCTTTATTGGCGAATTTAAACCCAAAATATTCTCAATACTCTCCAAAAATGACACTTATCAAATTAGCACGGGGCACGGGTCAAAAAAAATTTAATAATTTTTTAAATACGATACGCATTTTTCACGGAGAGCGTAAGGAACAAGACTATAGCAGCGAATTTCATCCATTACAAAATTACAAGGAAAAAATAACCGTATTAGAAACAGATGTGGATGATGTTTCCGGAGAACTTCTTGGAAATTTTATCAATAATTTAGAGTTAGAAGATATTTTAGACATTCAAGTTATTCCAAGTACGACTAAAAAGAACAGACCAGGGCACGTGATAAAAGTTCTATGCCATCCAGAAAATAAATATCGAATATCTGAAAAAATAATTAGGGAATTGGGAACCCTTGGAGTAAGGATGAACAACATGTCTCGCGTTTGTATTTCAAGAAAAATTCAAAGTACTAAATTTGAGATTGAAGGAAAGACTTACGAAATAAATTGTAAAATCTCCTTTTACGAGTCGGAAAAGGAAAAAATAACCGTAAATATTAAACCAGAGTACGAAGATCTTAGAAAAATTAGCAAAAATTTGGGACTTCCCTTAAAAACAGTTCAATTCCTCGTTAATTCTCAGATAAAGGATAAATTTAATTTTATCAATAAAAGCAGTGGTAAAAACGCGAGATAGAAAATATCTTTAAACGGCTATTATTGAAATCATTAATATTGCTTAATTTGGATTCACAAGTTATTCTTTTACGATATTAAAAAAAATAATTTTCTCGTTTGGAGGTTTTCGTTCGGGGATTTCTTTATCTTCTTCACCTAAAATCACATCATGATAATCGTCGTCATGAAAACCATTATCTTTTTTATTCAATTTATGAACCTCTTATTCATCAATGATAAATATTATATTTATTATTTGTTTATATTTTTCATAATTATTTTAATTAATCTTATTTATTATTATTTTAATAAATAATTAAATCAATTAAAAAATAAGTAAAGCCTAAAAAATGATATCTAGACTATTTGTTATAGCTTCAGGTGGCCTTTTATGCTATTCCAAGAGTTTTATTGGCCAAGAGGAATTTGAAGACGATCTAATTAGCGGGTTCCTTACTGCTATTAGTAATTTTGCTCAGGAGATTAAGGGAGGTGGAATTAAGGCTTTAAACTTTAGAAATTTCAACTATGTCTATTCCTATGATACAAAATACGATTGCATGTTTGTTTTAGTTACGGATATAAATGATATAGAAGAAGAAGCAAGAATTAAAGTTGATCTATTAAAAAACGAGTTTGTAAAAAGATATGATAAATATCTGGAACACTGGATCGGAGAAGTTACTATTTTTGAAGATTTTCATGGCTTTGTAGAAGAAAATATCTTTATTCCTCCTAAAATTTTGCTAATTGGAGAACCAAGAGTAGGAAAAACAACGATTTTAAATTTATTTCCGGGCGAGACTATCTTAGAATTAGACGAAGATTTGAAGGAAATCATGCAAAAACCCGTGGACATTTCAGAGTTTAAAAACATCAAGCAAATTATCTTGAGAGAAATTGACATGGAGGATTTAGTTAATAATACGAAAATCTATAGAGAATTACTTGACTCTGTTGAAATTATTTGCATTGTTACGAATTCAGCTTCAAGTAACTTGGGAAGAACTCTCAAATTATTTACTCGTTTAAAATCGGCGGTGAACAGGGGTGACTTTTACGTGATAGCAAACTTCCAAGATTTAAAAAATACGGCTTTTGATCCCGGTAAAATAGAAGAATCCTTCAATGTAAAAACTTTCGGTTATTCTGCGACTCGAAACGATTCTAAAGAAAAAATAATGGAGATTCTAAAAGACATGATACAAATCTCAATTATAAAAAAAAGAGAAATTAAAGATTAAGATAATAAATGATAAAAAGAAATGAAGCCATGAAAATTGACGAAATTAAGGAAGATTTTGTGTTTCCTGCATACATTCACGAGAAAGTTATAAAAGAAATCATAAAAACGTGTAAAATGTCCGATTTGGAAATTTTTGGTTATTTAACGGGGAATATTTTAAAATGGAAAGAAAAAACTTATATTATTATTAAAGACCATCTTTTCATAATGGGGGCCGTTCACAGTCATCAGTATTCTACCGCACAAATTGAAGGAACTGCGGGAAAATACGAAAAGAAATTTCAAAAATTAAAGCAGAAAAAAAATGACGAGAATTTAAGGATAGTTGGGTGGTGGCATTCACATCCTTCTTTCGGAGTGTTTTTATCCACCACGGACGTGGCCACACAAGAGTTCTTTTTCCCCGAATCATTTCAAGTAGCTTTAGTAGTTGATCCTGTTAATAATGAATATGATTTTTTTACTATCGATAAGAACGCAAAGGAGAGATATAAATCAATTAGTTTTGCTCTTATTTCGTCATAATAACGACTTGTATCTTGAATTTAACCTTTTTTAAAAAAATATTTATAAATAACTAATACATTTTTACTTAACATATTATTTTTATTGAGAACGAAATGCCTCGAAAAAAGTCTGAAGAAAAAAAATTGGACTATAAATTTTTAGAAGAAAGTAGCATTGATGACGACCAATACGACCGCCAGAAGAGAGTTCCTGGTTGGGACCAAAACAAGATAGCTAACGCTACGGTCATGATAATTGGAGCTGGGGCAACGGGAAATGAAGTAGTAAAAAATTTGGTATTAACGGGTATTGGTAAAATAATTTTAATCGATTATGATTTTATTGTAAGCTCAAATTTGAACAGGTGCATACTATTTACTAAAAACAGTGCAAAAAACCAAGATTATAAGGTTGATGTGGTAAAAAATACTTGCGAAGAGCTAAATCCTGAGACTGAGATTATTGCCATAAAAGAAGATTTAAACGATATTGATAAAGAACTTTATAAACAGTGCGACGTGATTTGCTCTTGTCTTGACAATGTAGAAGCTCGACTTCAAGCAAATAATTATTCTTGTTATTTTCGGATCCCATTTGTTGATAGTGGAATTGACCAATTTTTCGGTTCCGTGCAAGCCGTGTACTCAGAAGTTAGGGATAGTGCGTGTTTGCAATGTGCAATAACAGGCATGGACTTAGATTTAATGTGGAAGAAGTTTTCGTGTACAGGAGAAGAAATTGAATCTGAAAACGGCGAGACAGTTGACAAAATAGCCACAATGATTACAACAACATCTATAATCGGAGGTATTCAATCACAGCAAGTACTCAAATTTGTTTTAGGAATGGAATATTTTAAAGAAAATGGTAAATGGCATCCACATGTTGGAACACCGCTAATTGGACAACAACTTAATTACAATGGACTTGCTAATAAATTTGAAATAATAAAAAAGGCAAAAAATCCGAAATGTTGGGTTTGTTCTTATAAATCTAAACCTTAATTTAAAATTATTATTATTTAGTATTATATTATTTACTTAAGTTTTGTAATTTGTAATTATTGTTAATTTTAATAATTTTAGTAAGACATTGCATTTTTATCTCCTAAGTGAAATTTCAATGCTTAACATCAAATCTCACCCAATTTCTTTTAAGTGTTAAAGTAATTAA
>JAUXAJ010000249.1 GCA_030620005.1 Promethearchaeota archaeon | reverse complement strand
TAGCCATGATACCAAAAACAATTAAAGCCTGAGCATTGTTAGGATCTCCCCACTTAACATTCCATGGTTGAAATAATTGAGGGATAACGTTTAAACTTAAAAGAAATGAAAATAGGGAAATCATTTTATATCTCATTTTTATCCATGGCTGTATATCTTGATTTTTTAATTGTTTATACGCAGAAAATGACGACCATGCCATCCAATTAAAGGTTAGCATGTTAAATGCGATATCAAAAAGTAGTTTTAAATAATATGTTATAGGGTTAAGTTGAAACGTGAACCATACTTGAACTAACAACACAACAATGCCCAGTAATATTACTATAATAAGAATTTGTTTAGCAGGAGTATTTCGGTTTTGATGAAACGTAAAATTAGTAAAAAGTATTACTAATATATAACTAAAAAAAATGAAGCTCTGTTGAAAAATATCTCCTAAATTTAAGGTTAAATTACCTATTAACCCTATTGAAATTAATATAAATGCCATCCCGATAAAAAAAAGATTATTTAACCTTGTTTTCTTCGCTCGATATAATAAAAAAATGCCTACAATTAATATGGTTCCTATAAATACAAAGAAGAAAGATAAAAAAGTATAATAAATTATTTCAATATCCATGTAAATAAAACCCCTTATATCCTTATGCAATCAATGCTTGTTTTTTTTTAATATTTTCTAAGTAAAAACAAGATAATATATATGTTATGCAACAAAAAATAATAAATTTGTGTATTATTTCATTGAATTGTTAACAATCCATTTATCATTTATATTAAAAAACCATCGCGAATTGTATTAGATTCTTCTCTAAGGCGCTTCTGAAGCATCTTCTGAGTTTCAAAATCTAATACCTCGTGGAGCTCTTCATATTCATCAATATCCATGATGTCCCTATCAAGAAATCCTTCCTTAATTAAAAAAACTTTAACATTTAAATTACCAGAACGGAATCGTTTTTTTATTTCCTCCTTGAAAACTTTTTTGGCGAGTTTATCCCCTGCCTCAGTCAATTCTCTCAAGAGAGGGAAAGCTAAATTAGTGTGGAGCACATGAGTGTCATAATCATTTTCATACCATGCTTGTAAGTTAGATGAATGGGCCCAGAATTCTGCTTCTGGGGGGATTTCAATGCAATTATCTTCATTAAGTTCTAGAGAACGATCTAGATTTTCAAGCTGGTCATCAACAGTATTATTCTGATTATTTGCGTCTAGTTTATCCTTTTTTTCAGAGGAAGGGTTTAATAATAAGTATTTACACTGAATTACCTTCTTATCATCAACATAAATGATAGTCTTACCATTTTCCAAATGTAATTTTAAAAATTCGTTAATAGTAAATTCATTCATATCTAACAAACAGTTAAATTCGACATTATCAAAAAATTTTTGTAAAAAACCAATGTGAGAGAGAGAGATACCTAGGATTTATAGTGGCGATGATAAGGTTAGTAAAACTGCGAGTGTAACCTTAAATTGTCTTAGCCATTTTTTAAATAAATCTGACAAATACTCATTTTTTGATATTGGTTGGAGCGATGGAAGCGTTATTGCGTTTTTAACATCGAAATTGGATAATCTCATTATACATGGAATTGATATCTCCTTAAATGCTATCGTTCTAAAATAAAAGAAAAAGTTGGATCTAAATTTAAAGTATTGTTATAAGACTTAATATGACCACTTGTATTCATCGGGGTAAAAATCTGGGAACCCTCGGTAATATTCTTCAGGAAAAGCCTTTTTTAAGCAGATTCCATTTTGAAAATTTTACTTTTGAAAAGTTTAGATTTTTTCTGAATTTTTCCAAGCTTCTTTAATTATTGGGTTTTTTTCCATGAACGCTTCTTTAATATTATCATGAACTTTGTTCATTGCGCAAGAAAAATTGGGACATTTTTTACAAGCATTGCCTTGTAGTATTGAGGAAAAGTAAATAACTATACCTGTAAAAATGATCGTGACGATTATTAACCATGTTCCTATTAAATAATTGTCTGTTGGATTGAAAATAAACCAAATAATTCCTAAAATAGAACCTACATAAGGAAATAAGTCTATAAAGGCTCCGATGGCAAGCATTGCGTTCTTCTCTTTTTTATTAATAGGTTCTGGACGATATCTCCAGAACTTAGGCATGCCTCTTAGTGCCCAACATTTAAGGCATTTTCCTTCCTTGGCATAGAAAGGGCAATGACTACATAACAATCTTGGCTCAATAACAACAAAGGTTAACAAGACAACAAATAAATAAGTAATTACCATCCACCATTGTCCCATTAAGAACCCTACTAATGATAATATGATAATTGCAAGAATTCTATACGCGATATTACCAAATAAGAATCCATTAGCAAACTTTTTCTCAAAATTGCAAAGCAAAAGATCATTTAATTCGCATTCATCACAATTAGAGTTATCATCAGCAATACAATTTTTGGGTAGATTTTTCATGGATTCTCTAGACACTTCTCATCACTTAAAAATAAATTATTCATGAATTTTATTATTGTAATGAAATTTTAAAAATTAATAAAATTTGACGAAACTTCTTTCATTCCGCATTAAAAATATAAAATAAGATAAAAAAATTTGATATTATTTCGAGTAAGTTCCAAACTGCGGAAATGTTTTTAATTGCTCTGACTTGAAAATGGGGCCATCCTTACAAACGCATGTATCATTATTTTCTCCAATACAGCATGACCCACATAATCCAACGCCACATTTCATCTTTCTCTCGAGGGAAGCTTGAACTTCAATGTTTTTAGATTCAGCAATTTCAAGGACTTTTTTCATCATTACTTCAGGGCCACATGTCATTATGAGGTCAATTGTATTTCCCTTAAAAATTTCCTCAATTGTATCAGTTACAAAGCATTTTTTTCCCCGCGAACCATCGTCAGTACTGCACATGGTATTAGGAATCAGGTCAATCAACTTATCGGCAAAAATTAAGGAAGGCTCGTCTTTTGCTCCAATAGTCACGGTTATATTCTTCTTATTTTGTTTTAATGGTTCAATCAGTGAAGTTAAAGCAGCAGTACCCATTCCCCCTCCAACTATAAGAATATTGGAAGCGTCCTCGTAATTCCACGAGTTTCCAAAAGGACCTCTTATTCCTATACTATCGCCTTCTTTTAGTTCAAACAGTTTACCCGTGCCTTCCCCAATTTTCTGAACGGTAATTTCAATTAGGTTTCCTTCAATATTAGAAATTGACATTGGTAAAAAATCAACGTCGTGAATCCATAAAATCATGAATTGTCCGGGTCGATACGCTTTAGCAATTCTTTCGTTCCTTATAATGATGCTTTTAATTTCAGGAGAATGTTCCACGACTGATTCGATTTTTACGATATCAGTTTTATTTCTAGTTATGTCCAAGACGATCTCTTCTTTATCTTTTTCCAGAGTTTTTGCTTCAAGAATTCCCTTGCTAACAGCCGCGTCAAACACTTCTTTACCTCTTTCTGTTCTGATTATCATCGTTTTCCAACCGTTTTCGCTTCCTATGCTTCCAACAGACACGTCTGCAAACGAAGCAGTGTAATCCGAACAAGAGAAACAGGCGTTTCTAACGGATTTATCGTATATATAATTCAAGGGGATTTCTTTCTTGCCTGAACTTGTCGTTACGATCATTTTAAACTCGTTCTTGTCGGTTTCTATTTTGGTGATTTCACCAGGTTTCAAATCCTGTTCTTTAAAACATTGTTCAATTAATTGATTGTGGAACGTCCCTAAACAAAAAGTTCCCACGGCAAGCGAAACCAAGTCGTACGCTTCAAAATCGAAGTGTGGATGGTTTTGTAGCTTTCGAAGGGCCTGAATTTGGCAAGGAGTTCCTACAACTGCGATATCAACAAATTCCTTATTTATTGCTTCTCCAACTAAAGATAGCGTGGGACTTTGACTTGGTTTATATCCAACACCCTGGAATAATTCCTGCGGATTTTTTGCAAGCATGGGAAAAGGTCTAAAATTTTCGTCCTTGTCTGTTATTATCGAACAATCAATTAATCCTTCTTCCATTGCAGAATATAACAACCCCGTTAGAGGTCCAGCTTCCATCGGTAATTTTTTGCTTGCTGAATCTGACAGCTTAACGGAAACAATATCGATGTAATGACCCAAGATTTTATCGTGTTCCTTACCAAAAACCCACTTATCCAATAGGAATGTCGAAATTTGATCTTTTCCTGTTTGTGGGCACAAATTATAACAAAGGCCAAAACCGTCGCGGCAAGTGTTCACGTCTTTGCAAGAACCGTCTTCGATTGGTACCTCCTTTTCCATGTCAAACGTGATGTTCATGCAAAATGCACCACACGCACCACAAAACGTGCATTTGCCAGTTCTAATCACTTCTGCCTCTAATTCGCTCCATCCTTTCTTGATTTTTTCAAAGTGCATTTTATTTCTCCTCCTCCTTTAACTTATTCAAGTATTCTAAAGCTTCTTGCTTACCTAACTCAAAAGCTTCCAAGTTCTTGTCCAATGTAACGCTAGGGACGAATTTTTTTACCGTCTCGATCGCGGATTCTTCAGAAATCACGCCAGAAAGAGTTGTAAAGATGCCAAAGAGAATGGTGTTTCCATACACGATGTTCCCAAACCTTTCCAACGCCAATTTCTGAACGGGTATCGAAAGCGATTTCACTCTTTTCGCTGTTGGAAATTTCTTTATCGTTGAGGGATCCCACACCAAGAATCCTGTATTATCTCCCTTTTTCAGGTGATTTCGCTTGACATCCTTCGCAGATTCTTCAGAAAGAACTATTAAAAAATCATAAGGTATCATTGCTTTTGGATAATCAATCAATTTCGTCTCTTTATCTAAATCCACAACAATTTCTCCCCAACATTTTCCGCCACGCGCGGAAGCACTATAAGCTTCTGTTTGCGTTGAAGCTAATCCTTCGTACAGAGAAGTAGCTGTGACAATCATCTTACTGAGCGTGATTACACCCTGTCCACCAAATCCCGCTATACGAATTTCATATCTACTCATTTGTTACTTTCCCTCCCCTTGGGCAATTCTTTTTATTTTTTCGTATTCTTCCGAATATTCTGGTTTATTTGGCTCGTATCTGAATTCTCCGAGAACATACTTGTTAAATAACTCTTCTTCGCTCATGAATTTGGCCTGATTTTTTCTAACCGTGTTCTTTTTTATCCAATCAATCATTTTCCCTCCGGAATCCATTTTTATACCCTTAGCACCATCAATCTCAGAACCTAAGCTATCAAGATTCTTTCTACCGAAATAAGTCACGCATTGAATAATAATTTCAATCACGGAAGTGCCTTTATGATTGAGCGCTTTCTTGAAGTATTTCATCAAGGTCCGTGGGTGAGCAATGGAAGTTCTCGCAACGTAGGTGGCACCTGCCGCTAGCGCTAATTTTACTCCGTCACTTCTATTCTCAAACATTGAATAAGGAGTCGTTGTTGATTTTGCACCGAATAAAGTTGTAGGTGCACCTTGCCCTCCAGTCATAGCGTATATGCTATTGTTAAAAATGAATATAATGCAGTCAAGATTTCTTCGACAAAGATGAATGAAGTGATTTCCACCAATCCCCAAGCAATCTCCATCACCAGAAAAGATGATGGGTTTCATCTTAGGATTTGCCATCTTAATACCCGTGGCAATTGCCGGAGCTCGACCGTGTAGCGTTAAAATTTTTTGAGCTTTTGCGTGAACTAATAGCATTATTTGACTGTAACATCCAATTCCAACTACTAAAGGGTACAATTTTGGATCTAGCTTTAAATCTTCAAATAATCGAGTGTAAACATGAGCCATGATTCCGTACCCACATCCAGCGCAGAATCTCGAGGAATAATTTCCAAGCAGGTCTCCCACGTAGGAATATTTCAAGTAAGGATGCTCTGGCTTCTCGCTTGGATATGTTGGACCTATTCCAGACATTAATTGGCCACCTCCCTTATAACTTCTAATATGTCGTCGGGGTGATGAAATTCACATACCTTGGGAATTTTCAATACTGGAGTTTCAAGTTTAGTAACCCTTTCAACTTGTTCAGCAATGACGCCCGTATAATTCAACTCCGGCACTATTACTGCCTTTGCATCCTTTACAGCTTCCTTCACTTTCTCGTCTGGAAAGGGCCAGACAGTAATTAATCTAAAAATACCAACCTTGATCCCTTCTTTTCGAGCTATATCAACTGCCCGATAACTCGTGCGAACGGGTAAACCGTAAGCAACTATCACGATTTCAGCGTCGGTCAATTTATATTGATCGGTTAAACATATTTTGTCTTTGTTGGAGTTTACTTTATCCATGATTGCTTCTATGAAATTCATTGGTTTAGGCGTTGGCAAGCCATCTGGCCCGTGGGGTAGGTGTATGAGAAGGGGCGCTCCAAATTCAGTTCCCATCATTGATTGTGGAGGGATTATGTGAGCGCCTGTACTCGGATCCTTGTAAGTAAAAATCTTTGCTCCTACTTTTTCTGGAAGTTTACGCGATACAACTCTTGATAAAATCTCTTCTTTAGGTGGAATGTAGATTGCTTCGTGGAGATGTCCTAAGTACGCATCCGATAATATAAATACGGGACACCGGTATATCTCAGCAAAATTAAACGCCGTTATGGTCAAGTCAAATAATTCTTGACAATTCATGGGAGCTAACGCAATCACTTGAAATTCACCGTTTCCAGCAAACCTAACTAAACCTAAATCGTTATGGTGGGGTTCAGTTACATAACCAGTTCCGGGACCGTTTCTCTGAACATCACAAAAGACAAAGGGTATTTCAAGATTGGCTGCCATTGAAATGGTTTCAGTCATTAAAGAAAGGCCAGGTCCAGAAGTTGCTGTCATTGCCTTAGCTCCAGCTATTGAAGCTCCAATAACCGAGTTAATTGACGCGAGCTCGTCCTCCATCTGCATGCAACACCCCCCTACTTCAGGGAGCCTTCTCGCAAGATGTTCTATCACTTCCGTGCTGGGGGTGATTGGATAACCTCCAAAGAATTTCAAGCCGGCAGCTATAGCACCTTCGCTCATCGCAATATTTCCCATCATTACATATTTTCCTTCGGGTAAAAACCTATTTTTTTCAGCTTTATTCATATTTTCACCTCGTTAAACTTTAGCCTTTTCAGTAGCTTGATTATTTTTTCCTTCATCTAAAACGTAAATAGCCCAATCAGGGCAACTATACTCGCATCTCCTGCACGCTGAACAATATTTTTCTTTACCTTCTTTTACTCTAGGAATGTAAGCAATTCTCACGTTTAACTCGTCGCCCATTTCTAGTATCCCAGTAGGGCACACTACCACGCATATTTCGCAACCACCGCATCTATTCTTATTAAGAAATAAAGAATATTTCTTTTCTTTATTTTCAATTAATTTAAGACTCATTTTTTTTCACATGATTAATTTACTTTTAACAATTAATTCTATGTAAAAAAATTAATATCTTTATTTAATTTAATAACTTAAGTTTTGTAATTTGTAATTATTGTTAATTTTAATAATTTTAGTAAGACATTGCATTTTTATCTCCTAAGTGAAATTTCAATGCTTAACATCAAATCTCACCCAATTTCTTTTAAGTGTTAAAGTAATTAA
>JAUXAJ010000326.1 GCA_030620005.1 Promethearchaeota archaeon | reverse complement strand
TATGGTTCCGTTCTGAATTTTTAAAGTCCAAGTGTTATTAACAATAAAATCTGAGGGCACATATCCCCTAGTAACATTTAATTTAAACGAACTTGCGTCTAATTGCGGTGTTACATAGGATTCGCCATTTGATGTAATATTTAAAAAAGCATTAGTCCAATTAGCTCCATTATCAACAGTTAATTTCAATTGATGTTCGGTCTCACTATCTCCATATGGACCATCCTGAGGTAAAGTAACTAGACTATAAATTTTTTCAGAAGTATTTGATTTAATTACAATAAAATAGTTATATAATGACAAATTCGTGGAATCAATTGAATTAAAATCAAAATAAGATACACCGTCGCCTTTGTAAGAATCAACTAAATACGAACCTAATTTTTCAAATGGTTTTAGATTGTTTGTTTGTAGATTAGCTTGAGTTCGAGCGATAGTGGCATTGGCTTTATATAATGTGATATTAAGGTGGGCATATTTGGCCTTAGTAATATTTAAAGTTCTAATCCAGGCGTAAAAACCGTTGACTGTTGAATTCAAACCTAATAAATCAAATTCAAGAGCGACATGACTAGTATTAGTTATTGGTAATTCAAACCCATGCGTTGCATCAATATTGAATTCGTATAATGACACGTTAAATTCCTCTGCGTCAGTTCGATTGAAATAAAATTGAACATGACAACTATTTGAAAAATCTAGGAAATTTAGATTTTTATTAATAACATTCGAAATATTTTCTTGGTAATATTGACCACTTATAATTTCAATTGTATTAGTAACATTGATCCAACCATTTTGTGTGATATTAAACATTTTTATTGTTAGATTCACGTCTTTACTAATGTTGTAAACCAACTTTAATATGAACCCTAAAATATGAGTTCGATTAAATATAAAATCCTCTTGGCTTAATATATTAGAAAAATTAGCGCTTATAGTAAGATTCAAGATACCACCCAATGAAGTTAAATTCCAGTGCGACAACAGTCCTTGCCCATCTGTTAAATTATTAAGCCCACCTTCTGTTAAGTTGTCACCCCTATTAATCGTTATATTAGAAATGCTCGCATTAAAATTATATTTTAAATAATTTTCAAGATCTAACGCGAAATCGTTTTCAATTACATGATCCGTTGTAAAATTATTTTGAAAACTGAAATTGAAATATCCATGTGTAAGATTCATGTTGTCTGCCGGTGCAGAAATGTTAAAATAGTCGAGATTATCGATAGAAAAGAAAGAATTTGACACGTGAAGTCTTACTGTTTGGTTAACGCCTTTACCAGTAATGTAATTCGTCAAATTTAGATTAGAAACAGAATTGCTCTGAGGTAAGTCGTGCTCAGTTTCATTTAACGGATTTTTATTACTTTCATTCTCACTATTTACATTGGAAATAGAAAGATTATTGGTTTGTACATTAGATAATATTATTAATACAACGAAAAAACTTGCCAAAATGACCCTTCTAATTTCTTTTTTTCGTTGATTCAAAAAAAAACAACCGTATTTATCCAATTATTTTAAATTCAGATTTAAGAATATTAAAATTTCCTAAATATTTTAAATTTATCAGTTAGATTTCGATCTTGAGAAAATTTTTTAAATATTTAGTACTATTTTTATTAAAGAAGAATTTAGAGGGATCTAAAGTGAGTGAAGAATTAATTATTAATGAAATTGAAAACAATAAAGAAGAATACGTGGAATTTTTAAGAGAATTAATAAAAGCTAATTCTTATAATCCACCTGGAAACGAAAAAAATGTAGCTATTAAAATTGAAGAGTATTTAAAAAATTCGAATGTTAAAAGTGAAATTTCTCAATTTGGAGATAATCGTGCTAATCTCATTGCTTACTTAAACGATAATTTTGAAGGAAAAAATTTACTATACAATGGTCACATGGATGTCGTGCCTCCTGGAGCTGAAGAAGATTGGAAAAATCCCCCTCTCTCTGCTTTTGTAAAAAGAAAGAAGTTGATCTATGGTAGGGGCGCAGCGGATATGAAAGGTGCGTTGGCAGCAATGACAATAGCATTAACGGTGCTGAAAAAATTAGAGATTGACTTATCTGGTAACTTAATATTAACCGCAGTTGCGGACGAAGAGACAGGAGGAAATTTTGGTACGAAATGGTGCCTTAAAAATAAACTAAATTCAATTAAATGTGATTTCGTAGTTATTGGCGAGCCCTCAGGACTTAATCCACTACCTAAAGTGATAATCATCGGTGAAAAAGGACATTTAGTTTTAAAACTCGTGACAAACGGAATATCTTGTCATTCATCCATGCCGACAATGGGTAAAAATGCAATATACATGATGAGTGAGATCATACAAAACTTGGATAAAATAGACGATTACGTGCCAAATGTAAAACCTCCAATACCTTACGATAAGTTAAAACAGCTTGTTGGATCGGCCTTTACGAGCATAGAGATTTTCGAAAATATCTTTAAAGAGCAACCACTTTTACAAAATCTTCTTAAATCTTTGGTTCAATTTACAAAATCTTTAAATATAATCAGCGCAGGTATAAAGGAAAATGTTGTTCCCAACAAGTGTGAAGCAATTTTTGATTTTAGATTGTTGCCAGGTCAAAAAGTTGAAGATATAGTGAATGCTGTTAAAAAACTCATCACTGAAGACGTTGGATATGCCGTGAAAGACGTGCCAACGGGCGCTGCTGATGAAATATTCGTTTATCTAAAAATAGTTGGATTTTCAGAGGGTTCGTATTGGAAGGATTGGGAAAATTCTACAGTTTTGAAAGATTTATACGATCTAATTGAGAGTATTTACAAAAAAAAACCTTTCTACCTCATAATGCCCGCATCTGCTGACGCTAAATACTATAGAAACGATGGATATTGCCCAGAAACGATTTTATTCGGTCCAGGAAACGCTGCAACGGCACATTCTGTAAATGAATACATAGAAACTCAAGATTTTTTAAATGCCATAAAAGTATATGCTTTATTCGCGTATAATTTTTTGAAATAATAACTAAAAAAAGAATTTATATAACATGAATTTAATTTTTAAGAGATTTTGTTATAATTTTATAATTTGATTATTCAAGGGAAAAAACGTCTTTATAAAAAGAATTGAAAGATATTAAAGTCGAAGACACTGTTATTCTATTAGATATTTCAAGATCCATGTATAGAAAAGATTTTAAACCTAATAGACTTACTGTTGCACTCGAAACTGCAAAATGCTTTATTGAAAATAAGCTAATCATTGATCCAAAGGATAGAATTTCAATCATACAGTCTGGAATAAGTAGTAAGAAGCTAACTTCAATTACTTATAATAGTGAATATCTGATTAATTCTTTAAAGAAGGTTAAAATCATGGGAAGAGGAGTCCTTCACGAGGCAATCGCATTTTCCTTGCATGTTCTAATTGGAGAAATGCAAAGAATTGGTGGAAAAATTCCTAGAATTTTTATTATTAGCGATAATAAATCAGATAGCAATTTTGAAGAAGATATTCTAAAAATAAGCAATATAGCCAAGGGTTTAGGTGTTTTTATCGATACTTGTCAAATAGGGCACTCGCCGGGTTCTAAAGTAAATAATCTGAAAAAAATCGCACAAATTACTAATGGAGAATACGGATATTTTAATAATATTAAAGCGTTAATAAACGCTGGAAAATCGTTCGCTTCAAAAAAGGACATAAAAAAACCGAATGATTATTATTCACCCGAGAAAGACTCTGAAATTGCGCCTCTAATAAGCCAAATAGCATTGCCATTAAGAAGACCTACGGTTTTAGAATTTCGATCAATGATGGCTGAAGGAAATAAAGGTCAAGAAAAATGTCAGATTTGTCATTCAACAAAAGCTTCATCAACCGGAGCTGATTTTTATTCTGAAGGGAGGTACTGCCCTTCCTGTAATAGGCCAATGCACTTCTCCTGTGCTGCAATGTGGGCCGCTCAAAGCCCTTTTGAAACTCAAAATGTTTTTCGTTGTCCCTTTTGTTATTTCTTGTTAAAAATTCCAGATTCTGTAATAAAATTAGTAAGTGAGACCAAGAAAGAAATTCAAAAGATACGAATTATTGACGAAAATCAAACGAAAATGGTTAAACTTCCAGAAAATGAAGTTGAGCAAATTTATGCCTCGTGTTCCTATTGCAATAGTATTTTTTTAGGGGAAGTTAACGTTTATCAATGCGAGAAATGTAGTTCTTATTATCACGAACCTTGCCTCGAAAAAATGCACGAAGAAATTAAAGCTTGCAGATATTGCGGTGCAAGCATTGTTTTTTGAAATTTCCATCCATGAATAATTCTTTTCAAACGTTTCTTTTCTAAAGTATTTAATAATAGTATTCTTATTAATTATTAATATTAAATAAATAAGAGAGGTAATGTGAACTGACTGCTAAAGAGAAGTGGGTTGTTACTTCAGCGTGGCCTTATGTTAATGCAACTCCACATTTAGGTAACATGATTGGGAGCGTATTATCTGCCGATGTTTTTGCAAGGTTTCTTAGATTGAAAGGAGACGAAGTTGTTTTTGTTTCTGGTTCGGATGTTCACGGAACTCCAGTTGCGGTTGAAGCTAAAAAGTTGAAAGTTCCCGAAGAAGAATTAGCAATGAAAAATCACGCAAAAATTAAGGATTTATTTGAAAAATGGAATATTTCGTACGATAATTACACTCAAACTCATAATCCTACTCACATTAAATTCTGTCAAGATTTTTTCCTTGATGTTCAAGAAAATGGCTACGTGACCGAAAAAGAAATCGAATCGCTTTATTGTCCACACGATAAATTATATCTTCCAGATAGGTTCGTGGAAGGCATTTGTCCCCACTGTGGTGCGGAAAAAGCTAGGGGAGATCAATGCGATAAATGTCAGAAATTACTAACTCCTTTAGAATTAAAAAAACCTTACTGTGCGATATGTGGAAATCCTCCGGAACTAAAAAAAACAAAACATTGGTACCTGAAATTTCCAAAATTACAAGAGAAACTAGCTAAACTAATAAAAAATAATGAAATCATTCCTCAAAACGCAAGACAAGTGTGTTTAAACAGCATTGAAGAAGGAATTCCAGAGAGAGCAATAACAAGAGATTT
>JAUXAJ010000253.1 GCA_030620005.1 Promethearchaeota archaeon | reverse complement strand
CAAATTTAATGGAAGAGCGAAATATGGTTTTTCCAATGTATTCACCAAAAGATTTTGGTATGGGGAGGTTTCGACCGTGATGCTTTGGTTTTTTAAATTTTCGTTTCACTGAATCTATAGATTCTCCTAAGAATTCTACTGTTTCCAAATCTGACGTGCCCAACCCTTTTTGTTCGGCTTTCGCAATATGAAACACTTCTTTAGGATCAAATTCAACAATTTTACATACTGCTGTATCTAAGGCAACGGGGTCATATCCCGCAACAATTAAGTCTAGTTTTACTACGTCTCCAGAAGCTGGACCGTTACCCTCTTGACAATAATACCCGTCTATAATCGTTAATTGTGGCTGAGAAACTGAATAAATATCTGCAAGAGCTGCGTTAAAATCTTCAATGCGAGGAAAGCTAGCGTGCGTTTTCGCTTTAAGACCTAATATTAAAGTACCAAACATATTTTTAATCGAACAAGTTAGTAAACATTGACCGTGCGTTTTTATTTTCGGTATATTTACGATTAAATCAACTTCTTCTAATAATGTGGAAGATGGAACTTCCTTTAAAACAAGAGGCTCTTCTACTTGATACACTTTACGGGGTGTTTTCTCGAAGGAAGTCCATTCAACATTTTCTTCCTCGCAAACAGCTTTTATACCGCTAACTTTGAACGCATTATCCGTTACACCACGCTTTTGGGTACCACTTGATTCCGCAACAATTATTTTTTCCGGATTAAACTGCTTAACCCATTGAACAACCGCCCTAAAAACTGCGGGATGCGTAGTAACTGCTCGGTCGGGTTCTTTTGGTGATAATAAATTAGGCTTTATAAGAACTTTCATGTTTGGTCTTGTAAATAGCTTTTTCGCGTTTATGAGATCAAGCGCAGAATAAACGGCCTTCTTTACGTCTTCATTTACTATTTTCGTTATGGAAATTTTATTTGCAGTCATTTTTAAAAAATTTACTTTGATGCATTTTTTAGTGTTTCATTATTTTAATATATTCCAACAAATTTCTAATATTATTAAATATTTTTGGCAATTGAATGAAACCACCTTCCTTTAAAAAGGATTAAAAGAAAACGACTATTTTATTTCAATATATATCGTGCATTTTTTAAAAAAACAAGTGAATTAATGTGGCAAAAATTACAATTAATACGGAAAAACAAAGAAAGAAAAAAACAATTAGTAAGCATATTTATGGACATTTCAGCGAACATTTGGGTCGATGCATTTATGATGGCTTTTGGGTTGGGGAAGATTCCTCCATTCCCAACACGCAAGGTATCCGAAACGACATCGTGGAAGCTTTGCGCAAGATTAATATCCCCAACTTGCGCTGGCCTGGTGGTTGCTTTGCTGACGAGTATCATTGGAAGGATGGGATAGGTCCAAGAGAAATGAGACCAACGATGATTAATACTCATTGGGGTGGCCTGACTGAAAATAATCATTTTGGAACCCACGAGTTCTTTGATTTGTGCGATCAGCTAGGGTGTGAACCCTATATATGCGGTAATGTAGGAAGTGGTACGGTGCAAGAAATGGCTCAATGGATAGAATACATGACATTTGAAGGAAAAAGTCCAATGGCGGATCTTCGCAGAGAAAATGGGCGAGAAGAGCCCTGGAAGATAAAATATTGGGGGGTTGGAAACGAAAATTGGGGTTGCGGCGGTAATATGACAGCGGAATATTATTCCGACTTATTTTGCCGTTATTCAACGTATTGCCGTGGTTTTTCAGGTAATAGATTGTATAAAGTTGCTTGCGGTCCTGTAGGTGAATATCCAATGGATTTTGTACTTCATTGGACTGAAGTGTTGATGAAAAGAGTTGCGACTCGCATGGCAGAAATTCCCCTAATTCATGGGCTGTCCTTGCATTATTATACCCGTGCCGGTTTTGGTACATCAGCCACCAAGCCCAGTCAAAAAAAATGGGCTTTAACCATGAAAAAAGCATTATATATGGACGAACTTCTTGTAAAAATAAAGGAGGTCATGAATAAATACGACCCTTACAAGAGGATTAGCTTAATTGTCGACGAATGGGGCTGTTGGTGGCGCGTCGAAAAGGGAACAAATCCCAGCTTTTTATACCAACAAAACACCATGAGGGATGCGCTGGTTGCTTCTTTACACTTGGATATATTTAATCTTCATTGTGATCGCGTTCACATGACAAACATAGCTCAAACCGTGAATGTGTTACAAGCGTTGATATTAACTAAAGACGAGAAAATGATCTTGACTCCCACCTATCACGTGTTCGAAATGTATAAAGTACATCAAGACGCAACCTTGATACCAATAGATATTAAGTCTGAAATTTACAACAAAGAGTTGCCCGCTATTCACGGCTCTTCCTCAATAGATAAAGAAGATAAAATCCACGTGTCTCTATGCAACATCGATCCAAATAATGATATTGATGTCTCAATAGAATTCACTCGCACAGATCTGGAGAATAAGAGTCTTACCGCTTCCATCCTTCGTGGCGTGCAAATAAATTCTCACAATACGTTCGACTCTCCGGAGAACATTAAACCAAAGGAATTTGATTCGTCGCGCTTCAAAGTAGGAAAAAATGAACTGAACTTTAAAATGCCCTCAATGGCAATTATCGTGATTGAAATTAAGTAGTTTGCCTATTATAGACTGAATTGAAGCCTAAAATAGTAGGTAAATTTAAATTATATATCACCTAATTTTTATTATTTATCTATTTTTTGAAACAAAATTTTGAGTGGTCATAGTGAAAAAATTGAGTTATAAAAAAGATTGGGCGGTCATCCCTTATCTAACAACAGTAATGCTCGGCTTTCTAGCAACAATTCTTGATTTCATTTTAATTCAAAAAATTCTTTTTCAATTTAGTATATTCTTTTTCGTTGGGATACCATTATTAGCTTTGGGCGGCTATTTTCGGACAAAAGCGAGATTGGAAGTTAAACGTGCTGGTTTTCAAAATCTCATAGGTACCGCAAGACTTCAGATTGTTGAAAATCACGAATTAATTACGGATGGCTTGTATAAACACCTTCGACATCCGCTTTATCTTGGAGAATTGCTAAGAAATTTTGGAATTGCACTCATTTTTTCAAGTCTTTACGGTACTATCTTCATGATTATTGGTAGTTTTTTTCTTCTATTTCGAATTAATATTGAAGAACGCATGTTAGTTGAACAGTTTGGCGAGCAATACAAAGAATATCAAAAAAGGACCAAAAGAATTATCCCATTTCTATACTAAGAATTGAAAATATGAATAATGAGTTATCCATATTTCTTAAACATATACACCCTCTTCGAAGAATTTCGGTGGAAAATAATATTTTTTAATTTAAGAGCCAGCAATTCTTTTTGGATACTTGCTCTGCGCTTTAAGATTTTCGTGTAATATTTTATCTAATAGTTCAAATCTTTTCTCTTTAAAACTTTTGTCGTGCCATAGATTATTTAGCTCTTGTGGATCATTTTTTCTATCGAAAATATCTCCAAAATTCGGCACGCTTTCATATACTGTCAACTTATAATCTTCTTTTATTAAATGCCTTAACCTAGATGTAAGTGGTCCTACTTCTTCATCATTTTCAATGAAGCAACAATCTCTAACTTTAACTTCTGGATCGTTTAAAATGGGTGTGATGTCATGACCTTGCATTTCTATGTCATGATGTCTTTCTGATACATTTAAAAGGTGTAAAATTGTTCTTGGATAGTCAATAGAACTTACTAAAGAATCTGAAATCCCACCTGGTTTTGTTAATCCAGGGACCTTCCATATTAAAGGAAGTTGTAATACTCCGTTAAATGGGCATGGTCCCTTAAATAAGAGGCCATGATCACCCATTAAATCTCCGTGATCGCTGGAAAAAATTACCATGGTATTATCCGATAAACCTAACTTTTCTAATGATGCCAAAATCTGACCGATGCAATGATCTACGTGCGCAATCGAAGCATAAGTTAAGGCAGTTATTTTTCGAACTTCCTCTTCTGTAGATTCTCGCAAGAAGGCTTTCTTAAATGGTGGATTTCTCAAATGATATCCTAAAAACTCGTGATCATATAAATTTTTTATATTGTTAAAACTCGCTGGAAGTTCCATGTCTTCTGGCTCATACATTTTTCGAAAACTTTCTGGAGGATAAAGTGGATAGTGGGGATCCGGGAATGAACAGTGTAAATAAAATGGTTTATTTCCATGATCACCATTAGAATGCCTTTCTAAGAATGAGATGGAACGCTCTTTAACGTATGTAGTATTATAATATTCTTCTGGAATTTCATCGCAAAAAAGACTAAAGAGATAATCGTAATTTAAGCATCTTTTTTTAACGTCTTCTGCTATTGAGGGTGATTTTTCTTCTAACCATTCAATATAATGACCTGAACAAATGCTTCCATTTCCTACAACTAATTCTACTTCATCATAGCCATAATAAGGGAAAGGAAATTTTTCTCTCACGGGATCCTTTCTTCCTTTAGTAAATGCCCAACTAGCAATATTTTCTGCTGAAATATTTTTAGATTTAAACGGGGCCAGCCAAAATTGGTGATGAATTTTTCCAATAGCCGCCGTGTGCCATCCTCTCTTTCGTAGTGTTTTAGGAATGGTAGGAATATCTTCCCTCAAATTAATCCCGTTGCTTCTAACGCCATGTACGTTAGGATATACTCCTGTCATTAGAGTTGCTCTGTTAGGCATGCAAATGGGATTCGTACAGAAATAATTCGTGAATCTCACACCATCTTTAGCCAACTTATCTAAATTTGGTGTTTTTAACGTTGGATTTCCGTAGCAACCTAAATGGTCTTGCCTCTGGGCGTCTGTTATTATGAACAAAACATTCATTTTCTCGCTCATATTTATCAATCAAAATAATATTAAGTTAAAGCTTTTAATTAAAGTTCAAGGGATATTTTCGATATTTTTCGATGGCGGCTCTTAACGCTAAAATATTCTCCCATGGAGCGTGTATAATATTGTGACTTGGTCCTGTAAAATAACCTCCACCGGATCCAGCCGCTTTTATGCATTTTTTAACGTCTTCCTCAATATCTTTTGGTGTTCCGAAGTTAAGCACTCTTGAGGAATCTAAGCCTCCAAAAAAACATAACCGATCACCTAATTTTTCCTTTAAGCCAGCCAAGTCTACCCCTGCTGTAGGTTCCAACGCTTGAATGCCATTAAGACCCGCATCCACCATATCGGGCAAAAATTCGTCGATTTTTCCACACGAATGCTGTACAATAAGCATACCGTTCTTTTTACACTCTTGATATATTTTCTTGTAGTATGGTAGAATAAATTCACGTAAATTTTTAAGTGAGAAAATAGTCCCTCCCTTAAGGCCTAGATCATCATACATCCACGCAATATCAACCCCCGCCTCTCCAAGCCTCTTTGCAATTTCAACATTTGCTTTAGCATACTCGGACATGACGTCGTGAATAAATTTTGGCTTTTTACGCATGTAATATGCAACCCGAGCAATTGTAATGCCTTCAAACAACAGTTCGTGTGGAGCTATTGGCAGTGAAGCCATCGGATAAAAATACGGTGAAACAGCTTCAACAAAACCCTCCCAAACTTTAGGTGAATAGTTAATCCTGTCGTTAATTAATTCTGATGGTCTTCCATACTTATCCCAATATGAATATAAAATCTCTGGTGTTTTAAAATAACCATCGATATACCAAGAATACGATAAACCGGTATTAACTTGTTTCACATCCTTGAAAATTTTTCCGCTCAATTTGCTAATGCGACAATCAGGATATTCTGGTGGTGCTTGTTTAAGCCTGATTTTTACTTTTGAGTAAGTGAAAGGGTCTATTTGATGAACGTCAACATTCCAAAACCGTTGCTCTGTAACGTAATATTTCACGTTCGAAAATTTATTTATAACCCTTGTAGTGCATTCCTTCTTTTCGTCAGAATCTTTAAATTCCTGAAAAGCCTTGCCAGTCTGCTCAAACCCTAAAGTGTGAATAGGAACCATGTCAGGCTCGTCCAGCTCAAGAGTTCGGAACACCCGCTCGCGTTTTGTTAATGTCAAATACTTTCACTAATTATTGTTTACGGTTAAAAATACGAATTAACTTAGTAACTGAAAGGAAATATCTTTCTTAAATATTCATCATTCTTTTTAAAACTTCAAGTTATATTAGGAAAAGGTATACATTTAAGTAATTTGACATTTCTATTATTATTTAAATTATAAAATTTATCTCGGTATTAAAAATATGTCTGAATTATTTGAAAAATTAAAAACTGTTGTCAAAGAATCCCATTTATCTAATGATATTTACGTGAGACACGCTTATTCCAGAAATGTTGATCCGATATTACAAGGCGTTCCAGATATAGTAATTAGACCAAAAAACGCACGAGAAATTTCAGAAATTCTTAAAATTGCCAACGAAGAAAACATATCTGTTACCCCCCGTGGTGGAGGCATTTGCGAATTTGGCGGTAGTAAGCCTATCGGAAATGGTGGAATTGTTTTAGACACGAAAAGAATGAATAACATATTAAATTTAGATCAAGATAATCTTGTCGTTACCGTAGAGGCGGGCATTTCGTGGGGGAAACTAAACGAATATTTATCTCAATTTGGTCTATATACAGGATGCATGGGTCCCGGTTCAGGAATGACCGCTTCCATTGGAGGAGGTATATCTCATCATTCCGTTGGCGGTGGGGGATGTGCTAAATATGGAGCTTGCACGAATCAATTAGTATCTTTAGAAGTTGTATTACCCACTGGAGACATTATAGAAACGGGTTCTCAAGCAAATAGATTTTCTAAATTTCCATTTAATAGATTTGGAAACGGTCCAGATTTGGCAGGGCTCTTTTGTGGAGATAATGGAACGCTTGGAGTAAAAACTAAAGTGTCATTACAAGTATTTCCTAGACCTCCTTTTGCTAATTACAAGACTTTTTCATTGCCCCGAAAGGACAAGGAAGTATCTGCCCAAATTTTTACCGAAATTCGGCGAAAAGGAATTGATGTTTATGATGCAATGTATATAATGGGTTTAATAATGAATATTGGATGTGAAGTAGGCTTATTTCCCATGTGGGAAAAAATAAAAAGAAAAAGAGGGATTTTCTTTTATACTATCGAAGCGAATTCTGAGGCCGAATTGGACGCTAAAACAAAACAAATTGACGATATAATAATAAGCAAGAAGGCTGAAGATTTAGGTCCAGAGATTTCAGATGGAAATTACGCTAAATGGCATTACACTGAGGGTCATTACCTAAACTACCACAACCTCTGGGGAATGGCGCCTGCGTTAGAACCTCTAACCGCAGAATGTTTTACGCCGATAAATGCTTATCCTAATATCTTAACGGATATAGATCAATGGGACATGGAACACGCAGAAGACATGCAAAAATTTATAGAGGTGACTGGTCAGAGGCCAATCACCGGGAGTGGCCCAATTTTATTAATTGACGGTAATAATGTGGAATTAACTTGCGGATTTACAAGTTTTCCTAAATATTATGGTGGAGAAGCTCAC
>JAUXAJ010000377.1 GCA_030620005.1 Promethearchaeota archaeon | reverse complement strand
TTCAAGCATTAGGTCATGAATTCTCGCCATTTTACCATTTTCTTTCTTAAATCCATTCAATATTATTGCTTTCATTTCAATTCTACATCAAATTTATTTATGAATATTGTTTTGTTTTTTTTATAATTTAATAATAAAAATCTTAATTAAAGAATTAAGAATAGACCAGTTTTTATATACAAATATGGTTTATTTGTATTTTCAATATAAGATTTTTTTAATTCTTTTCTTAAGGGCCTATAGAAGGATTTTACATTTTGAATAAAATTTGGACTATAGATCCTTTAAATATTAATAAAAATGAAGAAGATATGAGTGATTAAAATGGAATCGAATAATAGAGAAAATGTTTCAAATGAATTATTACATTTTTTTCTTCTTGCTTATGTTATCTCCTGGGTATTGTGGATTTTAGCTCCGATCATTTCAGATATAGATTCGTTAGCTTTTTTCTGGATTTGTTTAATAGGAGCGTTTGGTCCTTCATTATCCGCAATAATAATAACATCAATAAAGAATCCACGACCATCGAACATACCAAGAGTTAAACAAGTAAAAATTTTTGTCGTAGTATTTATTTCATGCCTTCTCTTGGGTATCATTTTTTTTTTACCATTTTTTGAGATTTACCTTTTAATTATTATAGGATCCGCAATAGCCGCTTTCATTTTTTCGGGAATTTATTCTTCGAGACAAGCTGTAGTAGATTTACTTAAATCCTTAAAGGGTGTACAAGGTAAAAATATTTTTATCTTAATTGCCATATTATTACCGATGGGAGCGTATTTTGTTGGATCTCTTATTTATCTCTTGTTTGGAGGAGTTTATCCTGAAGATTTTACATGGATAGATCTTTTCATTGGTTTTGCTCTTTCATTTCCATTTATTTTCTTCTTTGGTGGCGCCTTAAATGAAGAACCTGGTTGGCGCGGATTTGCCTTACCCCAACTTCAAAAAAGATTTAGCCCGTTAATCAGTGGACTCATATTGGGAGTTTTATGGTCACTTTGGCACGCTCCCTTGCATTTTAATGGTTTTTACGGAGATGGATGGACAAGCTTTTTAATTAGATTGATTTTTAACCCTTTCGGAATTATTCTTACATGGTATTATAATTCATCTAAAGGAAATCTGTTAGGATGCGTTTTCTTTCACGCCTCAATAAACATCTTTGTTGCAATCATAGGAGTCTTTCCCGAAACTGAATTTTATAGCTATCTGATTTTTGGTGCCATCTGTATAGTTGTAATTATCTATGATAAAATGTGGAAAAAAAATATTGAAAAATGATTTTAAGTGTATTATCACGCCATACTTGATAGAGCGTGAAATTTACCTTTCACGAACTTCTTATTATTTAATTCTTAATGCGATAATGATGTTTCTTCTTGGGAAGTCGTGATAAAATTATAAAGAGAATTAATATTTTCATTATTATCAATTTTTAAAAAGGAAATTCACTCTACGAAATGGGAGGGTGGTCTAGCTTGGTATGATTCTGTGAAGAAAAAGTTTTTACAGCATCCAATCTTGGTTCGGAACCAAGGGATCGAGGGTTCGAAATTTTCCAATTTTACTGGGAAACGAAAATCCCTCCTCTCCCATGATACTTAACGACTAAAATGAAAGATTGAAAAATCAAGTATTAATACTAAGTCTTTTTTTTTAAAAAAAATAAAAATAAATTTCTCTATGTTAGAGATCGAGATAAAAACTCAATCCTTAATTTTTTCCAACATAGATATGATTCGGTAAATTGTAGTGCGGGCATGAAATGGAATATTTGGATCAGTTGAGAGGTCACCAACCATGTACATTACGTTGCTGGCGATAACTCCTGGAGTGTTGGTTTCATTTTTTAACTCTTTAATTGCTTTTACACCAACTCTTTTAATATTTCGTGGCACGCCTCTATCGTTTAACATTCCGTCTAATAGCGTTACTACGCCATTAAAAGCATTTTCAACTGCTTCAGTAAAGGGTTTTTCCCTAGGCAAGCAAAATCACCTATTATTATTCTGTTAGAGAAAATTAAATGTGAAGATTTTAAAAAATTATTATGTAGTAAAAATCAAGATAAAATATAATTTTTTTGATTTTAAATCCGATGTTAGACGTGTAAAATTTCTTTATTCGGGTTTGTTTTCAAATTATTTCTGATTTAATTTATACACACATATAATTCAGATGCCTCGTTGTTTATTTCAAAGTAATTAATTTATTTAACTCATTCCTTGAGCTGTAGAAATGTAATGTGTTTATTATAATGTTTTTTCAAATACTTCAAAATCAGAAGATGTATATAAGCAAAAAATAACTTCTCTAATCTGTGTAGTCCCTCTTAAATAATCTCTTGAAGTTGACATCATCATTTTTGCGCATCTATCAATAGGATATCCAAAAATTCCGGTAGAAATCGCGGGAAACGCAATGGTTTTTAAACCATGCTTATCCATCAATTTAAGACTGTTTAACGTGGCGTTTCTTAACTTCTCATCTTCATTTCCTTCCCCCATTCTCGGCCCTACAGCGTGTATCACGTGCCGTGCTTTCAGGTTTCCTCCTGTAGTTATTACTGCCCCTCCTACAAAAGTACCACCGATCCTGTTACATTCTTCTTGAATGGCCGAACCACCTTTTCTTCGAATGGCTCCAGCGACACCACCGCCCATTATTAAGGCCTTATTAGCAGCGTTAACGATGACATCCGTGCTCAATTCAGTAATATCTCCCTGAATTAGCCTAATTTTTGAATTTTTTACTTTTAATTCTTTCATTATCCAAAAAAAATAAAATTATTAAAGATTAGCATGTGCAACAACAGCACGAGACATTTATTTCTTTTTTTCCTCTTTCTTAAATATTTCGTCTAGCTTTTCTTTGTCTTTTTCATCAAGTTTCGACATCGCCTCCATCTGTTGCTTCATTAACTCCCTCATGAAATTGTTTGAAATTATTTGATTCAATACGGGTAAAGCAATTCTTATTCGGGTTAACTCGTAGTTCATTGTTTTGGCAGTGTCTCTCATTTCTTTAAGCTCTTCCTTTGTCATCCCTTCTTCTCCGATACCAGGGCAATCAACATCAACTACAATAAAGTTCTTTCCATCAAATTCTAAAGGATATGTTCGACAGCTTAGTGGTCGATTATCGTAAACTAAACACTTTTTCTGGTCCTTATTATAGAGAGGACATCTTACTTCTAGAAGTTCTTCGATTGGAGTTGTAGCAAAAGGATCTTTCGACCCATCTTTATCCTTTTCATTGCCTTCTTTTGGAGGGGGTAATGGTTTT
>JAUXAJ010000110.1 GCA_030620005.1 Promethearchaeota archaeon | reverse complement strand
GTGGCTTTCTTTCACAGCCTTAAGGAGTACATCCACCTGTCTCTTCAAGTCACCTCGTTTCGATTGCTTGTGAAATGACACTCTTCCGTACACGGCACATTGCTTTGGAATATATTCGTTCATCTCTTTATCGTGAGACCTATTCGCATGTATTTTTGATAATCTCTGAATTTCATGTAAGGGAAACCTTCGATGTCCTCCTAATGTCCTCACGCACTTGATTTTACATGCTTCATCCCATCTTCTTAGTGTCTTGATGCACACGCCTAAGATTTTTGATGCAACCCCTATTGAATACACGTGGTATTCACAACAACAAATCTTTTTAAAAGTAAGTATTATTTAGATATTAAATTTCTTTAAATATTGTCTAGAAATGTCCAGATTTTCATCAACTATGGTTAACCCTAATAAATGCTTTTACAAAAATATGAAATAAAAAATTAGCGATCTATAACGCAATGTTACCAGCTGAAACAATGGTTGGACGGGATGATAACATTGTAGTTGCCTTAGACCCCGATGATTTACCAAATCTATATTCAAATTAGTTAAGGGGTATTTAAATTTATCTGAAGTGGGTAGCTGCCAAATTTTTTCGTTGCTTCAACCATCCATTTAATTCTTTGAAGAGACATTGCGGGATGAGAGTTAGATGGAGAGAGTACATATCCGCCTCCAGGACCCAAGCTTCTAATTGCGTGTTTTACTGCGTCTTCTACCTCCTTTTGCGTGCCATTTACTAACACGTGGGATGTATCAATATTCCCTAGCAAGCATAGTTTATCTCCTACTTTTTTTTTTACTAAGTTTAAATCTACATATGGAGGTTCAAGACAATGGAGCCCATCAAAACCGCATTCAACTACAAAATCAAGGAGCGATGTTATATCACCATCAGAATGGAAAATGATTTTACCACCCCATTCGTGAACTGCTTCCGTAACTCTCTTCATGGAAGGAATTACATACTTGTTAATGTATTTTGGATTAATGAGAGGACCTGACCTAAATGCTATATCACCTCCTTCAAAAAAAACTTTAGCTCCACATTCGGCGTACGTTTTGAACAGTCCTAAAACGAATTCCGTGGTCTGCTGAAAGCGCTCTTCTATTAATTTTGGATTTTTTATCAAGGCTCTCGCAAAGGCGGTCATGCCCATTCCCTGCCAAACTGGAGGAAACACGCTACAATAATCGTCTGCTACGATGAAACAAATATCTTTTTTAAACTTTCTGCTCCTGCGAACAATAGACTTATACATTTTTTTCGCCCGTTTGTAAATTTCTTTAATATTTGGTTTTGGAAAATTTTCCCAATCCTTTTGATTTTTTATCATTCCATCATGATAATACGGCATGATGTGGCCGTCGTGGTTCACGATTTTATACATTCTTCCGAAGATATCTGACATTCTTTCTTTACTTTCAAATTTGAAAGGAATATACCCTGCTCCACAAGCATCGCATCCTAATGCTGCAGCTGTCTCTATCGCCCTTGAGAATATTTGTGTCTCGATATCACCCATAATATCGTTAATTTTTCCAACCCATTCGTCAGGATATTGTTTTTCTAATTCGTCGATAACATCAAATGTAGTTCTTGGTGGTTTTCCTAGCACCTCGTCGCAGAGATTCCCTTCGACATTAATGAAATGTATTGGCACTCGATCTACAGGTTCTAGGTTTAAGGCCGCCCAAACTCTTTCTTTACTTTTCATGATCCTAATATAATATTTTATAGAATTATTATGTTATGTTTATTAAAAAAAAAAAATTGAAATTTTAAAAAAATTAAAGTCTTTATTTCAATTCTGGATGTTTTTCCAATTCTTCTCGCAATTTTTTTAGTCTATCACCGTGTAGTCCATAAGACTTGAAGAATAGAATAGATCCTACAAGTGCTATGGCGGGGAATAGGAACATTAATAGTTTCAATCCAAGTATTGTTAATGCGGGATCGCTGGTAACTGGAGTATAGGAGCTCCACCCTGTTCCTGAAAACACGAAAGTAATTGTTGTAATTGCGAGTATCGTAGAAAAACGGTGTATGAATGCATTTACTCCGTAATAACTAGCTGCTCTTTTCACACCAAATTTAAGAGCGTCTTCATCAATGACATCAGCATGAATTAAATCGATATAAAATAAAGCCGCTGACAAACCAAATCCAATACTAGCAAAAACGACCATCGCTAAAATTCTACTTAAATCATTATTGGACAACAGAACCAACGGAAATAGAGTAAAAATCCATATGCATAATCCCATCATCAGACCTTTCCGAGTACCTATTTTTCTACTTAACTTGACTTGAACAGGTATGAAAGCAGCCGCAGCGAGAAGTGCAAGCATTAATGTAATGCCTATTTGAAGCGACCCTTCAGTAATTCCCAGTACAAATACGGCGTACAGAGGAAAAAGGGTCAATAAGACATTAAAACAATACCAAATAAACATGTTTCCTAATGTAAATTTCAAGAAGGTCTTATTTGAAAAGGTAATTTTTATTGAAGCAAAAAAGCCAGGTCTCTTTTCAAAATCGTCCTCTAATTCTTCTTTTTCTTCTACAGCAAAAAAAACAAAAATAATCGCTGCAATAACAGAGATAATACATAAAACTATTCCAGCAGTAATGTACATCGATTGTATGCGAGCAGCTTCTTCAGCAGAATCTGTCAATGGGACCATTGGTGATATGATGAATGTTGGAATTAGTGACGCAATAATTACAGCAAGCATCGTGAATATTTTTATGAACATGTTCGTGGATGCTCTCTCCTGTTCAGTGGGAAACATTTCGGGAAAAATGGCATTTGTATTGACCGAAAACATCGTGTAAAAGAGTTCAAATGCAAAAATAACAATGATGAAGTAAATAAACTTGGCATTGAGAGGCGTTGTAAACAATAATATCATCATTAAGGATAAAGGCACAAATGAAATGATTAAGTAAAATTTTCTCTTTCCTAATTTTCCCTTTTGCTTTGTTCTCTCGCTAAGAGCACCGAGGAGGGGATCGTTGAACATGTTCCATACGCCCCAGAGAACGAAACCTATCCAAATCTCCAGCATTGTCAGTCCTACAACAGAGAAATAAAACGTGAAAACGTAAATCGTGAATGCTTGATATGTAAGTTGGTCTGGAAATGCGCTTAAACCAAAAAGTGCTTTTTTTTTAGTACTTATTTTTTCTTTACTCATTTTTTTTTCAAATTTAAATTTGTTATATTATTAATAGTTCTTGATTCTCTTTCCATATAAATTTTGTTTATTAATAATCGATAGAACCTTTTAAGAAGAAAAATCAAAAAGAATAAAAAATAAAAATAGAATGTATTTAATAATAATAAAAGAGATGAGATTTTATAATGACGGATATAAATTTTGAATTTACTTGTTTTGAAAAGCCGGGACCGGAAAATACTGATAAAGCGTTAAAAATTGCTAAAAAATATGCAGATCAACTTAATGTTAAGAATGTTGTATTAGCAAGTACTACTGGCACGGTTGCTGAAAAAGCAGCAGAAATTTTCAATCCCAACGAATATAATGTAGTAATCATTACTCACGCCTACTACTTCACAGGAAGCAAGCTTAGGCAAGAATTCCCTGAGGACAAAATGGAAGCGTTACGAAAAAAAGGTCTGAAACTTCATACGAGCACGCATGCAATGAGTGGTATCGAAAGAGGCATTAGACTTAAGAAAGAAGCTTGGCAATTTGTAGATTTGTTGGCAAAAATGATAGGTTTTCAGTTCAGTCAAGGTGTAAAAGTATGCATTGAAATAGCAAGTACTACTTGCGATGCTGGTTTAATCCCAGACCTTGAGAGAGATATCATATGCGTTGGTGGGACAGGTAGAGGGGCAGACACGGTGTGTTTAATAAGACCCGCACCAACAAGCGAATTCAAAAATCTAAGGGTTAAAGCAATTTTAGCAAAACCGATGTGATTTTTTAACTAGATTTAACTATTTTTTTTTTGTATTTTTACCTTACAAGTTATGATTTTTCTACGGTTTCATATTATTTTACGAAGAAAAATTCTACAAAAAAATATAAATTATCATGCTGATAATTAATAATAAAACAGTAACCAAATCTTAAAACATGTGATGAGATAAACATGAAAATTATATTTAAAGAGAGATATTATAATTCGAGTTACGCTTCGGATCCAGCGGCGTCTCCCGGTCGATTAGACGGTATAATGGAGCTGATCTCAAGTAAAAAAGAAGAATACGAAATAATCGTTCCAAAACCCGCGTTAGAAGAGGACATCTTAAGAGCTCATGCGGAAAGACACGTGCTAGCAATAAAAAGAAGCTCTTTACTGTTTGAATTGGCGTCGCTCGCTGCTGGTGGTGCTATCTTAGCTGCTCAAGAAGGATACAAGGGAAATCCTACTTTTGCCGTAATCAGACCACCTGGCCATCACGCCTCCGCAGATTCGTGTTGGAGGTTTTGCTATTTCAACAATATGAGCATTAGCTTATTAAAATTGTTTTCAGAAAAGAAAATAAAGTCTGCTTTCATACTCGACTTCGATCTCCATTACGGAGACGGAAATTGTAATATATTGGAATCTCGAGATGATGGCTTTAGAGTGAAGATTATTAACCCTGATTCCAGTGGTCGTGCGAATTACATCAAAGAAGTTGAGAACTACATGCAAGATCTAAAAGATATCGACATTTTTGCTGCATCTGCTGGCTTTGATCAGGGAATTGACGATTGGGGGCATCTTCTTTTTCCAGAGGATTATACTGAATTAGGTGAATTGATGAAGAAATATTCAGAAAAATTATGTGATGGAAGGCGTTATGCAATTTTGGAAGGGGGTTATAACCACGATGTTATAGGGAAAAATGTTAACGCGTTTTGCCAAGGTTTTAAATAGTTTTTATAATTTAATAACTCGATATATTAAATTTAAAGAGAAATTTTTTTTTTAAAAACCTATTACAATATATCTTTAAAATCTTCTTTGTCCTTTAATTCTTCTTTAAGTTCGTGGTATTCTTCCAATTTTTCCTTAATTTTCGCTTCTAATAACCTTGGTAATTGATTAAGAGTTTTCTGTTTCTCGTAACAATCGCAACAAAAACGCATCTCATACACATTTATTTTCTTGTTATATAGCCTTGGTTTTCTACTCTTATGTAATCTACGCTCGCAGATGACGCAATAATTATAAAATTCTAAAATTTTTTGCTTTTTTAATCCCAACTTTAAAAGAGCATTTTGTCTTCGCATTTCTTTCTCTTTAATGGCTTGTTTCCTCTTTCTTTCTAATGCTCCTTGAGGACATAAAGTATCGATGGTTTGTTGAAATGGAATATCGGTCTTAAGGAGGTCCCTTATTGCCTGCCTTATGAGTTCAGATCTATTGGTTCCTTTTTCTATAGCAAATTTATCAAGTACACGAACAAAAGTATCTGGCAAATTTATCGTAATATTTCTCATAATAATCTTTTAATTATCGTTTTCTTATTGTAATAATTAATGACAATAACTCTTATAAATCTATCCATTCTATCCTTCTATTTAAGGCAAATAAAAACCATTACAATCGTTATATTAAGTAGTTTGAAAAAATTTCACTTACATTATTAAGAATTCAAAAATTTGTTTTCCTTTTTTTTTGTTCGCACCGACGAAAATACTAGGCATTTCCAATAAGCGAATTTTTGCTAATAATATGCGCTTGCTATAGATTTAATTAAATTTAAGAACTAAAAAACTTTTTATTCAAAATGGAATAAAAAGAAGTAATCTATAGAAAATAAAATTTAGCCCTAGGAAAGAAGATTAACATGAATAGACATCGTGTAGCCATCGTACAATATAGAAAAAAGATAGAATCTTTAAGAAAAGCAGTAGAGCTTTCTGGCACGTTTGAAAATCTAACTGGTAATGAGAAGGTCTTTTTAAAACCTAATATTGTATATTGGGTAATTGATCCATCATATTCTAAATACGGTATAATTACAACATCTCGAATCGTTGAGGATACCATCATTTTACTAAAGGAGCGTGGTATTTCTGATATTACAATTGGAGAAGGCATCATAACATATAAACCAAACGATTTCAAAGCAGCCCATCATGCATTTGAAACTTTGGGTTATAATAAGTTTAAGGACCGGTACGGCGTGAAGGTCATCAATGTATTTGAACGGCCTTTTGAAAAAGTTGATATTGGTGATGGAATAACGCTCAATTTCAACGTGGATTTCTTACATTCCGATTTTATTGTAAGCCTTCCCGTTCTAAAAACACATTCGCAAACGAAAGTGAGCTTGGCGATTAAAAATTTGAAAGGATTAATAGATGTAAAATCGAGAAAAAAATGCCATTCTGCAGACACAGATAAAGATCTTGACTTCTACATTTCGCGATTTCCTAACAACCTTCCTCCTACCGTTGCAATCGTGGACGGGATATACACAAACGAGCGAGGTCCAGGATTCGACGGAAAAATGAGGCGAAGTAATATATTAGTAGCTTCTTCTGATTTTTTTTCCGCAGATAAGGTTGGAGCAAAGATTTTAGGATTTGATCCTTCTGAAGTTTCATATTTAGTTCATTACGCTAAAGATAATAATAGACCCATCGATTTTTCCGATATTGATGTAGTTGGAAAAAAAATTTCGCGAGTCCAAGTAAAGTACGAGTATAAATTTCCCTACACTACGGATGGATTGCGACCTATAATTTTTGATAAACTGGGGATGCAGGGAATAAATTTTCGAGAATACGACAACTCATTATGTACTTATTGCGCGAGCGTCATGACTTTAATAGTAAATTCCATAGTTTTCGCTTGGAATGGAGATCCATGGGATGACGTCGAAGTTCTTTTAGGAAAAAGAATGGATCCAACACCCGGAAAAAAGAAAACTATTTTATTTGGACAATGCATGTATAACAAGCATGGAAATAATCCAGATATTAATGAAATGATCCCAATAAAAGGATGTCCGGCAAAACTTGAAAATGTGGTAAACGCTTTTCACGAAGCAGGTATTAATGTCAATCCTGAAATATTTGAAAATGTGGATAAACTTTCGACTTTGTTAGGAATTGGATATAAACATCGCTTTAACGAGTTTGAACAGTCATTTTTTATTGAAGACGCTATGAGCGAAACAGTCCCTCCATTGGACGATGTCGTGGTAAGTCAAGCCTATTTTGATAATTATGACGACAATAACGTTCCAAACAAGCAAGTTAAACTTGAAACAAGATTCTTTGGTTTAGCTGGAGAAAAAAATACGAACGCAATTAAAAAAATTCTCGTTGAAGGACCAGGAAACTACGAATTTAAATTCAAGAACCAACCGTTTGATTTTGAAAATGGAAATGGATATGTCGTGGACAACTATAATCGAGGATTAATAAGATTCCTAGCCTTTGATAGAGACGGTTTTTTAAATGATGGCAAGTATACCTTCACAGCTGAGTATTGGAACGGTGAAATACGCACTAAATCGCGAGTATTAAAAACCAATGAAACCTTATTGAATAGTTACTTAAAGGTTAGAGAAAAAATTAAATTCTCTCACGAAATAAAGCCCTCTCCAAAAGGAGATTCGCGAATTTTTATTAGTACAAAATGGACTACTTTGAACGAATTAGGCGGAGTGGACGCTTATTACGCAAACCATGTCTCTGAAGGGCACGCAAATAATGTCAACTTGCACGATTTAACGTCTTACGATGCTATATTTACAGTATCGTTTCTTTTACCTTCTTCTGGTTTCAATAAAAATTTCTCATTAATAAACACTCCTTGGAGACCTTTAAAACCTGATGCGGAATATACTTGGTTTACAGAGATACATGATGCTAATAGTTTCAAGGATCTTAATGTAAGTATTTACCAACCAATTCAGCATTTTAAAACATGACAATACAATAAAAAAAAATAAAGACTAATTAACTTGAAAAAATGACTCTTCGAATTCTGGTTTACCTTTGTATTTCTCCATTAAAAATGCGGGGACCTTATCAAAATTTTTAAAAAAAGAACTTGGAACCCGAATTCCTGCTTGTTTTAAAGCATCTTTTAGGGCTTCTCTAGATGGAGGGCATCCCTTAATGGGAATCATTTCCTTAATGTCTGGGTGGTCTTTATTCAAGTTATACTGGCATTGACCTAAAAGGATTGTCTTGTTCATTCCTGGTGTTGGTTTCATGCTTTTACCGGTTAAAACTTCGATGTTATCAAAGGGCTTGCCACGCCAAGCCATTTTAATCAAAGTTAAAATTATCCCATTCACACCGCTACAGTAAGTGCACATGGTCGTGTCGTACTTATGATATTTAATTCCAGTGATACCAGCTCTCTTGTAAGGAAGTGGTAAGTCTCCCGCCTCGTTGTAAATAAAGTCCCACTCGTGATGTGATGCAAGGTCCTCTATTTTTTCACCAACGATCTCAACATCCGACAAGTCCGTAGGTCTATTTCGATCCCTTGCCGCCTGGACTAAATGTGGCACTTCCGACGGTTCAATACCTAATAATTTTGATCCAACCAAATCTGCAGCCAAAATATCCGTAGATGCAACAAGAATATTCTTTCTATGGCTTTTTCCGTCAATCGCAGGACCTCTTTCAAGCGTGTAAATTCCGTCGATGATCGTCAAGCAAGGAGGTATTTTATTTGCTAATTGAGCAACGTTATAGTTAAGATCCTTATCTAAATCAGCGCTATGAAATTTCTTCCGAGATGCAATACTAATTAATCCTTTTAGATTTTTAATCCCCATGCTAACAACAGCTTGAGCGTGAGTCTTTAAAGTAGGAAGATCAATGAGAAAATCTGAATTAAGAGCGTCAGCACTAAAACTTACCGTAAACCCTGTATTTAAATCAATTTTCTCGTAATCTCTATCGAAAAGATTGTAGACCTTAACGCCATATTTCTCTTTAAGAGCGTTATATCCCAACCTTTCCCAAGCATCAGGAGCAGTTTCTTTATCGTTGATATCTTCGGTAACAATACCTTCTCCAATCGTTATATCATCAATCCCTTTTTCTTTTAAAAGGGCAACAATATCTTCAACCACGCGAGAAGTAGTAAGCACGCCCCATTTTGGTATCGTGCAATGTCGATTCCAGTAGACGATGTTAGGTTTAATAAAAACTTTAGCCTTAGCCGGTAAATCATCAAGTCCTTTAACAAGTTCAACTACCTTGCGAACCGATTCAAAAGGCTTTTCGTATTTAACAATTGATACTAACGATTTACTCATGTAATAACACTATTTGTTAAATGAATGTAAAATTATTCTATATTGAATGAATGTTAAATATTTTAAAAATTAATTTATTATGGCTAATAATCCAAATAAAACTTTGAGTTAAGTTAGAATTTTATAGATTTTTGAAAGCTATCAATAACACTCTGGAATTATGCATTTTTGATTTATAAAATTGATAAAATTCTCATTATTCTTACTTAATCACGTTATCAAAATTCCTAATACAACTGTTTCGATTCTGAACTACTTTTTAATTACTACCAAAAACTTTAATAGACTAAGATTTAAAAGATATTAATGAAGTTTGGTTTTTCAATACCGGTTCCCACCCCACGACTAGAATACATGCTTGACGGGACAAAAAAAGCAGAAGCCTGTGGATTTCACTCAGTTTTCTATGCGGATCACACTACGATGCTTCCATCAGGATCGGGAGTGTGCTACGATGCAATTTCTTTTTTAACTTCTCTTGCGATGGTAACAAAAAGAGTTAAACTTTGCACAGGAGTGTCTGATTGTCATAGATTTCATCCTGCTCTAATGGCTCACAAAATTGCCACTTTAGACGTGATTTCTAAAGGAAGGGCAATGTTAGGAATTGGGGCTGGAGAAGCAATGAATATTGACATTTATGGTCTTAATAGGGATAAATCAGTGACGAAATTAAGAGAGTATGTTGAACTAGTAAGAAAATTTTGGATTAAGAGAAAAGTAGACTTTAAAAGTGAATTTTGGGGTACAATGAAAAACGCTCACATTCAAATAAAACCAATTCAGAAATCACCACCTGTTTATATGGCTGCCAATAGCCCTAAAACTCGAATATTGGCTGGCGAGTTAGCTGATGGGTGGTATCCATTCGTAGAAACCCCTTGGACTTATAAAGAAAATTATAAAGAAGTCGCGAACGCTGCGAAAAAAGTTGGTCGAGATCCTTTCGAAATTGATTATGTTCACGATTGTTTTGTGGCTATAGACGACGACAATCCTCAAAGAGCAATTGATAGATGTGAATTTTTCATGACATCTTACTTATTAAATCCTAATAAGATCAATCAAGCTTACCCAAATTTAGGGCTTCCAGAAGATTTAACAATACATAATTTTCTCATGGATAGCGAGGGCGCTACAGATTTATTAAAATGCATGGATCGATTGCCAAAATCGTTACTTGTAGACACCAATTGTTTAGGAACCACTGACGATGTAATTGCTAGCATAGAAAAATTCAAAGATGCTGGAGCTACACACATGGCATTAATGAATCGCGGACCAGATGTTAATAAAGTCTATGAAATTTTCAAGAAAAAAATCATTCCTTATTTCAAAGAATTGGAAAAATGAACGAAAAAGGGTTTTATCCCACCCATTCATCTTTCAAAATGCCCATGATTATAATATCGTGATATTCACCATTAGTATAATTTGCTTGCCTGCGACGCCCTTCTTCTCGAAATCCAACCTTTTTATAGGATTTTATAGCTCGAACATTGAAATCGTAAACAATTAACTCGATTCGATTCAAGTTCAATGTGTTAAATCCATATTCTATTAACAATTGCATTGCTTCAGTTCCATAACCTTTGTCCAAGTATTCTTTTTCTCCAATAACTATACCACAATTCCCAACTCTATTTTTCCAATCTAATTCAATTCCACAATTCCCTATTAATTTCTCGTCGTCCGTTCTTGCATTAACCAAAATTGAAAAAATTATTGAATTTTCTTGCTTTTGACGACTATTATACCATTCTTCTTCCATCTCGCGAGTTATCGGTCGATAAAACATGAGGTATTGCGCAATTTCTGGATCGTTTATCCATTCAAGAAAAACATCAATGTATTCCCTTTTAATACTAGTTAACCTTACTCGATTTCCTTCAAGCATGTTTTATAATATTCAGTTTAACTATATAAATTAATTGATTTTTCGCTTTAAGTTTAAGTGTTTAAGTTAAAAAATGAGAAAAAAAAATAAATAAATTTTTAGAACACGATTTCTTTTAAGTGGGCAATATATTTAACAACTTCAAGAGAGATGATACAAATTAGAGATATTAAAAAGCACACTAACCAATCCAATCCAGTTAAATACATGAACATGAAGTTAAAGCCCCAAATTGCTAGCGTTATTTGTACTCCGGGGAAATACATGAGCAAAAGAAATAGAGCAAACAACAATCCTATGAGCAAGTACATGAATTTATTGCTATCTTCCTTTATACTTTTAATCAGCGACTTGTTAGGGCGCCTGATTTGATAGATTAAAAATGACTCGCAGAAATACAACGTGACCATTAACATCGTTAGCGCCTTTGCGGTGCTTAAAGCAACACCTTGACTCAATTCTATCGTTTCTGAAGAGTAGAGGTAAGCGTCGTTCCACGCGCCAAATTCCGTGTTTTCCGGGAATACGGGGTAGATGCTACCAAATATTGAACCATCGTACACTAAAAAGTATACGATAAGCATGGTTAAAGCTAAAAGAACTCCGTATATGAGTATTAATATTAAAGTATTTTTAGATAAAATCTCTTCTTCATCCTTAGGTGTCTCTTTCATGACATCGTCAGAAGTAGTGTCAAACGTTAATATTAATCCTGGAAATATGTGAAGCGTGATTGACAAAAACATCCACATCATGTAAAATTCCGAGCTTGGGTCGACCCACCACGGATAGTTAAACACCACTGCGAGGAGAAAGGCTACAAGACCTTCGAATACATTTATAACGACATAGAAGAACACGACCGCTCGAACTTTAGCAAAAATTCCTCTGCCTTGATGTATTCCTTTCACAATAGAATTGAAGGAATCGTCGGAAATTACCATGTCTGAAGCTTCTTTAGCAACATCTGTTCCAGTTATTCCCATGCTTAAACCTGCGTCTGCTAAATTTAAAGCTAAAGCGTCGTTAACTCCGTCGCCGGTCATCGCAACAACCTTATCCTGACTTTGATATTTTTTTATGATATCTTCCTTGTGTTCGGGAGACACCCTTGCGAATACTTTTATGTAGTTAAACTTTTTTGAGTTAATCATATCTTTAATGTCTTTTCCTTCGCAAACTAGATCGTCTTGACTTTTTATGATTGAGATTTGTTCAGCTATTGATTTGGCGGTTGCTGGAGAATCGCCCGTGATCATTATGACTTCTACCCCCGCATCGTGACATTGTTCAACCGAATTTTTAACGCCTTCCCTGGGAGGATCTAATATTGCTACAAAATCAAGGTAGCTCATTTCTGTTTCGAACATGTCTCTAGATTCGGCTGAATGCTGTGGCATCATGTAGAATTCCTTGTAACATAGACTTAAAATTCGATAACCTTTATTTGCGTAATTATCTGCAAGGCTCATTACTTCCGCCCGTAGTTCGTCCGTAAACTCAACATGAGCTCCTTTGTATAATATTTTTAAACATAAAGGAATTAATATTTCACTGGCACCTTTGGTAAATGAATAGTATTTTTCTTCTTTTCTAAAGACTTTTGTCATTCTTTTAACAGAAGAATCAAAAGGATATTCAATAATAGAATCGTAATTATCAAGTATGTAATCGCCCATCCCCTTCTGAAATAACACCATCAATGAGCCTTCAGTTACAGAACCAATTACGCTCCAAGTTTCGACGACCTTACCAGAGGTTTTTACTTCGTTTTTTACTAAAGCAGAATTATTATTTAAGAATCCGCACGTTAGCAGTAATTTTAGTTGAGGAAAATTTTCGATATGATCAACATAGGTGGGATTTTTTGGGTCGTCTATTCTGATTATTTTTCCTTCTGGTGTATATCCCGCTCCCGTGACTTTGTATATCGAACCGTTGGACCACATGTATTGAACGCTCATTTGATTTTTTGTCAAGGTTCCAGTTTTATCCGAGCAAACCACGCTGGTTCGTCCTAAACTGTCTACTGATGCGATGTTACGGACGATAACTCCATATTTTGCCATTGCCAGAACTCCTGTAAGAAGGACGATTGATACCAATAATGGCAAATTAATAGGCATCAAATCTAAGGCCGCATTCAAGCTACCGGCTACATTCCAATCATCAAATAATATCCCCTTAAATAATAAGATAATAATCCATAATATAACAATTATTACGCCCAACCACTTGCCAAAGTTGTTCATTTTTTCTCTAATAGGGATATCGCTCGTTCCAGCCTCTTCGAGGCCGCGAGAAATTTTACCAATTTCAGTATCTCCCCCAGTTTTTACAATTATCGATTTTCCATTTCCAGTCGTTATATAAGTGCCGTAAAAGACCATGTTTATCCTCCCGCCTATTGAAATTTCTTCAGTAGCCCGTAAAACTCTTCCGTCGTTGACTTTTCTTACAGGTTCGCTTTCGCCGGTAAGAGAAGCTTCATTTATTTCAAGATTGGACGATTCAATAATTCGGGCATCTGCAGGTATTTTATCACCGCGATTTAAGATTAATAAGTCTCCGACAACCAAGTCTTTTGTTTGGACTTCTTTTTTAACCCCATCTCGCATTAATGTCGAAGTAGGAGCTGATAACTCTCGTAAAGCTTTCATCTTTTTCGTCGCACGAAATTGTTGGAAAATAGCTATTAGACAATTAACCGCTACAATCACTAACATTAATAAAATCATGGTCATGCTACCATCTTCTCCAAGTAAACTTGCGATTAACATGATTAGAGAGCAGACGAGATAGATGACGATTAACCAGTTAAAAAGCGGGGCCAAATATATTTTAATAAAGCCCTTGGACACTTTAGGGATCTCGTTTGAACCAAATTCTTCTAAACGCTTGGCTGCTTCTTGTTCCGTCAACCCATCATTAATATTAGTATTTAACTTTTGATATACTTGTTCTAAATCTAAAGAGTAATAATTTTCTTCCATCAAGAGATCTTCCTCGATTGTTTATCTTAAACCCAAATGTAATTTATAGAAAAATTTAAAATTTTTATATTAAGAAAATAATAACAATGGTTTTTAATTCTTCCTTTTCTTTAAAAACTTTAAAAAAACATAAGAAAAAAAGAATTCATGTTAAAAATAGATTTTCTTTTTCCTTGCGTAAAATCTATTATCAAAGAAATGAAATCAAAACTCCAATCAAGAGGTGCCCTTTAGGTAAGTCATTTATTAATGCGTAAATCTAAAAATCGTGCGAGTGGATATCTTTAAATGCCAGTTTAACCATGTTTATTTTAAAAATAAAAAAAAAAAAAAAAAGAAATTTGAATCATGATCTCTTCTAAAGATTTGCGTGTAATTCGAGAGTTGAAAGGTTTAACTGG
>JAUXAJ010000381.1 GCA_030620005.1 Promethearchaeota archaeon | reverse complement strand
GAGATTAGAAGGATATGATAATTGACTTCCACCAACTAAAACAAGCGGATTCTTAATTCATGGAAACTGCTCAACAAGATTCGAGAATCACGTGAAGTCTTACATTTACTCCAAAGGCCTGAAAAATCAGATGTAGCAATTTTGGCAAGGAATTATTTTGGGCATGAAAGTCCAGAAAAGTAAGGAGAATATATCAGATTTTCGTATAGAAATACTTACGAACATGGTAGGAGGACTGAATAGAATTGAAAACTTATTGTTATAAGAGTTCAAAATTTGAAAATCGTCCCAACGCTAGGGTTAAAAGCTTTAATCTTGTCGTTCCCTTTTTTATTTATTTCTCGAATGAAATTCTCTCCAGAACAATGAATGGGAAATAGAAATAGAGGTTCATCGTATTTTTGAAAAGATTTGAGATATTCTATTGTATTTTTAATTCTTATATTTGAAGCGCTCGCCATGTGAAACCCTCCAATTATGTGGCTAATTGGCTTATCTACGAGTTTTTTAACGTGATCTAGAGTATTCTTTAATCCTGAATGACAACAACCGTTTAATACAACCACATTTTTCTTAAATTCAAGAATCAAGCATTTATCATCTAAAATCTTGTCTTCTTTGAGAATTCCATCTTGAAGCGAAAAAAAATTATCAAAATCTTCGTCCTCGTATTTTCTATTGATTTCCCCGCTCACTATTATCTTTAAATTTCCTGTATCTAAGAGTTCGTAATTTTTTTTAGAAAAAATAACCTTTCCTCCCAATTCTTCGATTTTTGTGAGGTTAATTGGTTCTTGATTTACTATTTTTGACGATGATAATAACGGTAGAATTTCTTGGCGCGTCTTGCCTTTTAAATCGCTGTTTTTAACTTCCATGGATCTTTTAAAAAATCTCTCAAAATTAGCGTGCTCGTGGCATATTATCGAAATTTCTTGATTAGCTTGTTCTAATATCTTGTAAAGGCCACTTACATGATCGTAATGCCAATGAGAAAGAACGATATAACCCACATCGTTATAACTATATCCTCTTATATTATAATTATGTAAAAAAGTAAAATTCGTGCTTCCTGTATCAAATATAATTTGCTTTTTCAATTCACTAGTATATTGTTCTTCAGAGTTTTTTTTATCGTATATGTTGATTAGAAAACCTAACCCGTGTTCCGCGATTGATTTAGTAGCAAACATTTTATTCAATTTGATAAAATCTAATCCAAGTATCTGGAAAGGAATAACAACGTTATTTGTCAAAAGAACGATCTCGGTTTTGATCATTAAAATCTAACTCAAAAGGTTATAGAAACAAGATAATGTAATTACCTAAAATTATTAAAAATACAGCAATTATAAACCTTTTGCGAAATTTCTCTTTTAAGAAAATAATTGAAAATATTTGTTGGACCATTGGAGTATTTGCCGTAAATGTTGAGGTTAAAATTAACCCGTTGATTTCCGCTGCCTTATAGTAGAAGGCATCCGCCAAGCCAAGAGATAATGACCCTGCCATGCCAAAAATAAAATAATATTTTAGATTTTTTCTCTCTTCTTTTTTAAAACTAGAATAGTATCCCCGCTTGAATATTCCCAATATTGCTACGATTATTGTTGCAAAAAGAACTCGAAAGAAATTTGTAAATAATACATCATTACTTATTATTCTTGCTTGATTAAAAGAGACAATTGCAATGGCCCATAAGAACGCCGTGCATGAAGCTAACACTACACCAATGAATATTTGTTCTGAATGTTGTTCATTCACGCTGCCCTTTTCTGATTTTAATAGACTTTCGCTTTGCTTTATATCTTCAGAACTCCCTTTCTCATCTTTGTCCTTGATGCTTAATATAAAAACGCTCGAAAGAATCAATATACCCCCTAAAAAAACGGAAATAGTTATCTCTTCTCCAAAGAAGATAAATGCTAATGGATATACAAACACTAAACTCAATTGTATGAGCGGATATGCTCTGGACGCATCAATCTTTTCTAGTGAAGTAAAATACGCCAAATCGCCCGCAGTAACACATGCTCCAGAGATTAAACAAGCAATCAGATAATCAAATAGTTGAATATTATTTAACATTGAAATGTGATCGTAATTTCCAAAAATTAAAGAAAAAATCAAGGTTGCGGTTGAGACCATTATTAGCCTAAACAATAAATTTGCTTTAGCATCTGTTTTTCCTACTCCAAATTTATACACTAATGACGCAAGAGCCCACGTTACAATTGCGATGATTGTGAACAATGAGCCCATTAATTCTACCATTTAATTAGAATTATTTAATATGCTTTTAAAACCATGGCAAAATTATTAGGTTAATGAGTATATTATTAAATAAAATTTGAAGGATATTTTAATTAAAAAGGAAATTTTACCCTTTTTTAACTTGATTTGATTCTTGATAGAAATTCCTTCGAAGGGGCAGTGTTAAATAAAAACATGCTAATAACTTCTTCTCTAAATTCTTCGTCTTTTTCAGAAATTTCCAACATTTTTGAAAGGTTTTTACCTTTATTTTCAAAAAAGAAATCAACCAAAGATAATTTCAATTTAAAATTTCTAATGATTTTTTTAATATTTGGATATGTCTTGTACTTTTTTAACATTTTAGTGGAAATATCTTCGCTTTCAAGCGCTTTAACAGCAGTTTCAGCAGCAGTTTGTCCAGATACGACACTAGGGTGTATTCCCTCACCACTTATAGGTGAAACAAAGCCACCAGCGTCTCCAATAATCATTAAATTATCACTAAATAGACTTTTTTCTTTTACTCCAATCGCCGGAACAGGATAAGCTGCCTTCCAAATTTCCTTATAATCAGTATTAGGAAAGAACTTTTTTAAAAATGGATCTTTTAAAAAATCATTATAAATTTGGTGTAAATTATAATTTAAATTTTCTTCTTGCCATGTACCACATCCAATATTAAATCGTTTCTCATCTAAAGGGAATATCCAAGCATAACCCTTAAATGGCCTAAAGAACAAAGACATATAAGCTTTATCCAAATAATTTACTCCTTCTAAAATAGCACATTTAATTAATCCTATTTCTACTAAATTCCATTTTTTTCGTAATCCAGATTT
>JAUXAJ010000057.1 GCA_030620005.1 Promethearchaeota archaeon | reverse complement strand
ATAATTATTTAAATCCTTTTATAATAGGGGGAATTACTATTTTAATCCTTCTTTTGTTGAATATTCCCATTTTTGCTCTACCGGATTAACTCCTGATGGATTAAACACATTTTCAAGCACCTTCGTGATGGTCTTCGGGTTTGAATTGATCATATTTGCCAATGTTTTTTTTGCCAATGTTTTTAATTTTTTATTTATATTTTTTAAATTTATTGATTTCACATTACTAATAGGTGAGTTCGTGAATGAAATTTTCAACAGATATAACTATTTCCTTCGTCTTTGGAATGTGCGGATATTTATTAAATATCTTTTGGACGAAAGACTTATCTGCTTCAATAATCTTTATTTCGTCGGAAAACTCAGTCACAGTCAATGTCTTTTTACCACGGACATTCCATATTTCATTGTTTAGTTCGTAAATAATCTAAACGAGTTATCTTAAAAAGAGCGACATGATCAATAAAGGGATAATTAAAATTTTTGTCGGCGTAAAATTAAAATATTTTAAAAAACCGATATTCTTATAGATTTAAAAATACCCTCAATAAATAATAAATAAAATAAAAAAAAATAAAAAAATAAAAATATAATTTTCTAAAAGAATTGGTTAGGAAATATACCACTTTTTCAAGATTTAATAGATTTTTTAAAAAATATTTATAATCCTTTTCCGTATTTCAAAAATATTCATGAGAGGTTTTTTATGAAGGCATTTTCGACAATAAAACTAAGTCCTAAATACAGAAAGCAAATAGAAGAGCTTGTCAGCGAGTTAAAGGTTGAAGATTGGGTAGAAAACAAAAAGCTTTACAATTCAGTCGAGCTATTAGAAAAGATTAAAGTAGAAGATATTAAAATAATAATTTGTGAAGCTGAAGTGTTAAGAGAAGATTTCTTCGAAGCTGTTAGCGGCCTTGAATTAATCTGTTGCGCTCGCGGAAATCCGGTTAACATTGACGTGGAGGCAGCAAATAAAGCAAATATTACGGTTACGGCATGTCCCGGACGAAATGCAACTGCAGTTACTGAATTAACTGTTGGCTTAATGATTTGTATAGCTAGAAATGTTATTCCCATGCATAACACTGTTCAAAATGGCGAGTGGAAAGGCTTGGAAGGAATCCTTGCTGGTATAGGAGTGGAACTCGAAGGCAAAACTGCAGGTATAGTTGGACTAGGCGCAATTGGATACAAAGTTGCAAAGATCTTGAAAGCGATGGGCATGAATGTATTAATTTATGATCCGTACGTCAAACCCGAACGGGTAGAAGATGTGGACGGAAAAGTAGTTGCCTTGGATGTTTTGATGAAGGAATCTGATTTCGTTACAATACACGCTGTATACAATAAGGAAACTAAAGGTCTAATAAGCGCAGATATGATTTCTTTAATGAAACCAACCGCATTTTTGATTAATTTGGGCCGTTCGAGGATAACTGACGAAAAAGCGCTAGTACAAGCATTAAAAGAACATAAAATTGCTGGAGCTGCTATTGATGTTTATAATAGAGAACCTACTGGGCGTCGAGCCAGTCCTTACAAGGACCTAGATAAGGTTATAACAACCCCTCATATCGGAGGACAAACGACCGATGTCATCCATCATTATTCAAAAATGATCTACGAGGATATAAAGGATTTTATTGCAGGTGCTACTCCAAAACGTGCTCGAAAATACAATATAAAATAACCAATTTACTTGTTAAAAACATGCTAAATTTGTGATTATCATGTCAGAATTTATCTTAACTTTAGATTTTGGAACGGGAACCGGTAAAAGTTTTATTTTTTCAGTTACTGGAGAACTCATTGCCAATTCTTCTAAAGAGTGGAAATATAATGAAAATTGGAAACCATTTGGAGAAAATAAAGTCCCTATTTTTGATTTTGACGCCAGTGAATTTTGGAATATTTTATGCAACCTTGTAAAGCAATCCATAAATTCTTCAAAAATAAACCCAAAAGATATTGTTGCTGTTTCATCGACAAGCATGCGCGAAGGTTGCGTGTTTTTTGATAAAGATGGGAAGGAATTATATGCGGGACCAAATATAGATGCCAGAGCCTTTATGGAAGGAATGGAAATACAAGGAAAATTAAAAGAAAAGCTCCAGCACATTACGGGACATTTACCTGCAATAATTTTCATGCCTGCAAGGTTAGCTTGGTTTAAAAAGAACAAGCCAGAGATATACGAAAAAATTTATAAATTTTTAATGATTAACGACTGGATTCTATTTCGACTGACTGGAGAGTACATTTCAGAACCATCCAATGCCAGCGAATCAGGGATTTACGATGTCCACAAGCGAGAATGGTCGAAAGAACTAATAGAGCTTCTGGATTTTCCAGAACATATTTTACCAGCTCTCAAAGAACCAGGGACTTTAATATGTGAAGGAATCGATCCTGATATTGCTCGTAAAATGGGAATTTCTCCAAAAATCAAAGTCGTTGTTGGGGGCGCAGATACCGAATGTGCTTTGCTCGGGACAAAAACCACCAAACCAGGCCAAACCTGCATAGTTGCCGGGACATCCACTCCCGTGCAAATGGTTACCTCAAAGCCATGTGTCGATGAAAAATTTAGGATTTGGACTTGTTGTCATGTGGTTCCTAACATGTGGACTGTGGACTCTGATGCTGGAGAAACTGGTCATTACCTTCGCTGGATTAAAAAAGTATTTAATTTTGATTATCCCGACATTGATAACCTAGCCGAACAAGCTTCTCCCGGCTCTGGGGGATTTTTCGCAAATTTTGGGGGAACTGTCGCAAATTACGGCGGTTTAACAGGATTGGGATACGGCGGATTTTTGATCCCTTTGCCTATTATATCATCTGATGTATTTCAAGCAGAATTTTGCCGAGGATTGCTTGAAAATTTTGCGTATATTGTCAAGAAAAACTGTGCTCAAGTTGAAGAAGTTGCGGGGTTGGAAATTGGAGCAGGAGATGTTGCACTTACGGGGGGTCAAGCAAAAAGTAATATTTTTACGAGCATATTATGCAATGTGCTTGGAACACCAATTAAAACTTTTACAATAAAGGAAGGCTCGGGTCTAGGAAGTGCTGTTTTGGCTTCTGTTGGTGTTGGAATATATAAAAATATAAATGATGCTGCTGAAAATATGATACATTTAGAAAAAATATTTGAACCTGATATAAAGAACACTAAAACATATCGCAAATTATATAAAAAATGGAATAAAGTTCATTTACAATTCCTTAATATTAAAAAATAATTATATTAATAGATTAATTAAAGGTAAAAGTTAATGCATGAAGAACAGAAACAAATCGTGTTTGATGCGGCTAAGGAGATGCTTGCAAAAGGCCTGACCCTTGGATCTTCGGGAAACATTACAATGCGAATTGAAAAAAAAGGAACAAAGATCATCTGTACACCTAGCGGAAAAGATATTAAAGACTACGAACTCGATGATATGCTTGTAGTTGAGTTCTCAAGTGAAGAAGATAAATTTGAAGTAATTGAAGGTAAATTGCCAGCTACATCCGAAACATATTTACATATGGCAATTTATAAAGCTCGAAGGGATGTGAATGCAATCATTCATTATCACCCCGTTTACTCTACAGCAGTTGGATTAGTCCTTGATGCAGAACTTCCTCCAATTGTAGATGATCAAGTTTTTTTTATCGGGCATCCAATTGTTATTACTTCCCTTTACAAGCGTTCTGGCTCAAGAGAACTTGCTGCACATGTTTCTGAAATTGTAAATAAGACAAGTCTCACCATCATAATAAGAAATCATGGATCATTAGGTTTCGGTAAAACTATGAGCAGGGCATTATTATCCTGTGAACTATTAGAAAAAACAGCTAAGATATACTATATTTCAAGCCAGATTGGAAATATAAAACAATTAGATGAAGAAGCTCTCAAAATGGGCAAAGCAATTTTTAAAGCGCTAAAATAAATAATAGGCGAGTTATCTTAAAAAGAGCGACATTATCAATAAAGGGATAATTAAAATTTTTATAGGCGTAAAATTAAATATTTTAAAAAACCGATCTTGGCTAATTTTACAAAAGAAGGATGAATTATAAATTAATTCATCTAGTTTCGTAAATTAAACAATTCTACTACTTTTTTTTGATCTTCTACCACTTTTGCATGACATTGTATCTCTGCAAGTTTTAGATTTTTGCCGTCTATAAGAATGCATTTAATTGATTATTCAAATTGTCTTAATCAGTTTTATATAGCTTATTCACGATAAATTTCTCTATAAACTTACTTTAATTCAAAAATTCCAAAATAGGTCAAAGGAGTGTATTCTGACTCGCCTGGTAAGATCACATATAATGTGTCGTTGATCTTATCAATGTCAAACCCCTCATTCTTGTTCGCTCTTCAAAAGATAAATCAATATCTAAATGAGCAGATTGTTTATTAGTATCGTTCATGAAATCTCAAAACACATTACATTTCAAATTTTAAATTTAATACTGCTCTAATATTAATAAATAATAAATAATAATTAATAAATAATAATTAATAAATAATAAATGAAAAATTGAGTTGCTCACCAAAAGGAAGAAAAAATGTCTGGATCAGAAGGAAAGAACGGCACCGATTTAGTTAGTAGAACGCCTCACAAAAATGCTAAATATTGGGCGTGGGCAATGGGAGGTCCGGCTGGAGCATTGATCGTAAACATGTGGGGAAGGCTTCAATATTATGCAGCTCATATTTTATTATTCCCTCAGATTACTATTTCTATAATATATCTTATATATTCTACAGTTGATGCATTTAACGATCCTGTAATTGGATATATTGCTGATCGCTCAACTAGATTTACTGAAAAATATGGAAAACGATTTCCTTGGATAATGACGGGTCGTATTTTACAACCAATATTCTTGATTTTATGTTTTTTTACTTTTGTTGTAAACGATCCAAATAACTTGATGCTTTCAGTAATTTGGTTCTTAATAATGATGTGCCTTTACGAGACAATGGCAACGATTAGCGATATTAATCAATCTGCAATGTTTCCAGATTTATTCCGAGGACAACGCGAGCGTTCTAAAAGCATAAGAGCGGGACAGGTTGTAAGCATTATTTTCCAAGTCTTTATGGTTATTTCTATTCCTCTAATAATAGGAAGCTTGGGGGGAGAAGATGATCAAAATGCGTATATTGGAACCGTAATAATATGTGTTATTTTATCATACATCATATTAGTTCCGTTTTCTTATGGTGCTCATGAAAATAAAGAGATGAGAGCATTTAGAGCGAAATTAGACTTAAATCGAGGTGACAAGAGCAACTCCTCACTTAAAGAAACGCTAGTTCGAATATTTACGGATAGAAATTGGATGGCGTATGTTATAATGTTCTTTTTATATTCAGTTGCGGGAATTTGTTTTTTAAACGGATTACCTTTTTTCTTCTATGATGGACTTGGTTACGATATCGGTTCTTTAGAGGCAATACTTCCGTTTGTAATAGTCCTAATCATGACTTTTGTTGGATCATTGCTTCTCATTCCATTGGTTAAAAAGCATGGAGCGAAAAAGTGTTCGATCATAAGTTTAATCTGTTTAAGTCTATTTTTTCTATCGTTATTCTTATTACCAGTTTCATTCTTGAATTACCTGTGTATTTTTGGAGGACTTAGCTATGGCGGGGTAATAGTAACTGGAATTTATATAAATGCCGAAACAATTGATAACGCAGTTATTCAATCAGGTAAGCGCGAAGAAGGCACTTATATCGGCGTATTAAGGGTGTTTACAGCATATTCTTATGCGATCCAGACTTTAATATTTGCGATTGTATCGATCAATACGGGTTTTGTTTCTAGTGACCCTAGTACTCATACTGATGTAGCATTCATGGGATTATTAATACAAATTAGCATAATTCTATTTTTTATATTAATAGCAGGAGCTATTTTATTTGCTGTGATGTATACTATAAGTAAGGAAGATGCGCTACATAACACAGAAAAATTGAAACAAATGGGATTATAAATTAATCAATTTTAATACATATGATCAGTAATCTAAAATTGATACGAAATCAGTCATAAGTATTGACATTTTTTAAATGAGATAATAATTAAGAAAAGTTAATTTAAATCTTTTTAAAAGAATTTTTCAGTGAAGATCTGATCTAGATGCTTAAATTAATCTAGGTGTATCTCTTACAATTATTTGATTAATATGCCTCCAGCGGAATTACAATGTTAGAAAAAGAAAATTAAAGAATTTAGGACCCGTTCTATTTTTAAAAGATTATTACTCTTTAGCTGCCGAAAGATTTTACGGTGATAAACAGGATTACGAAATACAAATGGCTCTCATATGTCCCGATAAAATTACATTCCGTAAATTATAAATAGTTGGATTTTCTTGTTTTAATCATGAAGCGAAAAAAAACCATCAAGATCAAGGACCCAAAGTTAAGGAGATTCAGAAATAATCTGCGCCTTGTCTTATTAAAGGCGGTGTCTGATAAGTGGTATTTAATAAGGAAAGAGATTCAAGAACTCGAATATGAAGAGGACGGAACTCCTCGTAATCTCGTTGACAGGGATGAAATTCACAAACTTCTCGAAAAAAGGAACAAGCTTGAACGTTTTCGTAATGATTCCATATGTAAATGTGCTACTTGTGGCGTGGCAGACAAAGATATGACGTTTAATCCCTATATTAAAGCGTGGTACTGCGTTGATTGTTATAAGTTAAATCGTAGTTACTATAGGAAAGAAGGAAATCGTTTTTATTTTGAGTAGGTCAGAAGTGTATTATGTGATGGTTTTGATATGGGAAAAGCAATAAGAATTCGCTTACCACTTGCTAGCTTTACTAAAAATGTATTTTTTTTTATGATGCTTTTTTTCATTGGAACTTAACACATTGTCGTTATTAACGATGCTTGTCTAAAACTCCACTATGTTATTGATAAGCCCTTAATTTATATCTTTTTTTCTATCTTGTAAGATCTTTGAGATTAACCTTCCTCTCGATAATAATTGTAATCCAAACTGCGAACAAAAATCCCGAGAAAAGTCTGTAATTAAGTTACAGACCATTATCCCTCCATTTATTTCCGGAGTATCAGCGCAAGCCTTATGTAATTGACGTAATTGAGTAATGGTGATTTCGCGGGTCCAATCTCGTATAAAAATGCCAAAAAGCGAATCCGCACTCTTAACAAGCGCATTAAATGTCCAGGTTTTTCCTGATTTTCCTTTATATTTTAAAGGGCCTTTTATGTATTCATATTTTTTAGAAAATATCATTTCTGCTAATGCGTTTAAATCTTTTCCTTCTATTTCCATGGGACACACTCAATCTTTTTATTTTTTATTTTTTATCCTATAAAAAAACAAACTCCTTTATCCTATAAAAAAACAAATATTATTTAGAAGATATTTTTTCTAAAATTCTTCAATACTACTCATTGGAAACAAATTGAAATAACTTGTATAATGGATATTGTCCATCTGTATCTGGATCATTAGTTTTAATGAAATGATACAAATTTTCTTGTATAACTTTTATTAATTCATCAGCTATTTTTTCACAAATGGACGAGCATTCCAAGAAATTATCATTTAGGATATAACTACATTTTGCATTGAATTCTTGGCAAAATTTTTTCATTTGTAAGGAGATACCTTCAGCTGATAAAATTTTAAGTTCATTCCAAGCGTCTATAAAACCACCTAATTGATATGGAGCCGTGTCTTGAATCCTTTTTCTTAAATCACGTACTTTTTCCATGGATTTATTAGAAGAATTTCTACCAATTCTCTTATTTATATTTTTTAATTCCTTTTTTGCTTCAATTTGACAGAAAAAAACATATTTTTTCAATAATTCTTCGGCTTTTTTGGTTTTCTCAGGATAAATAATTTTCCATCCTTTAGCTCTTTTACAATTTACTTCATTCACATTTTTTGGAATTGAGAAGTTTGTAGGGTAAATCCAACACTGTGGTGGTTTGATTCCAGAATCATGAACGCTACAACCGTTAATTTTTTTATCAAACAAAAAACATTTTCCCATTTTCTCGTCAAATCTTAAATGAAAACTAAAAACATCGCCTCTAATGAAGTCATTTTTTAACGCAAATCCCATCTTGATGTATCGTTTTGCTAATAATTTAGGAACATCAATTTTAATAGAACAGCAATCGCCTTTACAAATGTTAGGATCAATACAATTCGGTCCTTCAATTGCCACGCTCATTAATTTGTTAAAATCTTTAATTACTGACCAAAAAATATCTTTAACCATTTGAGTAAAATTAGTATTGTTTATATAAAATTGTTTTTACCCAATATTAACATATAAATAAAATTTATATTTGCACACTATATTATCATTTTGTAAAAATCTTTTTAATAAAACATAAAAATGAAAAAGAATGAGTCAAAATGTCAGAAAATCTTATCATTGTAGATATTACAGATAAAGAATATATCAAACTTGGCCAAATGTCGGAACAAGTAGAGATTAAAGGAGACGGAAAAGTTGTTGTAAAAAATGGATCTTCAAAAAGTAGACTTTGGAACTTAATAAATGATTTAAAAGAAATAGTGAATACTACTGCTTCTTCAAAAGTAGTTAGCTGTGGAGCTTTGAATCCAGGTCAGGAGCATGTAGACGAATACGAGATTCAAAACATGAAGGCAGCGTGCTTAAAAGTAGTTGAAACATTTGATACTGAAAGACAAACGGGTGATACCGTAAATAACGCATTTCTTTATCAAAACAAAAACTCATGCAATTTAAAACTAACTTTTACGAATACATTAGATTTACCCATTATAGATATAAAAGCTACAAGAGAAATGCCGGAAATTCTCCAAGATATTGAAATATTGAGTCCTAATTTAGGTAACGCCGATTTAAAGGAAGAAGGTGGAAAAAGAGTTTTACTATGGGAAATTGGCTCTTTAGCGGGAAAAGAAACTGCTGAATTGAACGTAAAATGTCTGGGTACTGTAAACGATAGAAATACTCAATCTCTTGGTGCCTTGAAAGTACTTTACTTGATTAACAGTTATAAATTAACATTGATGGATCCTGAAGTACGAGGTCTTACAGATTCGATGAGCGGAGTAAGTAGGGATGAGGGGACTAATCCAGGAACTTGGGATTATAATGTAGAATTTAATAACGATTCTGAATTCATGGTTAGACTAGAAGACGTTAAAGTCTCTCATAAAATTGCTACTGGTAGTGAGATTGTTGTTTCAGAAACTCCAAATGTTGAACTAAAGCCTGGAAATGCTTGGGATTTTGATTTCAAACTTGAGGAAGAAAATGTCCCAGAATTAGAATCAAAAATCGAATTTACACCGTTATTCGAACTAATTACGAGAGTTATTGGTGAGATCAATAAAGAGTCCACTATATATCCCGTTTTAGCCTCAGAAGTTCATAAAGCAATTATACCACCCGAAGTGGGCGCTTATGCAAATACAGATATGAAAATTGAAAATTCTATTCCTAACACGGGAACTTCAAGCATAGATGCTCTTCAAATTAGCGACGAAATTCCACCTGATTTTATGCCACCCCTGGTAAAAGAAATTAAATTGATAGTAACTAATCCAGAAGGTTCAATTGAAATTCAAGATCGGCAAGAATTCGTTAAAAAATTTGTAATTGAACCTGAAGATCAGAATCCTGATACCAAACATACCATTTCCGTCGATTTACATGGTTTAGAAAAACAACTCCCACCAAACTCTAAATTAGTAATGAGTTATCCTCTTCTTGCTAAGAATCCAAAACCTGAAGTCCGATATAACACTCCAGTTGAGATTAAAGCTAATGCTCCACGAAGGGGTTTAGATCTTGTCATAAGTCCACCTGAGGAGCCCGTAATTAAGATTAAATACATTCAACGAAAATTAAAAACGCTTAAAAGCATTAAACCTGGTAGTGTAGAAGGAGAATTCAGCATTTCAGTTCGAATTCAAAACAAGGGTGATGTTGAACTGGAAAACATCGTTGTTAAGGATAAGATTCCCGCTGGATTTACCCTAACTGATTTCAATCCTGAAGATCTAAAGTACGAAATCAATAAAATTGGTGAAGAATCAGAACTAAATGTAGAAATTGTTGAATTAAAGGGGAATGAGTCAATTACCATTAATTATTCTTGCCAAGGTTCCGGAGATTATCCTCGAGGTGAACCACAAGTTATTGTAAAAGGTAGAGGTGGAGTGGGAGCATCTAAAGCAGTCTCTATTGCTGGCGAACCTAGTAAAACTCCCGTAACAAAAGTAAGTCCTACAAAACAGGCGCAATTACTTGAGGTTTTTGATAACATATTTAAAAAATTGAAAGAAGGAATTAAAGGCACTCAATTAGGTATGATACTAGACGAGGCAAAAGACACTTTACCCCCTGGTCCAGCTGTTCATCAGTTCAAGAACTTTGCGCTGGAAGTAAAAGCCCATGGTGATAAAATGATCGTTGGGATAGTTGCTGATGGAATTGAAGCAAAATTAAAGGAGTTTAAGGAAAAGTACATGTAATTATTCTATAAAATATATTCTCCATACTATTTTTTTTTTATTTTAAAGTAATGTCCACTTATTATTACTAAGTTTAGACGATTTCATATTTAAAAATCAAAGCCTTCTTGCTTAGAAAAAGTATATATTTCGTACTAAGTCTACCAGACTCATTGGGATTTTAAATTTATTCAATTTCGTCAGAATGCACGTGTATGACCAAGCCTGAAAGAGGTTTGGGATAAAAATACGTTGACTTTTGAGGCATTATTTCTCCTAGTCTGGTAATTTCATGCACTTCTTGTAATGAAGTTGGATTTACAATAAATAAGGCTTTAATTTCTTCTTCACGATCAACATTTTGAATGCCCTTCTTGATCCCTTTTACAAAACTCACGTCATTTTCTTCAATTCCAAGATCTTTAAATAAGATATTGTGCAATATAGGAAGATTTAAATTTTTCCATTGTTTTGAATGTTTCCCATGAATGATTTCTTCGGGTTTTATCTTTTCTTTTAATTTCAAGAACAAATATTTATTTTTAAAATAACATCCAAACACGTGATTTCCTCGATTCTCGACCATGATTTTTTTCAAGTCTATTAAACTTGCAATGTCTATTGCTTCAAACTTATCAGAAATCTTTTCTTTTAATTCTTCCACACCATTTACGAAAAGCTTGTGAATTTGCCTATGACTCGTGTAGATTATGAGACCAGGATCGTTGAAATCTATGAATAGTGCCATTATATATTTGCAACCACCATGTCTGCTATGACGAAGGCACGTGATGTACCTGTGATGTCCGTCTGCGATGATGATTGAATTCCTTTTAACAATTTCTTGTATGGCCTCTACGTCTTCTTCCTTCCACACTTCCCAGATTTTGTGAATAAAGTTGTCAGAATCTATTACTTGAAGAAATTGTTTTTTATCTATATACTTTTTAATTACTTTTTCAGCAGAACCATTCCCATCATAAATTGTGAAAATTGGGGAAAAATTCGCATCCGTTTCTTTAATTAAACTATACCTGTCTTCCGTATACTTTTTAAATGTGCTCTCGTGGGGGATTATACCATCGTTCGCCGGAAAGATTTCAACTAATTTTAACAATCCTACGAAGCCGTAGCGGCTAATTAATTCTCCAGTGTCAGGTCTTTTATAAACTATCCCATAAATGCAAATACATCTATTTTTATTTGTAATGAGAGTTTGATTAGTTATCATGTCTTCTAATTTTTTGCCTGCGGCTTCGTAAGTTTCTGGAAGAATAACGTGGCAGATGTTATCCTGGTTTTTTTTCAGTTCGAACTTTTCTTCTTCTGAAATAACATCGTAGGGTGGTGCAATTAATTCCTTTAACTTATTTTCGTCTTTTCCCTCCCGATAATAATAACATCTTAATGAAATAAGTTCCGGCATTTAAATCTAATAATTATTTTCTTTTCAAAATTCTATAGATAGCAATGTTGTCTAAAAATTAAAAAATTTTTGGTCAATATTTATTAAAACCTTAATATATTCACGAAATCATTGAGTTCGCTTATCAATCTTCAAGAGCAAAAAAAAAAAAAGAAAGGTACTAATTCTTAAATCAAATGATTAATGATGTAAAAATAATAATTCGTGGCAAAATTTTGTAGGATTTTCTATTCAAAAACTCCAGAAATTAGAGAGCAATTCTGAGGGCAACACGATTTCATGTACTTAGATTTTTATATATTTTTTCAAGTTCAAGTGCGGAATTTCTATTAATTTATATAATTATAAGAACTTTCTAATTAACTCTTTAGTTTTAGCAAATTCAGTTACTCTACCGTCCCAGTCTTTTAAAATGTCTTTAAATTGTCTCTCGAATGAGATGTGAAACATTTCTAATCGATATCTGAATTCAGCAGATTGACCTGTGGTAATTAATATACTTGCGGTTTCCATTCCATGAGTGAATATGATTTTTTTATTGCCATGATCAATCTCTTTAACGTGTCCTTTACTTGCTAAAATCTCCCCTAAGAGCATATCAATTCCTCCGATTGCGGTCCCCTGCTAGATCTCCTTCTACTTGATCGTCAGCGTTAGATTTGAGCGATGTTTGAAAATTATATTCATAAATCACGCTGGAAGTAGTCAAGTGTATTACAAATAATCGTTCCATTTTAATCATCCATTCAAATTCAGAAAGACTAGGAAGTCGATTCCAACCCCTTGTCATCAACATTCCACCAACAATTAGACAAATTGTCGTTACGATAAGAATCCAATATCCCAGAAGGTTAAAAAGTATTTGATTATTTAGAAAATTTGAAAAGCCAGTAAGAACTAACCCGCTATAAAACCATGGTAAAGGATTAGATTTTTTTACAATTTCTAAAGTTTCAAATCTTTTCCCCAATCTATTGGATGTGATAATAAAAGGTATGAGAATGAATATAAATGCTATTGTGAGATCTAAGCCTGAATATAAAAACAATAGTAGGAGGGTAATTATCCCAATAGTAGAAATAACGCTAAAAGGATATTTAAACCTTTTTTTGGTGTCTATATTGTATGTATGTAAAACTTCATCGATTTCATTAAGAATGATAAAAATGGTCATGCCAAGCAGCATGATGGTATTCGTAAGTAAATCGAATGAGTATCCAAGGGCAAGTTCAGGATAAAAAATACTAATCGTGCCAAATAAATGATATGTACTAAATAAACTGAGATAAATAGTAAATCCTGTTGTAGTTGATAGTACCCCTGCTTCTTTAATTCTTTTTCCAGTTAAAAATGCCATGTAATATAAGGTGAAGGAGGCAAAGATACGTAGTATGTAAACAAAATCACGATTTTTAACTAATAGCCACAGCATGAGTTAAAAAAGATTTAAAAGATACATTACATCTCGACATTTAAAAAGATAGGGTGTAATGGTTTTCTGATTTATTACGAAATTCTATTTTTGAGCATTTACTTAGTTTATATTCAGTTTAGATTTATATTTTCATGTCATCTATTATTATTTATGACGAACTAAGTATTTTCGAAAAAATGCATCGAGTTTTAATTTCCTGTGATGAGATTTCAAGGTGAAAGGACATTTTTGTCGACAAGGACTAATTTGCGCCCACATAAAAAAAAAAAAAAAATATTTTTCCCGAATTTTATTTTATAACATAATCTAAGATCCCTGCGATAGCGACGATAATTCCACTAATAACTATACCCACCATACCCATATCAGTACTAAACGCAAAACCTAATACAATAATGACGATTCCTAGTATCAATAATAAAAGACCTTTGAATGGGATTGGCTTGTTAGGCTTTATGCACATGATTATAAGAACTATGGCAACGGCTATATATAGAATTCCACCAATTATACTAATAATTCCACCTGTAAGAAAAAACATAAAACCGTTAAGTAGGGGTAGAATTGCTCCAAGAATTCCCAAAATTCTCATAATTAAAAGTTTTTTTTCTTCTTCCATATTATTTATTCACTCTACTCTATTTTTAATACTTCATGTTCTATTATTAATAGAATATAAAAGTTTTTCGAATTAGATTTATAAAATTTTCTCCTTTTTATAATTTTTTAGATTATATATTTTTTATGAATCATGTATCTTATCTAATTTTTTTTAATTTTTTAATCAAATATCATACACTATCTTTGAACACTATCTTTGAATTAATTGGAATTTGAACAACTCATCCTTAAATGAAGGATGGGGTTTTCTTGAGCAGTCATGGCAAAAATTGAATTTAAATATTAGTTATTTTTTTAGTGTAGGAAAAATTTTAAAAAATATGATACTCATTAATCTCATTTTAATTACATTATTTTTCGTAAATTTTTTTGGATATTGGATCGTATTTTTAATAACAAAAAATCTTAAAAGTAGATTTTGGGAGATATACACGAAGTTGTTTCTATTTTTCTTCAATGTTCCAATAATCTTATTATCGGTCCTTAACTCAAGTATTATAAGTGGAATTAGTTATTTTTTCCAATATTGGGTGTGGTTTTTTTTAATAGGAATGATATTCATGGGTTTAGGGGTTAAACTCAGTAGTTCAGCGTTAAAAATTAATAAAAATAGGGGTTTAGTTAAAGGAAAATATAAATTAATTACGGGGGGGCCTTATAAGATTGTACGCCATCCAATGATGTCTGCAGTAATTTTAATAATGTTAGGCCTGGCATTCGTGTTCGATTCGTTTGTATCTTTAGTATTTTCTCCATTTGTCATCTTAACTGTTTTTATAGAGTGTTATTTGGAAGAAAAGTACATGCTTCTACCTCTATTTGGGAAAGAATACGAAGTTTATAAGGAAAAAACAATTTATAAATTAATACCTACCCCATATAACATCTTACTCATCATAATCATTGTATTGGTTGTGTATGTAGGGATTTTAAACAATTTTATTTCAACCTGAAGGAACTAACTATAACTATAATCAATTATTATCCAAATTATAAAATAAGAAATGTTATGTAATTTAATTATACAATATCTAGTAAAAGTATTTAAAAATATCGAAATAAAGGAGGAAATGAACAATGACAAAGAAAATAGCTTTTTTAGCTACGGATGGTTATGAAGATTTAGAACTCCATTATCCGAGAATAAGATTAATCGAAGCAGGTTACGAAACAGAGTTAATCAGTCTAAAAAAAAAAACGATTGAAGGAAAACATGGATATCCATTTGAACCCGATTTATCAATTGATAACGCTAGTGCAGATGAGTACGATGGAGTAATTGTTCCTGGAGGAACTAAGAACCCAGATTATCTAAGAAGAAATCAAAAAATTTTGGATTTTGTGGCAAGAATCAACGAACAAGGAAAACTGGTTGGTGCCATTTGCCACGCGGGTTGGGTTTTGATATCAGCAAAAATCGTTAAGAATCGCAGGGCAACAAGTTATTTTGCAATTAAAGATGATATGATAAATGCTGGTGTAAAATTCGAAGATAAACCCGTAGTTATTGATGGTAATTTAATTACTTCGAGAACTCCTAATGATTTACCAGATTTCATGAAAGCTATTCTTGACTTTCTTGAAAAGTAACTCACCAATGATATAACGACGTTAAGATAAGAAGATTTTTAAACATTACAAGATACATTTTAAAAAATTAGAGTTCTCGAATCAATCTGATTTCTTCTTCTACTATTTCTGACAAGATCTTTAAATCTTCCATCTGTTTTTTAATAATCTCTAATTTTTTATCCAGTACTTTTGAAACTTCTCTTTTTTCTAATTCTTTTCTTACAATTAAATAAGTCCTAATCTGATTTAAAACGCTCGACATTCGCTTTATTTTTAGATTATACGTTTTCTTAAAAACTTTAAGTTTTTCAATTTGAGCTTCGATGGCACTAATTAAATCAAAACAAGACTCGACATCTTCTTCCCTTCTGAGCTTAACGACAAACCTTAGAATGTTTTCCAAGTGGACTAGCAGGATACCAATTTTTTCTGGTTCTATTGATTTCTTTTCAGATATTGGTTCCAATTCAATATTATCTAAAATATTCGAAGTATATTTGATGCTTACTTTTTTTCCATATTTTCTGTCTACTTTGTTTAAAGTATTATCAACAATTAAGGGATCGTCTTTTATCTCTATTTCATCAAAATCCGTTATTAATTCTAACTCGCCCAATTCTATTTGGGTCATTAAAGGCGTAAATCTTACTTGAAGTTGCTTTTTGCCATAGTAATCATCTTCTATTCTTAGAATTTGAGTATACGTTTGAATATAAACCCCTCCAATAGGAGCATATAAGACTCCTTCATCAGGGTCAAGCTGTGTCAATAAAGGATAAATTCGGTCTTGCGTAATAGCACCGGTTACCAAGATTTTTTGCCATGGACTTAGTTCTGGCATGCCTACTAGAGGATTTTTAACAATTACTTCAATATTATGGTCTAGATTCAATTTTTTTAAATTTTCAGTCGTAATTTGTGCAATTTCTGAATTTGCTTCTAAAATTATAATTTCTCCATTAGGGGACAATTTATGGGCCAAAGAGGCTATATATCCACTTTTAGCGCCTAATATTAGCAAATCATCGTTAGACTCTAAAGCCAAGCCTTGCAACATGATTGTTATCATGTGAGGTGCTGATATCGTCCTGTAATTATCTCGATTTTGATAATAAAAAAGGTTTGGAATATCTTCGTATAATTTAAAAGGATCGAAATAATCTTCAGGAATAAAATCTTCAAGGGGTACATCTATGAAAGCTTTGATCAAGCGCTTATCTTTTAACAATTTATTAGTGATCAAGTAATCAATTAAACGCTTTTTTTTTGATCTAAACTTTTTATTTCTTTCCATTTGTATAATAATAAAAAAAATTCAATATTTAATATTTATTGGTTAATTTTTTTAATATTAGATAACAGAAAAACATTGCTTTGCGATAATATCAATGAATTGATGTCAAGTCTTATTCGTTCAAGATTTTTTTTTATCTTAATGAGTTCCTAAAGTACAAATTTAAATTCTCTCGTTAGCTATTATTTTTTAGGTTTAAAAATTTTTAAAATCATGCTGATTGAATTTTGATTGTATTAGACCAAAATAGCTTAAAAAATTCCAAAATTAGTTTGACCTTAATAATTATTAATATATTTTGTTTTATTGGATTTAATTTGATCTTTCCTTACGAATTCATGCTGCTTTTTGTCCAAATAAATATACTGGTCATTGAGCAACTTGAAGTGTGGAGGCTCATTACTGCCATGTTTCTTCACGCTGACGTCATGCATCTATTTTTCAACATGGTGGCGTTATTATTGTTTGGAGTTGCTGTTGAGAATTCATTCTCTAAGCTAGAATTTATTATTGTTTACTTTTTATCAGGATTAATAGGCAATTTATTTTCATTGATCTTACTACCGCCTTATTCAATAAGTTTAGGGGCGTCAGGAGGAATATTTGGTTTGATTGGCGCCGCTTTTGTGATAATTGCGTTGAGCAGGGAACGCGCGCTTTTATTTCTTGGACTTGGTTACGTGGCTTTTTTCGTGCTTTCATCCATCGGACCGGGGATTAATTTGTGGGCGCACTTGTTTGGATTGATTGGAGGGATCTTGTTTGGTTATCTTTTCAGTCAAGAACGGAGAAAAAAGAATTACGATTATTATTAACTTTATTTTTTAGTTTTCTTCTTTTTTCTTCTAGCATTTTCCATTGAATAATTTTTCGGACAAATTTCTTCTAATGGACACGATTCATGCTTAGGATTAATTGGTAAGCAAATCTGCTGTCCAAATTTAACGAATAGTCTATTTAATCTTATCCATTGATCTTTGGGAATTATTTTTTTTAATTCTCTCTCAGTTTCTTCGGGCTTTTTTGTTTGAACCCACCCTAATCTATTTGGGATTCGATGTACGTGCGTGTCAACCGGTATTGCAGGTATTTTAAAAGCGTAAACTAATACGCAATTTGCCGTCTTAGCACCTACTCCCGGTAATTTTTTTAAATCTTCAAAATTTTTAGGGACCTTTCCATGATGTTCCTCAAGAATTATTTTAGATACTTCTTTAATCCGAGCTGCCTTAACCTTATAAAATCCCGATTTTCGTACGAGTTGCTCTAAATCTTCTAAATCAGCACGAGCAATTAATTCCGGAGTGTCGTATTTTGAAAACAAATTATTTGACGCTTCTCTCGTGTTTGCATCTCTTGTTCTCGCAGATAATATTGTTGAAATTAATATCTTAAAAGGGTCTTGTCTCTTCCTTGCTAATTCGTCTAAATGAGCTTCTCCTTCTAAAACACCCTCTATTTTATCCAAAATTTCTTTATAATTCATGCTTTTTCATTTATCTTGCTTTTCAAACACGTATAGTTTTCTTTTTACAATTTGATTTTTTTTAGCGTCCACTAAACTTATAACATGTTGTTTCCTAAATTGAAGTTTTTGGTTGGATTTGTTAATAATTCTTTTAAAATCAAGCATTGGAATTGACTTAAAATTATTATTGTCGGCAATTTTTTTAATATTAATTTGAATATCTCCTCCATCAATCGTGCTAATTATCGGAGCAGTAATACATATTCTAGCGTTTTGTTTCAATACTTTATAAGCTTCTACGAAAAATATATTATATAATGGTTCTAACTCGCTTTTTATTAACTCCTTCGCTTGAATGTAATATGGTTTATCCCTATAATATGGACCAAGTGGAGGTTCAGAGCAGATTCCATCAATGGAGTTTGATTCAAAATGTTTTGATAAGTCTTTGATATCTGTAGCTTTAAAATGCTGGTTAATGAGTAAAGGGATTGGTTCTTCTAAATCTTCCAATAACCAACTAACATTTCTTATAGTATTACTTACTTTTTTGTCATCAATATCCGAACCGTAAACTTGAAAATCTTGAACTATTGCCAATAAAGGAATTGTACCGTTACCGACAAACGGATCAAGGATCCTTTTTTTATCTCTCATCTCAAATAAGTTTAAAAAGTTAAACATGATTAGGGCCAATTTTGGAGAAATTGCACTTTTAAATTCTTTAAATGGCCGATCTTCGTCTATTCTCTTTTTAAAGCTAGGGTCATCTGTCGTAAAAGTTCTTGCGATGTAAAAACCTTCTTCCGTATATCCAAATACGATTTCAGCTCGATCCTTGTTTAATAGACCATATTTTATTAAATGATGTGGAAAAATAGGATTTAGTTTACCTGTTTGAATATTTTTCTCTGGATATTTGTAATACGACGATTTTTTACAACCTTTTTGATTCAAAATCTCTATAATTTTTTTGTTTAAAAAAGGTAGGACGTGTTTCACCATAATACTTGAATAATATTCATCATCGAAAAGATTAGGATAGATCGAAACCGCAAAAAAGAGACTTTCGTTTTTTATTCTTGGAAAGATTTCCTCGAGAACATTACTTAAAACTTGAATAATTTTTTTTCTTGCTCTTTCAACTTGCTTGAATTTCTCAATCTTTAGCGGAAACGCTTCTTTAGCGTCACGAATATAAACAAAATCGTAAATTTTAGCAATTTTTTGACAGCCACCTAATAAATATTGAAATTCCATTAAATTATTCACGTAGTATCTATCCTCGTGTAAACTCTCAAATTCTACAACCACTATGTTAGCAGAATAATCGACAATCTTTCCTTTATTCTTTGAATATTTAAGACAGTTATCTAATTCGGCTAGACTTAGTTTCCAGTTTGAGCCTAAAATAAACATAAATTTATCCATTGTCTTGAATAAATAAAATTTTCATAATATTTCTATTTTGTGATTATAAAGGCTAAGTCTCCAAAATAAAGAAATAAATGAAATAATAGAGATGAAAAAATTAATTCTTTACAGAAAAAATTTTCTTTATTTCTTTTTTTCAAGCCATTTTTTAAAAGCTACTGTCTGGCTACCACGCCATATGGCTTTCTTGAAAGATTCTTTCTCGAATTTTTCGATGTCTTTCACGGTATATGGCACGATACGGTCACCTGTATCGTGGTCTTTTTCATTCACCTTTTTTAAAAGTTCTTTTTTTTCTTCTACTACTATTTCATTCTCTACACTATCTTCTTTTTCGTTTTCTACACTTTCCTTTTCTTTCTTCCTTAAATCTATCGAAATTTCGTACTTTTCTCCAGTTAAATCTTCCAAAGCACTCATTATATCTTCGAGAGCTTTTGGATCTCGAGCTGGAATTAAGTCAAGAACCTTATCTTCGCCTTTTTTTCTGCTGAAAACAAAACTATCGCTTGGTGCTGATTCATATTCTTGTTTTCTTTTTAATTTTTCTTCTCGAATTTCTTGAAACTTTTGAATGATTTCCTTGTAATTATTTTTAAAATGTTTTAATCCCACATT
>JAUXAJ010000214.1 GCA_030620005.1 Promethearchaeota archaeon | reverse complement strand
TTTTGTCGGTATTTGACAACGAAGACCAAGTGATAATGCAAGGAATACAGTTTATGAGCTTCTTTTCGATATTTCAAGGTATCAAGCCGAGATTTTTTTGATATAGAAGAAAAAGAAATACCCATTTATAAATTTAAGGGGAGTGTCGATTTAGTGATACAGTGAGAGAAGAGTTTCATTTACGAACCCATTTTTTGAACAATTTAGATCATTTTTAAACAGGTTTAATTAAATGAAAAGAATCATCCAGGCCCTGAAGGGCGTGGCTTTCTTTCAAGGTAAAATGAAGTAGATTCTTGTATCAATATTTATAAAAACTGGTTAATTCATTTATAAAAAATAATGTGATATTATCATGAATTTAAGCGCTTTTGAAATCATTGGCAGAAAAATATTAATTTTTAGCGCAAATTGAGTTTTATTTTGGTTTCATTTTACCGGATTAACTGAAAAAACTCTTACTGAAAGAAGATTAAATCATTTTTCCATTTTTATTTTATTATAAAAGTCTAAAATTATTTTTTCCCTTCCTTCTGCCATGTCTTTTGAAATGTCTAAATGTAACTGTTTCTTCAATTTTAGGATCTTATTTTCCAAGTGTTCCATGACTTGTTCTACGCCGCCATCCTTTACTACTGTAAACCCGATTGTTCGATACAGACCTATAGCACCTAGGGCATCTAATTTATCCGAGTCCGATAATATTTTTGCCTCAATAGTTTTTGGAATTACTTCATTTGAAAAAGAGTGAGCCTTTATAGAATGAATTATGTTCTCTAGAACCTCTTGAGTAAGCTTAAAATCATTTGAAGTCAAGAATTTTAACGCCATTTCAGCGGAGATCTCTGCGTGGTTTTTCTTTAATTTGTCTGCTTTTTCGTTAATTCTACCAACATCGTGAAGTAAAGCGGATATTTTTAATATTAACAAATTCGCATTCAATTTTTTTCCTGTTTCAATACAAGTTTTATATACTCGCTCAACATGAGGGAAACCGTGAATATCGCTCTTTTCATAATGCTTTATGGAGTAAGCTTTTACCAGTGAAATGAGATTTTCATCTGACATTATTATACTTATATATTTTTATGTAATAAATTACTTGATTTTTGATTCAATTAATGGTAGAAATTATTCTTAGGAACAATTATATAAAAATATAAATTTTAGTTCAATTAATCAAGTAGAAAAGCTATCAATTATCAGTAATAAATTTCATGAAAATGGTTGAATTTTCAAATTATCTATTTGGATATTATCTCTTGATTGCAGGTAGTGCAATTGTGGCCATTGTTTCCATTATTCTCATCATCTTTTTAATAAGAAGGTTTCTAAAGGAATATAAAACCGAAAGAGAAGAAAAATCGAATACTTAAAAAGTCCTTTTAGGAATTATTAAATCGTGAGTGAATAGAGCCACATGTACTCATATAATAAAACATTACTTTCTAATGAACTAATATTTTTTTTTCCTCTTCAAAATCTTATCAATTTGTCGCAGCCGTTTTTGAGCATGTTTTTTAAACTTTTCATATGGTATTGTAACTAATTTTGCTACTTCACTTTTTTTCCGCGGACCAAACTCAAGATAATTCTTATAATAAAATTCTGCTTCTTCATAACTTCCATTTTTTTCGTAAGCCTTGGCCAGATTATAGTGCCCTTGCATGAACGAAGGATTTAATATCAAAATATGCCTGTACTCTTGGATTGCTTGATCAATCAAACCTTTTTCCATAAACAATTCTGCTAAGGTGTTTGAGAAATCAATTGAACCTTGAGAAGAAGCCGCTTTGAATTCTTTAATTGCTTCATCTAGCATGTCATTTTGCTTATAAAGAAATCCTAAGTTTGCGTGAGCATTAACATAATAAGGATTAATTTCTAAAGCTTTTTCAAATTCTTCAATAGCTTCATCAATCAACCCTATGTTTGCGAACGAGACGCCTTTATTATTATGCTCCCATGCGTCTAGATCCTTTTCTTCAGGAGGTTTTGGCGATTCTTTTCCTATCTCGTCAATATATAATTTCTCTAAATCAATTCTTAATTCTTCAAAATCTTGATATCTATACTTTGGTTTCTTTTGCAGGCACCTTTCAATTATAGGAAATAGTTTTGAGTCAAGAGGTTTCACTGGCTCGTTCTTATGAGCAATTTGAAAATCAGTAATATCTTTATATTCGAACGGTAACTTTCCATTATTTGCCATTTGATATAACACAATTCCAAATCCATAAATATCGGATTGAATGTTTGAAATCCCATCAAACTGCTCTGGTGCCATCCAAGGAACGGTTCCACCTATTACTTGACCTTTAGAAAAGCGTAAAAAGCTAAGACCCATCTTACCAGATTCTGCTATTTCTTGCCAATTTGATACTTTTTCTTCTTGATCTAAAAACTTTGCCAAACCAAAATCTGTAATTTTAAGGATTCCGTCGTTAGTAATCATGATATTATCTGGTTTTATATCTCGATGGGGCGATATTCCTTTTGAGATCGAATATGTCATGCCATAACAGATTTGAATGCTCCAAATTAATGCCTGTTCAAGAGATATAGGAGATTTCGCGTAATGAGTTAAGGTATTTCTACCATCCTTATCACGCGCAATATATTCTAAAGCAATATAAGGTGTATCATCGATATTAATGACATAATTCGCTTTTAAAATGTATGGATGTCTATCAAGATGAACCCAAGCTAATGCTTCGCGCTTGAAACGTGCTTTCAAATCCTCCGATGCCAAAAATTGTTCTTGAAGGGTTTTTAAAGCGATAATATTGTCTTTCTCACGGCACACATACACAATACCGCTCCCAGATTTATTCTTACCTCCAAGAATACCAAGTACTTTATAACGATCTTCGATAAGATCTCCTACATCATATTTAGGCATTTTTTATTTACCTTCAGTAGAAATGATTATTACAAATTATTTTGAATGAAATATTTTTGAAATGTAAATTATACAATTATTTTCTATAATAAAATGTTAAGATTTTGAGTTATTCGAAGCAGAAGATATTCTTTCTTCCTGGATTCTATCGTTTTCGATAATTTTTTCACAAAATTCTACAATTCTTTGAGCATATTTAAATTCTCCATTCTGCTTTTTACCTCCGAAGTATTTGACAGCCCAATTATGCACAGGATTTTCGCTTAAATTTAAATGTTTTAATTTTTTTAAGTTTTGAAGCCTTTTTATTTCGGTAATTAGATTCTCTTGGAGGTTTAAGCTTCTTAAATTAGTCACGTTTTCCAAACCTTCAATGTTAAAAATCCTGTTATGCGAAAGATTTAAAATTTCCAAATTTCGAAGATTTTCTAATCCTTTTATTTCTGTTATCATGCCATTTTGTATTGATAATTTCTGCAACTCTGTTAATTTATCAAGACCTTCGATTTCTTCTATATTCAATATAAATTCATTGTCTAAATTGAGGGTTAATAATCCCCTACTTTTATTCACACGAATTTTTTTTCCTCTGTATTCTACTAACAAGATTAAGGGCATATATCACAATAAAAGTAGATTATTACTTAAAAATAGTTGTTAAATTGAGAAGTTAATTTTCACTTAAAAATGAAGAAAAATGAATTCTCAAGAATTTTTCATGAGATTTTTGGAATTTTTTCATTAAAGTTAGTGTTTTTTAATTTTAAGTTAAATCTTTTAACATATTCTTCATGAAGTTTAGAAAAATCGAGATTGCATTCTCGTCTCCACCGATAACTAGAATTTTTTTATCGATATCATCGTATTTTTCAATTATTTCTGTTCATTTTCTTGCATTTCTTGAATTCGTGATCAAGGAACATCGCCATAACTACAAAAGACTCAATTTCAACCGTGAGGATTCTCACGACCCCATATTACTTTTTTGCAGTTTTGACATTTAATCCACATCAATCACATTTTCTCAGGTATTTTGGTTCTATTTAAATGGCCACAATACGGGCATTTTACATTAGATTCAAGCTCCATTTTAACCAAATTTATTTTTCTTTTTCTTTATAGTAATGAGCAAAATATTCATTATTTTTTCCGAACCTTTTACGAATTATTGTTTTGAATTTTCCAATATCTAAACGATTCTTCACCTTTTCTCATCAACAACCCACATCCATTTGGAGATCAAGTTTTGTTTCATGATATAAATTAAAATATAAATCATCTCTTATTGGATTAAATTTTCTCATGACTCCTTGCTCATCAGGCGCATATGGTGAAACTCCAACATCCTCGTAAATATACTCTTCTTCTATATTGATGAATAGTTGTAAATAGTTGTGAATATAACCGTCAAAGATAGGAAAAATCGATTCTTCTGGATGCTCGAATATGTGTTTATCTACCATCGCTAAAACATCTACTACAGTTGCATCGTCTTTGACACTAACAACGAATTTCTTACCATGCGATAAATTCTTTAATGGTACACTAAGATTTAATGTAATTTCTTTAATTTTTCATACCTCCAGTGAATTTGTTTAATTGATATTTAAATTTTTAATAGGACGCATTCCTACTGTCAATCTTCCACTAAAATTTTTCTGAAAGATATCCTCCGTTTTAATGGTTGAGGTTTTGCTTTTTAAAATAATGAGCAAAACTTTCGTTGTTTTTTCCATATTTTTTACGAATGATCGTTTTAAATCGCCCGTAATCTAATCTTTTCGCCACTTTTGCTCATCAACCTCAAGCATGAGATGTTAACGATATTTCGCTGTCGTTATATAAATTAAAATCCAATCTATTTCGGATTGGCATGATTCCTTGCGCGCCAGCAGCAAGCATATTTATATCCGAATAAATTAAGTTTTCGTTGGGGTTCCAAAATAGTTGTAAATAACAGCGTACGAAACTATTTTCTGCGTGTTCTGAAAAATGCGATTCTTCAAGATGGTCAAATATATATTTATCGACCATGGCTAACGCTTCGGTAAAAATCGCATTATCCTTAATATTTACAGAAAATTCCTTATTTCTAAGCACACCTTTAATCGGCACGCTTAATTGAAATGTTATTTTTTTTATTTTTTTATTACCTCCTTTTATGTTTAGTGTTAATAAAAAATAATAGAGATTAAATTAATTCTCTTTCTCTCAGAAGGTTTGGCAATTGCTTTTTCAGAGCAAAAGACGTGATAAATTTTTTCGTACCATCAACCACGACACATTTAGAGCGAATATTAAGTTTCCGTGCTTCTTCAGACTGTATCGATTTTGTCTTGTGATCAATGTATTTAATATACGGTGTAAGCGCAGCAAAGACTAAATTCATGAAATTACTCCATTCACACGAACACGCTTCTAATGGTACAAAAATATCCACATTCAATTTTTCTGTATCCCTTAGTTTGGGCATGTATTTCTCATTTATCTCACCAGATTCGGGAAGTGAGTTTGTATCATGGTTTTCACAGCATGAAGCTCCAGGAGTACAGCAAGAGAAACCCTCTGATGTCTTTTTAACAACTTCTTTTTCATTCATTTTAATCACTTCTACATATTAATTTAACTTGAATTTTATTTTATCTTTTAAATTAGACAATTACTCATGAATTTTTCTTTAACTTTTTTTTCTCAGATTCTTCTTCTGGTGGAACTGCACAGCAAGAACTCAAATTTGGTTTAATGAATGTATTGTATGCATTTAAAACTTTAATGTCAAATTCTTTGTCGTTATTAGTTCCACAGCAAGAGCTTGATGTAGCCACTGGCCCACAAGAACACGCATTTGAAGAAGGTTTGCCTTTTTTTTCGTTTTTAAGTCGTTGTCTCGCATCCCATAAGCACCCACATCCAATTTGCTCTTGCATTATTATCGCTTGAGTGGGACAATTCCTTTGACAAGCACTGCATTCAGTACAGAGTTCAGGATTAATAATCTCATATTTACCTGATGAGTTTTGTTGAGGAAGCCCAAAAGGGCAAATATCTTCACAAAGCCCACATCCATTACAGACTGAAGCAATAATAGAGATTCTAACACCTTCCATTGCTTTAGTGTCACAACATGAATCAAGACTAGGTTCTGTCATTTCCATCCATATTATACTTTTATATCTTATTTTTTTTAATATTAAACTGGTAAAATTAATACGCTTAAACTTAAGAAAATAACGCTAATAATTAATAAAATTTTGTTAATTAAGTTAAAGGCTGCATATTCGGCTTGAATTTCTCGTGGATTTGTAGACATCGTATAACCGCTAAAAGACATTGTTGAAAAGAACGCCACCCAGAAGTAAAAGCAAAGACTTAAGAGCGTGTAAAAAAACGAACCGTGAACGAACCAATTTAAACTTCCAAGAATAATCGTGTTAATAGTGCCAAAAAAAATTCCCTTGTAGATAAATTTGCGCGTGAATTTTGAGAGAGGAAATAGAATGGAAATAACAGCATTTGTAATGATTATCGATAAACATAATTCTCCAATCCACCATAACTTATTGAACCAAACCAAGCTAAACAAAAGCAAAATTGTTAAGATAACAATTGGAAAAAGAAATATTTTACGAAATAAGAAAGTGGTGTGAGTTATTCCAGCGCGAATTCGATGAAACATTGTGAATTTAGCTAGTTTCATCGATTTTGGTTTACGAACTGGTCGATCTTTCATGAATTGGGACAAGTGTTTCGACCAAACAGGACCATATATTACTTTGAACGGAAATAATTTAGATTTTTTAGGAAGTTGGGGGATTGAAACTCCACCTGCGGATAGTTGTGGAAGAATTAATGTCCTTTTATCAGTGAGATTTTGAATTCCTGTAGCTTCAACTGCCTCAAGGATTTGATCGTTGCCAAAATCGCCTCCACGAGCAGCACACCACACGTTTATTCCATTTGAATCCACGCATAACACCCACGCGTCTATTCCTCGTAAATCGCGCATCACTTTAATATAAGTATATTCGTAATTTGCGGTAACTATTATGGGTGAATCATTATTAGGCTGCCCAGATTGATAAATACCGGGTTCTATTGGCACTCGATCCACTTGACCCGTGAAAATATTACGATATATTCTAAATTGAGAACGAATGCCCGAAAATTTAATTTTTTTAGGCTGATAAAAGCCAGGCTCATAATTTTCGTTCTCATTAAGTTTTTGGAGTTCTAGCGCCTGAATGGCGCCGTGCTTCCATTTTTTTTGAGCCGTAATTTTAAAGCCGATTGGCTCAATGTACCTGAAAAACCAATTTAATATGGATGCTTGTTTCAACCGCATGCGTCGCAGTTTCCTTTTATACCTCCATCTTTTAATTTTAAAAGGTAATTTCCAAAATCCTGAAGGAACGAATTCAGCAGCTATTAACAAACGGCCACGTGGTTTCAAAGTTTTCCAAGCATTTCTAAGAAATATTTGTTGTTCTAACGGCCTGAGCTCGGATAACAGGAACGTGCTCACGATTATATCTCTTGAACGATCTTCAACTTTAAAGTCTCTAATTGTCCCAATTTGATATAATAGAGATTTTTTTATCCCAGTTGGATAATTTTGCATTGCAAAATTTACCATGTTAAAGTTTTTATCAATAGCAGTGACATCATTACCTTTTAACGCCATTTTTGCTGCGAGGATGCCGGTACCACATCCCACTTCTAATATCGATGTGCTTGTTCTGATTCTTTCAAGCACCCAATCTTGGACTTTAAGATTTACTCCTTTCGTAAGCGTTGTAAATTCCGAGTCGTAAGTTTGAGGCTCTTGTTCCAATTTGAGCATGTAAACAACGGCCATGAGTTCTTTCCAATCCTCTTTTCCATACCTTAATTATATTTATTATTAAATGATCTTTATTGAGAATTCCAAAATCCTCGTTTTTCAAGAAATCTCCCTAAATAGACAATCGATAGCATCACCGGAACCTCCCAAAAGAGTCCCATGGTCGTTCCCAACGCTGAAATGGAGCCAATTCCATACATTGCGATGGCAGTGGCGATGGCAATTTCGAAATGACTTGACGAGCCAATAATTACCGTGATAACTGCTTCTCGATATTTTAACTTTAAGAGTTTTGTGACTATTACATTATACCCAACCACAATAACAAATCCGACCAAGAGTGGAACTGAAACTAGTATTAACAGGTCTGGATTGAGGATTAAAATGTTGCCATTTAACGAGAAAAGAACGATCAGTGTTGTCAGTAGTGCGATGATTGAGATTTTGCCAACAATGGGGCGATACATGTTTTCGAACCAATCTTCTCCTTTAGAAGCGATTATCAATCTTTTACTAATGGTACCTAATACCAAGGGAAGTCCAATAAAAATAAATGTCGACATTAACAGGAGCAACCAATCAATCGGTATGTTTTGAATTCCTGTTAAAAACACAACTAAAGGGACATATCCAAATATAATTGTTATAGTGTTTAGGCTGGTATTCATTACATTTTGCTCTTGATTCCCTCGTGCTAAATAACCCCAAATTAAAACCATCGCCGTACATGGAGAGCTTGAGAGCAAAATAATTGCAACTATCAGCTGTTCATATCCTTGTAAAAATATACGAGCCATTAATAAACCCACAAACGGAGCAACGAGCCAATTAGAAACTATTGTTAATATGATTGGCTTAGGATTTTGTCCCAACTTTTTCAATTCTGAAGCCTGGAGGTTCAACATGGCGGGGTACATCATTAAAAACAAGCAAATACCAATAGGCACTGATATGCCTCCGATTTGCCAAGAATTGATTGCTTCACTAATGACAGGGACAACCTGAGAAAGAATAATCCCAATTATAATGCACACAGCAACCCACAATGGAAGTAATTTCTCAAAATAACCAAGTTTTTTACTTTCTTTTTGTTCATTCATTTTTACTGATATTTTGAAATGCTCTCTCCCCATATTTTCCATCAGATATTATTCCAACTTTCATTTTTATTACTTTTGATTTATTTTAATTTTATCAAAAATTCTTTAACTGAGCTTCAGATATTAATATAATCCTTCATTTAAAATAATTTTGATTTGAATAAAAAAAAATGAATTCAAATCGAAAAAAATTTAAATCGGCATTCTTATTTAATAACTTAAGTTTTGTAATTTGTAATTATTGGTAATTTTAATAATTTTAGTAAGACATTGCATTTTTACCTCCTAAGTGAAATTTCAATGCTTAACATCAAATCTCACCCAATTTCTTTTAAGCGTTAAAATAATTAA
>JAUXAJ010000087.1 GCA_030620005.1 Promethearchaeota archaeon | reverse complement strand
AGCACGATGAGCCGCTTCAAAATATTGTTTCAAATAACTTAATCGATCTTCATCTTGCACGATTCCACCAATGATATTATCGTCCTTACATGCCATCCCATTTTCTGTAATATAGATAACAGGATGATCATAATCCTTATCAACTCTAATTAGAAGATCGTATAATCCTTCAGGAAAAACCTCCCACCCCATTTCTGAATATTCACGTCCTTCGATGGGCTCACGCACTATTAGAACTTCAACATCAGTAAGGTCTTGAGGAGATTCTGCATGAACCCTGTGAGGTCTGTAGTTATTTATGCCCAAAAAATCTATCGGGTTTTCCTTCAGTAATGTTAAATCTTCTTTAGGAATGGAAGGAAGATTAAATATATCAGTAAATATTCGTAAAATATCTTTTGGGTAAGACGCTTTTAAAACAGGATCTAAAAACAATCGATTAAACACACCGTCAATAATTGAAACGGCAGTTTTATCCAAGGAGGATTTTGTTATTGGATATACAGGTGATAAATCGAGAGTAATTCCAATTTTTCCATCTGAATGTGAAGAGGCCCGATATGCTTCAATAGCTTTTGCATGTGCGATGTTCACATTACGAGCAGCAAGAATTCCCCCTCGAATATTTTTTTCTCCAAAAAACCCTTCGGAATAAAAACCAATCGTGAAGACCATGGGTTCATTGAAGGTAATCCACATTTTCACACGATCACCAAAATGATGAAATATGAAAGTAGCATAATCCACGTAGGCATCAACAACCTCTGAACTTTCCCATCCACCAATGACTTGCAAATCTGCCGGAAGATCCCAATGAAATAATGTAACAACCGGCTCAATTCCATTATCTAATAAGACATTAATCAATTTATCGTAAAACGATACACCTTTTGGATTTGATTTACCCTTTCCCGAGGGAAAAATGCGAGCCCACGATATAGAAAATCGATAGGCTTTTATACCGAGCTTTTTCATTAGTGCGATATCCTCTTCAAAAAGATGATAATGGTTACAAGCAGTATCGCCCGTGTCTCCATTTTTTATCTTTCCAGGAGTATGAACTGCTACATCCCAAATGCTTTTGCCCTTTCCATCCTCATCCCATGCTCCTTCAATTTGATAGCTGGCAGTAGCAGCACCCCAAATAAATCCAGCTGGAAAATTAAGTTTTCTCATGAATTATATCTTAAAATTGTTTAGTTTTTATGAAAATATAATAGTCAATTAAACTTAAAGGATTGTTGGTAATTTATTGAGATTATAGAAATGAATGAATTAAAGGAGAATTTGAATGAGAATAACTTCATTAAGAAATAATGAAATTTTCAACTACTTTTCGTCATAAATTGAAAATAATTAGTAAAGATTTATTCCTAAAAGAAGTAAAATTAGGGAATTAAATTTTAAAAAAAAATAATAAAAGAGTTAAAAGATTTACATTTGTAAGTCTTTATTTTGTACTTCGAGGTCTTACCACTTCTTTATGGTTCTTTATAAAACATCTTAAGCATATTGGGTTAATAAGATACTCAATTATGTTCATCTTTTCTTTCATATTTACAAAATTATAACCATTTTTGAAGCCATCCCATAACAAGGGGGATTTGAACTTCTTGTAGTGAATTTAAAAATTATTGTAAAACTTGAACATTATATTAGTCGATATATCAATTTAATATTTTAAATTATCATTATATCATATTTTTGAAGTATAAATAGATATAAAATGTAGATATCATTCACTTTTTTTATGAAATATTAATACTATTGCGCTAAAATATGGTAAAATCTATTCTTAATGGACAATGGAATAATTTAAATAAAATGAGAAATAATTCTCTTTTAGTTTATTTTAAAAATAAATTATCTAAAATTAAAAAACAAAATTGATACTTTCAAAGGTTTCGGGTCAAGTTACATCGTAAATCAATAAACCAGCTCTTGCGCCGGCAAAATAAATAATTAAAATTTTGTATTTAAACTTGTATGTTACTTATTTTCTTCAATAGCATGACGGGGACACGAATCTATGCAAAGCAAGCAGCCAATACATTTATCTTCAATGAATTCCAATTGATTACTTTCCTCTAAATAAAGAGCATTTGTAGGGGTGTTTTCAATCCAATTAGGTTGAATATGAGTACTAAAAGTAAGTTTATACGCATTCCACGGAAGAAATTTTTCAGCTCGCTCATATGCTTCTTCAGGCATTATTTCCTTTGAATTCATGTTGGTTTCACCATTATAATCAAATTATTAATTTTCATTTCTCATTTTATTTAAAAATTTATATTGACTATTACTTAAAAAACATTTATATCCATTCCATTTCGTACTCATATATGAGTCGTTCAACTTTAAAAAAAAAAGATTTAAAAGTAAAAAATCTATTCTTAATAATTAATTAGAAAAATAGGTGAACTATAATTCCAATAACTATAGAAGAAATTATCAAAATTCCCATAATATGGGATTTTGATTGTGATGAGAATTGTAAAAATGTGTTATTTTCTTCGAACGCATCTGGACTTCTTCAATTATATCTATTACCTACTGATTTAAGTTCCAAGCCAAAACAGATAACAAACGAAAAAGAATCCGTCCTTGGAGGTTATATATCTCCTAATGGCGAAGAAATTACTTATCCTTTAGACAAGGATGGAAACGAAATTTCTCACTTATTTTTGCTTCCAACGGAAGGTGGAGACGCTAAACAAATAACCGTTGATCCATGTAGAACAATGGGAGTAGCGTGGCATCCTGATGGAAATGAAATCAGTCGTTCTATTGTTGGTCAAAAGGGATTCGGTATAGAAACATTGAATATAAAAACTGGCGAATGCTTCATGTTAAAGGAACCTACTCCTCCGCTCATAGATATTCACTATTCTCACGATTGTAAATGGATTGCTTGCACATCCATTAAAAGCTTCACGGATATGGAAATTTTAATCGTGAATAGAGAAGATCCTTCCGATACAATTACTTATAACATTAAAGAAGGGTGCAGGGATGGCGTTCCATCGTGGTCTCCAGACGATAAAAAGCTAGCAATTTTTAGCGAGGCTACAGGTAGGGGTAGAATTTTTATCCAGGAATTTCAGGGCAACGATAGGATAATGCTTGAGTTAGAAGAAGAAGAAGATGCAAATCCCTATGTGGGAACAGCAGTTTGGGATCCTAAGGGAGTCAAGGTGTATTATGTTGTAAGTAAAAACGGTAGATCCTCCTTACATGCGCATCCAATAGATGCAAAAAAAGAGGAAGCACTCCCATTTCCAGAAGGCACAGTGGAAAAACCGAAACTCAGTAAAGATGGAAAAGTTTTAATTGCTCGCCATTCATCAATGAAAGATCCTTTTGGTATTTATCTTCATGAAATAGGGTCTGAATCCATTGTACATATTACCCCGAGAGATTTTAACATTGATGTTAATGAATTAAAAAAAGCTCAATCGGTTTGGTACAAATCTCATGATAGTCGTGATATCCACGCGTGGTATTTACCTGCAGCTTCGGGAACTCAGCCATATCCTGCCGTTATCCACGCTCACGGAGGTCCGTGGGGGCAAGTCTCTGATAGTTGGCTATTTGCCATGCTAGATCAAGCACTTTCACAGAATGGATTTGCAGTTCTGGCTCCCAATTTTAGGGGATCTACGGGATATGGTGTTGAATTCCAGAATTTAGACATAGGCGATCCTGGAGGCGGGGATTTAGAAGATGTGGTCCATGGGGCAATATGGTTGACCGATAAACTTGAAATTGACGGAAATAAGCTTGGCATAACGGGTGGTTCTTACGGGGGATATATGACTTTAATGGCATTGACCAAGAAACCTGAAGTCTTTAAAACGGGAGTTTCACGCGTTCCAGTTGTCGATTGGCTTCAGATGTACAAGCTATCTGATCCTTTTTTCCAACAATTCGAAGCAGCGTTATTTGGAGGCAAGCCTAGAAAAGAACTCAAGCAATTATACGTAGATAGAAGTCCTATTACTCACATCTCAAACATTAAAGCACCTGTAATGATTATGGCTGGGAAAAATGATTCTAGATGCCCTATTGAACCAATAGAAAACTTAATTGAGAAGCTTAAAGAAATTAATCATCCTCACGAGTTCTTTCTATTGGAAAAAGCAGGACATATCTCAGCAATGTTTAATTGGGAAGAAAGTATTCCAATATTCACAAAGACAATAAATTATTTAAAAAAAAATCTTAATTAAAAAATATCCTCTCAGTTTTTTCTTCTTTTTTTAATTGAAGTATAGAATTAGTCTTCCTTGAATTATAATCAAAAAATTCATTTCATTAAACATTCTAATAATAAAAGGTCTTTTATTAATACAAAAATTCTCATTTTCTCAAAATTAAATAAAAGAAAAAATTAATTGGAGATAATAACAAGCAATTACCATTCTATTAAAATACATTTATATATTGTAATACTAATTCAAGCGAGTTATAGGAAATTATTTAAAGTTCAGATTTATTTAAAAGTTTTGATCTTCTTTAATATATTAGGTGTTAAATTTGTCAAAAATGGATCAGATTATTGCAGAATTAAATGTTTTTCCTGAAAAGCTTATGGATGAAGTTTTAGATTATATTAATTATCTCAAGGGAAAATTGATTAAACAAGGCATTGAAACTGCGATAATGAGCGAATCAAGTTTAAAAAAAGATTGGCTTCGACCAGAGGAAGATAAAGCTTGGGAAGATTTATAAAAGGAAATGTAGTCGTAGTTCCTTTTCCGTTTTCTAACCTTTCTCAAGCAAAACGCAGGCCTGCTTTAGTTATTGCTGATTTAGTAGGCGATGATCTTATTTTATGTCAGATTACCAGCCACAATATTTCAGATAAATATTCTCTTGCTTTAAATGATAATGATTTCCAAAGTGGTTCCTTGAAGAAAAAGAGTAACTTAAGGCCTAATCGAATTTTCACGGCAGATAATCACATCATTCTCTACAAAGTTGGAAAAATAAAACAAAAAAAAATCGATGAAGTAATTAAAAAGATAATCGAAATTATTAAATCTTAAATATTTTATATTAATAACCTTCGTTGGTTGATTTAATTTCTAAATACTCTAAAATATATTCTGCTGTAATAGACATATGGGCTCCTGTATCAAATATGAAATTGTAAAAATTTGTATACAATTTGTTCGTCTATCAGTGGAACAAAGCATCACGTCGCAGCTTTTGTTTCTAATGTTTTTTGTGTTTTCATATCTTCTTTGTGCGTTTGTTCTTTTGCATAATTATTGTAGTTTGCGGGAAAAAGGAGGGAATAAGGAAAATTTTAAATATGGAATTAATATAATAATATTCATTACAAATTTAAATCAAATTTAAACCATTTAATTAAAATTTAAAGGTGGAAAAAAAATTCCGATTTCAGTTGAGGATTTAATAAAACTTCCAATCATCATGAATTATGACTCAGATGAGAATTGTAAACTTATTTTATATTCTTCTAACGCAACAGGGATTCCACAATTATATACAATTCCAACCGATTTAACTTCTAACGCTAAACAGATCACTAAGGGGAAAGAACCTGTACTGATGGCAACCATCTCCCCAAAAGCTGATAAAATCGTATATTATCAAGACAAGGACGGGAATGAAATCTTTCAATTGTTCTTGCTTCCTGTTGAAGGAGGAGAAGGTAAACTAGTTACAAAGACTCCTTATAGAACGTTGGGAGTAGGTTGGCACCCCAATGGGAAAGAAGTCACGCGTAGTTTTGCTTCAATGAAAGGTGCTGGCTTGGAAACTGTAAACTTGGAAACTGAAGAAAGCTTCGTGCTGAAAGAGCCAACCCCGCCTATAATGGATGTCAAATATTCTCATGATGGAAAGTGGATAGCTTGTACAAACATGAAAACCATGACAAACACGGAAGTTACGATTTTTAATAGAGATGACCCTTCAGATTCAATCACATATAGCATTAGCGATAAATCCAGGGATGGATTACCTTCATGGTCTCCTGACGATAAAAAAATAGCTTTAATGAGTGAAGCAACGGGTTGGGGACGTGCAGTTATTCAAGAATTCCAAGGAGACGAAAGAATTGTGCTAAATCTTGAAGAAGCAGAAGGCGTTCCAGCAGATTACGCCGTATGGAACGCTAAAGGTGATATTGTATATTATATTGTAAGCAAGCATAGTAGAAGTACCATATATAGCCATCCTATTGAAGGCGAAAAAGGACCTTCATTACCATTTCCAGAAGGTACTTTACAATATCTAAAGATCAGTAAAGATGGAAAAAAAATTATAGCATTGCATTCTTCCATGAGATCTCCTCCAGGAATATATCTCCATGAAATAGGATCTCAATCTGTTAACCCCCTCACACCCAGAGATTTCAATGTTGACATTAATCTTCTCGAAACACCTCAATCCATATGGTATAAGTCATTTGATGGAAAAGATATTCACGCGTGGTACATGCCTGCTGTAGGGGAAAAAAAGAATTCTCCTGCAGTAATATTTGCTCACGGAGGTCCTTGGGGTCAAGTAAACGATGGCTGGTTCGACGGCGCTTTTATGCAGCCGCTATCCCAAAGCGGTTTTGCAGCATTAGGTCCAAATTTTAGAGGGTCGACAGGTTATGGTTCGGAGTTTCAAAATATTGACATTGGTGATCCTGGCGGCGGGGATTTAGAAGATGTAGTCCATGGTGTAGAATGGCTGAAAAAACAATCAGAAATAGATGGTTCAAAAATTGGTATAATGGGAGGAAGCTATGGAGGTTACATGACTCTAATGGCGCTTACTAAAAAACCCGATGTTTTTGTTGTAGGAGTGTCTTTAGTGCCGGTTGTTGATTGGTTAGAAATGTATGATTTATCTGATTTTTATTTCAAGCTTTTTGAACAAACGCTATTAGGAGGTACGCCAAGAAAGAAGAAAGATTTGTATATTGATCGATCGCCAATAACACACGTCTCAAACATTAAAGCACCCGTAATGATAATGGCAGGAAAGGCAGATTCAAGATGTCCAATACAACCAATTGAAAAATTCGTAGCAAAACTAAAAGAAATGAATCATCCTCACGAGTTTGTTTTGGAAGAAAAAGCAGGGCACATTTCTGCACTATTAAATTGGGACGAAAGTGTGCCAACTCTCACTAAGATGATGGAATACTTAAAAAAACATTTGATGTAAAAGTAATAATAACATTATTCTTTTAAAACTATAAATGGGATTAATAATTACTTTTTTTTTTTTAATTGTAAATGGAATTTAAATACAAAAGGCGTAGATTAAATGTTTTGTAAAATAAATGGAATAGACATTCCACTTGTAATGGTTGGCTCAAGTCCGTTTGCTGGATCTCCTCAATTCGGTAAAAACGCCCGAATTTACCGCAAGAAATTTTTAAATCACGCGGACGCAATGCTTGAAATTTTAGAAGCTAGCTATGAAGCTGGAGCAAGGGGTTTTCACGGAGTCCCTTTGGGAAAAATTGGCGAAGCTGCTAAAATTATGATTGAAACGCACGGTGACTACGTCTATGTGGGTAGTAGCTTTCCCGGACCAGATCCCATGCTTGAAGACACTATAGATGTTGGAGCAAAAATAATTTTCATACATGCTAGCGTTTCAGATAAAAAGGACAATAAGTTTCTGAAATTATTGGATGATATCTCTTCTAGAGATGTAATTCCAGGAATTGCTGTGCATAATCCTGTTCCTACTTTAGAATTTGCTTTAGAAAATGTCAAGGATTTAAATTGCTTTTTAGTTCCAATTAACGCAAGAGGTTTCTTGATGGGAAATAAGAAACAATTAGAAGAATTGGTTGATGATAATAAGGATAAGTATTTTTTCGGAATGAAAACTTTAGCTGCAGGAAAAGTTGGGCCAAAAAAAGCATTTGAATATATTTCTAAGCATAATATCTGTTTTGTAATCTTAGGTCAAGTTGATGTGGAAGAAGCAATAGTTTCAACTAAAGTTGCTTTAGAAGCACTAAAAAAATAGCATGAATTAATGTATTAATTATCATTTTTTTCATAGTTTTTTGGAATAAAAAAAAAGAAAATAACTTCTAAGACTAATTGATTTTCCGAAATTATATTCACGTGTATATTTAAAGAGTAATGACCTGATTCATGCGACTAAGTCTAATTACTGCCCTGCTCATTTTCATAGCATCTAAATAATCGTCCATTTTGAACGCAACAGTTTTTGGTCCTTTTCTTTTTACGATTGGAATTATTGACGCAGTTGCCGCCATCAGCGTTATGAGAAAATCAATTTCCACATTTGCTGGCGCTTCACATTTTATCGATTTATGAGAAGAAAGGTTTTCTAAAGCTTTTTTAGCCGATTCTTTTATCATCTGGAAAGTAGTAGCTGGGGGTAGACATTTTGCAGTTAGTTGGTCGATTCCTTCCTTGACAATAACCGTTTCAATGTTTTTTATAAGTTCTCTCCCTTCTATACAAGCTTTATCGTCACCCGTTACAAGAACGACCGGTACCTTAAAATATCCGGCTGTATAGGCGTTCATTCCAAGTTCCCCAATACTTCTATCGTTTATTCTAAAGTCGCTAACGTTCAAGCTTATAGTATGGTTAATTACAGCTGCTTGTGTTCCAGCTCTAGCATGATATCCAATGAAAAAAGCAGCATCAAAAGATTCGTTAATTCCTTCCATCATTCCTAAAGGTTTTGTATTACCTGAGATCATCTTTGCTTTAGGATTCAACTCTTCCAGTAAGATATTCCTCATCGGTCCATGTGCTTCATTAACAACAATAGTAGTGGCACCTCCCCCTATAGCACCTTCAATTGCGGCGTTAACATCTTTTGTTAAAAATTTTCTAAATCGTTCATAAGAAGGTCTTCCGGACGAAATATCGTCTATACCAGTGACACCAGTGGCGCCTTCCATATCGGCAGATATATATACTTTCATAACATTCTTCCTTAATTTTAGATACAATTTATTTTAAAAATACAAACATGATATATTTTTAAGAAAATTTTAGTTAAAATATGAAAATGAGAACTTGATTATCAATTTTATTAAAATATTTATTAACTCATTTAAAGATTCTTCTTTAATATAATTCCTTTTTTCATCTCAGAGTAAATGAATAAAGAAAAAACATTATAAGTGTAAGTGATTAAATAAATTACAACTACTAAAAAAATCTTAAAAAGGTAATTCAAGTGAGAAAAAAAGTAACCGAAATGATTGATAACTTATTAGTTTCAGTCATGAAACAAGTTAAAATACCTGGTTTATGCGTAGGAATCATTGAAAACGGAGAAGTTGCGTACGCAAGCGGCTATGGTGCGAGAAACATGGAAAAGAACCTCCCAATGACAGCAGATACTCTCTATGGGATTGGATCAACAACTAAATCTTTTACTGCTATGGCGATCATGCAACTTGTAGAGCAAGGAAAGATCGACCTTAATGATCCTTTAAAAAAATATTTAAATTTTAAATTGGGTTCAAGAAAGGATCCAATTAAAATCCATCACGCTCTATCGCATTCATCTGGCCTTCCAGCTCTGAATGGTGCTGTCATGGCAATAACTCGAGGTCTTGGAGTCATTGATCCGTCATTTCCAATGAGTAGTAAAAAAGATTTTATGATTAACATTAATGGAGCGGTGAAGGAAATCTTTTCTGAACCGGGAAAGAATTTCTTTTACAATAATGACATGTATACTTTGCTTGGATTAATCATAGAAGAAGTCTCCAACATGACTTACGAAGAATATATTAAAGAGAACATCCTTAAGCCTTTAGGAATGAATAGATCTCTTTTTTCAAAAGAGGATTTTGAAAAAGCCGAGAATAAAATTACGGGTTACATTCAAGAAGGTCCCGATTCACCGATCAAGGGCTTCATGCCTCCGTTCGATGCGTTTTTATATCCTCCTGGAGGTTTATTGAGCTCTGTGAATGAAATGATGAATTACATGAAAGCTTATATGAATGGTGGTTCTTTCAATGGTAACCAAGTGCTTCAAAAAACCTCAATAGATCAAATGTGGACTCAGCATATCAAGATTCCAGATGAAACTTCCTATCTAATGACTGATAAGGGTGGATATGGTTATGCGTGGATGTGTGAAGAGTTCTTTGGAACTAAGTTCATTCATCATGGAGGTAATATTACCACATCTTCAGGAATGTGTGCGATGCTTCCAGAACAAAAAATGGGCGTGGTAATGGGGGTCAATAGGGAACCTGGTCCAGTTTTAGGAGCACTTACAAAGGGAATCCTAGCATTACTTCTAGGAAAAGACATCAACCAAGCTATTCCATTATTAGTCGTTCAAAAGAAGTTAGAACAATTAACAGGTAAATATCTATTATATAATGGTCTTATGCCGGGTGAGGTTACCCTTAAAGATGGGATTCTTTTTTTTAAAATACAACCACCCATTCCTGGATCCTCACCTATGGAATTGCCACTTGCCGTGGAAAATCTGGACGAATTGAAATTTTACGTACCTATTGCGTTTCCGGGCCAAAGAGTAAATGTTCAATTTTTTATTGATGAGCAAACGGGCAAAGTTCATGTAACTGGCGAACGTTACTACTGGCATAAAGTATAAAAATGAAAGTAAGAATTTAAGATAGAATTGTTAACGATTCTAAGCACCCGAAGATTTAATGCTTTATAAAAAAAAGTAATATTTTTTTTTTTTACCATGGTGAACATGAAAGATTCGTTTTATTAAGTATTTCTAAGCCTCGAATTAACTTCTAACTGTTCAAGCACCATTTTTATCGTGTCTTTTGCTAAATCCGTCTTTTTAAGATGTTCTTCGAAAAATTGCTTAACTTCAGCTTCTTTTCCCAATCCTCCTCTAGGGATTAGGCTTGCTATGGCTCGTGCGTAATTATGATGGCTCTCTTTCTCTAATTTCTTCTGATTTTTTTGAAACCATGACCATAAATATTCAATAGCATCTGGATTTTGGCCGAGTCCATCATATACATAGCTACGGCTTTGAGCTGGGACTTGCTTGAGGGTTAGTCTCAACGCGTCTAAGATCTTCTTTTTTTCTTTAAAACAACCTAATGCTTGCAAAATATATAACTTTTCAACTTCTGGCGTCTCTGGTGCCAAGACTTTTCTTAAAAAGTAATTAGTTGCTTCATCGTTGCTCGCTGCGCCTATTTTTAATACGCTTGAAAGAATGTCTGGATGCACATCTTTTCCACTTAAGAGGTCTTGAAAACATTTCTTTCCTATTTCTATGGCTGGTTGATATCCTAAAGAAAAACCAATCCATAAAATAGATTCTCGAATCAAAGCAAGGTGAAATTCATCGCTTTCTTTTGGTTCGAACCCATTTTTATCAGTAAAAGCTGCGATCAATTTTACTCCCACTTCGCTGATTTCCTTTCTTTTAGCGTTAATAATTGAATAGGCGTGCATTAAATTCGATAAAATACTCATTAAAGGGAGATATACATCTTCTGAAAGGATATATTTTCTAAGATATTCTAAGTAGTCTGAAATCGAGTAATCTCCCCGTTTTACCAGTGCGTATAAATCATTTTCTACACCATATCGATCTAAGGGTGATAATTGTTTAGTACTGATTAATTGACCTAGATCAGTTGAAACCGCTTTTTCATATTTCACGCGATAAAATCCAGTCTGTTCATAATTTAACTTGAAAACCTTTGTTTCTGCTGGGATTGTTATGATTTTCGTCTTTTCTTCCATTATAGTCTTTATAACACGCGTTTCACCGTTATTGAGGAAAATAATTATGTTAATCGGAATAAACCACGAAAGGTTAGAATCATGAGGAAAATATGTGAAGAGTTCTTGCGTAAGCGTCAGTTCATTGTTATTTCTTTTCACATTGACTATGGGATAACCCGGTTGATTAATCCAACTCTTGGCAAATTTTTCTATTGGTTCTTCCGTAGCTTCTTCAAATTCTGTCCAATACTGCTTTGTAGTAGCGCAAGAAAATTCAAATTTTTTTAAGAAATGATTAATGCCTTTTTTAAATAGTTCTTCGCCTAAATATCCTTGCAACATCCTCAAGATGCAGGCTCCTTTATTATAGACTATTGAAGCTTTTGCGGGATTTATAAAATCTTCTTCGCCACCTGGTAATTCTACTGGAAAAGTTTCAATTAAACTATCTCTTCCCAATGCTACCATGTGATATCTATAAACAAAAAATTCCCACGCATGCCAATCTGGAAAATAATGATCTGGAATTGCAAATGTGAAGTAGGAAGCAAAAGATTCGTTAAGCCAAATATCCTTCCAATCAGTAGGGCTTACTAAATCACCAAACCAAAAATGAGACACCTCGTGAGCGACCACGCCTACAATCATTAATCGAATGAATGTTGATGTAAGTTCAGGATAAAAGAGTAATATTGTCTCTCGAAAAGCTATAGCCCCATAATTCTCCTTAGCCAAATAATTCCGAATTGGAATTTAATATAGCTCCGAATTGGAAATCAGGGACTCCAATCAAATCGCATTTTGAAATGGGATATTTAAGACCAGTGTATTCTTCGCAAAAACTTAGGGATTTTTGTGCGATGTCTATCGCAAATTTACCATATTTCGCTTTACCTTGTGTTGTAACCACGCGAACAAGATGCCCTTCGGACGAGTCTTCAACTATTTCAAATTCTCCAACGCCGAAATATAGAAGATATGTACACATTTTAGGCGTTTGTTCGAACCGTATTAATTTTTTATTGTCATCAAATTTTTTCTCTTCAAGAATGGGAGTATTACCAATTCCGATCAAATTTTCATCTATTACATACTCAACATCAAATGTAGCTTTCATAGATGGATGGTCAAAACAGGGAAATGCCCGGCGAGCGTAAGATTCTTCGAATTGAGTTGAAGCAACGAACTTTTCTTGCCCTCCATATTTATATTTACTGCGGTATAAGCCACCTAAATCGTCATGATATTTTCCTGTATAGTTAATTGCTATTATTATATCATTTTTCATTTTTTCAGGAATAGTAATAACGAGTTCTTGTTTCTCTGAATTTAAGGAGAACGAGCATTCAACGGAATTTCCATTCATTTTAACTTTACAACTTTTAATCTCTAGTTCTTCTGCATTTAAAACAACTGTTTCAATAGGATTTTCTGTATTAATCTTGATTTCGGTTGCTCCTGAAAAAATTGTTTTATCAAGGTCAATCTCTAAGTGAATTTTATAATTGTTAACTATTAACATGATTATTTATTAATCTTTTTTTTAATTTAAACTCTCTTCTCTCAAAGAATTACTTTGTAGAAGATTTCAAAAAATATGAACAACCCTCTATCTCAATAGTTTTTTCTGCTAATTCTTCTTCTCTTTAAGCTCAACAAATTTCTTCCTCAGCTTCGGGTTGTTCTACATCGTAAGAGTAAATGTTTCGTTAACGATTAAAGATGATGTTAATGCATAATGGAAGTTAATCCATGAAATGATAACAAATATTAACAATTTTGCGACGATTAATTCTTTTAAATTCATTTTCTATCCTCATTAGATTTAATTTTTATTAATTAATTGTTCTCTCATCTTTAAAAGGATATCGGGAAAATCGCTATAAACAGCATCTATGGATTGTCCTTTATATTTCATGTTTAAGACTTTTTTCATGTATAGCCTCCTGTTGACGCCCCAAACATAGGTTTTAAATCCATTATCAACTAAAATTTTAAAGTTTTCTTCGGTGTTCCTTCCATTTTTCAAATTAAGAGCGTTAATATTAAGATCTCGAAGTTTTTCAAAATTAATTGTTTTATTATTGACTTTTTTTACATTTAAAGGGATTGTATGAATTAATCTCACGTCTTTATCGTTTTTTCTTAAACTTGAAAGTACATTCATTCTCATATCAGTAATTTCAATTTTCTCTAATATGGCAAATTCACGAGCAATAATAATGAGTTCCATACCTGCTTTCCTATTTCCGATGTCACAACTATATCTTAAATCGTATTTTTCACTTTTAAACGTTTTAAACACTTCTTCTATCGTGGGAACTTTCCTATTATCTTCAAATTTAATTTTTTTTAGGTCATCTAGTGAAATTCTATTTATACTATATCGTTCTGCCTTAACTTTAAAGCTCGGATCATGAAAGCAAACTAATTTTCCATCCTTGGTTAATCTCACATCGGTTTCAATGCCAACCCCAATTTTAATGGCTCTTTTAAAGGATTCTAAGGTATTTTCAATACAATAACCCATTGCGCCTCTGTGTCCAAAAATATAAGGTTTATTTATCATGAATTTAGTGATATTGCAAATTTTCAAATATCTGATAAAAAAAATAATTTTTATTGAAATTTAAATTACATTAATTACTTTAAATAACTTAAAATTTTGATAAAGATGGTAAATAAGGAAGAAGATTCAAAAAAAAAGGAGAAAGAACCATTTTCGGTAAAATTAAAAAATTATCTAAAAAATCTATTTGATTTCTCGAACTTTGACAAGAAAACAATATTATATATCGTACTTTTCGTAGCATTAATCGTAATTTCGCTATATTTGTTGTATTATATTTATTTCGTCGATGAAACTTTTCTTTATAGGCTTGTAGTAGAATGGTTTGTAAACCCTATCTATTTATTAGGCTTTATTGGAATTTTTCTTTTCTTGGTAATCATGGCTGTGCAAGGCCTACTAGTTCCAATCCCTAGCGAAATTGTACTATTAGCAGCTGGAATGATATGGGGGTTTTGGATCGGAGGCATCTTGGGAATAATAGGGTCTATGGTCGCCGCAATATTGTGCTTTTATATCAGCAAGAAAGGAGGACGACCGCTAGCTGAAAAGTTCGTAGGAAAATCCATGCTAGATAACATAGACGAATTGATCGAAAAATATGGATGGGGATTTATCGTAGTTATGAGAAGTTTGCCTTTTATTTCATTCGATATAGTGAGTTACAGTTGCGGATTAGTAGATATGCCGCCCCGCAAATATACATTAGGTACGCTAATTGGCTCCGTACCAAGAGCGTTTTTCTATTCTTTTTTAGGGTTTTCTTTAGGAATCAAACCTCCTATTGATTTTAATGAGATTCCATTAACAGAAATTGAAGAACAAGCAACATTCTTTAATAACGTTCTATTGATTATTCTAATAGTGTTAGTAGCAATATTTATTACCTATTACTTTTTTAATATTTTCTTGGAAAAAAAAAATCAAACACAATAAATTCAATGAAACAATTCAAGCATCCATGTGAGAAATTGCGTCTCTATGGAATTTTGGGAGCAAAAATTATAAAATTTTGAAACATGGATTGCTGGGAAATTGCATGCCGAAGAAGAGAACAAGACGAGTGAAGCGAGGTCATCCTGTTGCATTACTTATCGGATTGCACGATGACAGCGCCGTATTCTGGAGAGTTTTCAGCGAAATTGTAAAACAAGAGTGTGTTATAAAGCGGGGAAGAAAAAGAAAATATCAAGATAACAAGCAAGTTTATCATTTTCATGAAGAGATTGTAAATAAATTAAGACCAATTATTAGAGAAGGCATGAAAAGTGTCTTGATTGTATCTCCTCCTAAGGAAGAATACTCAAAAGAATTCATTTCTCACGTGGAAAAACATCATTCATGGATGTTCAAGAACAAGATTGTATTTAATGAGATAATAGGATCAGCAAAAACCTTGAAAAATGTATCTCATCTCGTGAATCAAGAACTTTTTAAAGATGCCGTGAAAGAAACATCAAACCAAGAAGCGATGTTAATTTTAGAAGATTTAAATGAATTAATAAACAAGCCCTATAAATACTCTAAGATTCTTTACACGGTGAGAGAAATTGAAAGAGAGATAGATAAGAAATGGAAAATGGATGAAAATAAACCTCATTATATCCTCCTTACAGATGAATATCTCAAAAATTTCCGGCAAAAAAGTAGAATTCATCGAATATTACAGATCGCGAAAAATCACGAAATTAAAACTAAAATCATCAATGCTGAATCCGAAGCGGGAATAAAAGTAAAGAGCTTTGGGGGATTAATCTGCTTTACCAATTAAAATTATAGAATTTATTATGATCACTCAAGAAAACTCCATCCTTAATTTTTTTTTACAATATCCGCTCAAGAAAGCACCTTCTCTTTAGGGAGGTGATGAATTGAGCGTGAAGAGAATTCACTAAATTGTCGCACTCCCTTGTTTTAAAAACTTTCAAAATATATTTTAAATAATTCATTCATTTTCTTTGGTCGGATAACCAACGACTTCAAAAAAGGGAAATGAATTCTACCGATGGAATAGCGGGAAGTCAAGCCTTTGGAGAAAGTGTAAGACTCGGCACGATTCCCGAATCTTGTCGAGCTGTTTTCGGTGAATTAGGAAT
>JAUXAJ010000244.1 GCA_030620005.1 Promethearchaeota archaeon | reverse complement strand
TAAATTTGCTTTCATTCACATAGATGGGTCTTTCAAGTATTTATTACCATATCTTCTTACAATGTCTTTTGACGGCTACGAAGCTCTTACGCCTCCTCCTCAAGGAGACGTGCCTGTAGAAACAATAGCTAAAACAATAGGAGATTCGGGAAAAATTTTATTTGATGTTATTCCTGCCACATTGTTCTTGCGACAATTTGAAGAATCTAAGATAATAAAAGATACGAAGCAAATATTGGAACTACTTTCACCTAACTTGATTTTAGGGATTAGTGACGAGTTGTGTTTTGGAGATGGACGGAGATTAAAAACAGTTTCTGAAATTGTAGAAAAATTTGAACCTTAACATTTTATTTGAAAAAGAATAAATGATCTAACAAATTTTAAACATCATGAACGCCCGTGAGAGAATTTTAAAAGCCATTGATCGCGAAGTACCTGATCGAATACCTACTTTTATTCAGAGTATAATGCCCGGTTTTAAGAAAGGCTTGCTAAATTTGTGGGGGGATGATTTCAAAAAGAAAAAAAATCTTGTTTTATTCGGCAGAGATTTTAATATTGAAAAAAAACTAGGTTTTGATTGTGCTTGGCATCTAATCGGGATACCAGTTACTCCTCCTAAGGGCACTTTCCAAGAACATCCCATTCCTCAAGTAGAGAATGCTTCCGATCGATTTGTTGACTACGAAGGTAGAGTCTTTAAAAAATCTGACCAAAAAGACCAAGACGCCGCCTGGTATCTAACTAATTATATTACTACTGAGGAAATGGCTGATTATTTTTACGATTCGTATTATTCTGTTGAGTGGGAAGCTTACCCAAGATATGTTGAGAAAGTAAACAAGCGCCTTAAAAAATTTCCAATAGACGAGTTTATGATTTCTTGCGATCTTTTTCAAATATTAGAACCAATATGGGAAGGTCTTGGTTTAGGCTTGGTTGCAAAATTACTTAGAAAAAACAAGGCTAAGATAAAGAGATACATTGAATTGAGGACTAAAGTTGCAGTTAAATGGGCAAAAATAGCAGCTGAAACAGACTTAGAGTTGTTTAATTTGGCCGATGATACTGCCTACAAGAATAAGGTAATGATTGATCCAAGGATACATCGCGAACTTGTCGTTCCAGCTTATAAAAAAGTAGTTCGCGAGATACGGAAGGCCGGAAAATTTGTTTTTTTTCATTCGGACGGATTTACAGAGCCATATTTTCCTGGATTAATCGAAGCAGGATTTCACGGCGTGGAATCTCTGGAACCTGGCGCAGGTATGGACTTGAAGCATCTTAAAGAAGAATACGGCGATAAATTGTGTTTAATAGGTAATATTGATGTTTCAGAATTGTTACCTTATGGAACTACTGAACAAGTTGTTGAAGCAGTGAAAAAATGCATTAAAGACGCTGGAGAAGGTGGAGGCTATATTTTAAGTCCATGTACGGATATTACCAACGCTTGTAAACTTGATAACATTCTTGCAATGATGAAGGCTATTAAAAAATATGGACAATATCCTTTAACATTATAAAGTTTGAAAAGATTTTTCTCAGTATCATGTAATTGGAATTAGTTTTAATATAACGAGTGACAAAAATCTTTTTTTGATCAAAAAATTATATTTTAAAGAAATAGATGTATTTTTTAATTATTTAATTTGTTTTTCTTATTGCTAAATCATAATGATTTCAAAACAATTTTTAGAGATAATTGAATCTTTAAAATCGGCAGATTTATCTAAAATTAACAGAAGTATTAATAATTTTATCGAAAAATGTTCTCCTGATTTATTTAATTCACCTAAATACGAAGCATATAAGAAGGAAATTGAAGAAAATTTTTATATCGCTCTTTCTAAGTTTCTGGCCTTAAGAAAATTTGAAGATTTTAGACGATTATTTAATCATTCAGATAAATTGGGAATTTTTATTGATGTCAAAAAGATTCCGTTTAGATTTAGAATCATTTGTGATTTACATCTATTATGCATGCAAACAGGGCAAAATGGCAATATATTTGAAATTATAAGGTTTTATAACCAATATAACTTATTTGATAAAGAATTTTCTGATGAGGATTTGAAATTAATAGAAAACATCAAAAACGATAAAACACTCATAGCAAATTTGCGCGATTTATTCGGAAAAGTAACTGACTCATTAATTTTTTATTCATGTATAATAATGCCACATGACCTCTATGTCTTGTTCTCTTATAGATCTGACTCTTATAGATCTGATTCTTCATCATCATCTCGTAATGATGAGTTATATTGGAGAAATTATTATAATTTAGGATTTTTATTAAAATCTTTTGATAAATATTCAATGTACGGGCTTAGCGTTGAAAAACTTGGAGATGTTCAAGATTTTGTCAATCGTTTTGAAAAGAATCATTTTATTGCGAAGAATGAAGCAAATAATAATGATTTGAAGTTAATTGAATTTCAATTCTCTGGAAAAACCCATTTAATTTCAGTAAAAAATATTTTACAAAATCGCGATAAAATTATAAGAAATAAAGATCAATACGAATTTTACAGCTTATCAATGGTTTTATTAGGCGGTATCGGCCCTCAAGGACATGGATTCACGTATTCAACCCCTAGAGGAGAAATAGTAGAAATTTGTAGCGATATTAAGGAAAATGAGGCTATAATCATAAAATACAAGGAATTCTTAAAACAACAATTTCTGACAAGATTAAAAAAGGAACTGACTTATAAGACCATTAAAGATACAATCATAAAAAAAATAATGGATTTTCTTTCAGAATTTATAAAAGAGAAAGAAAAAATCAATTATTATAAAAAAGAACGGATAATGGAACAGATTAAACGATTCTTAAAGAAAAATTTGGAGCCTTATTATAAAAAGGAATTAGAATTTCAAGCCTTAATAAATAAAATTTCAAATGCTGTAGAAATAATCTTAAGACCTATTAAAATGAGCGATCAATTCATTTGTAGAATGGAATTGATTGAGGAAGGGAAGTTAAACTCGAAAGATATTGCAAAATTAACGAGTTTAAAGGATAAATCGCATTACGACATTTTAAGAGAAAGGTTTTACTTTCAAAACGAAATAATGTGGTTTTACAACCTATATTCCGAAGAATTGTTGAAAAGGGGAAATCAATTAGGACAGACTGAGGATTAAAAATGAATTTAACGCAAAATTTAAAATAAAAAAAAACATTTGTTAAAATTTAAAACTTTTACTTTTATTTAAAATATTCAATTGCCTAATACCTGATTTACTCTTTCTAATTGTTCTTCTAGCCTTCTTCTAGCCTTTTCCAAATCTTCCTTGCGCTTCTTTTTCTCTTCTTCTCGCTTTTTTAATATATCCTCACTAGGTTTTTCCAAAAAATTTGTATTTTCTTGGGCATCTTTTAATTCTTTCATTATATCTCTCCTAAGATGTGGTTGTTTTATTTTTTGTAATTTTGGATCTACTGAAAAGGAAAATATTGATTTGTCTATTTCCGCAATTCTATGCCTTATTGCTGTCCGAATAAATTCGGATTTGTTTTGAAAGGCTAACCCGGCATACCTATTTACTTTTTTAAATAATCGTTCAGTAACTAAAACTTTAATCAATTTCTTTCTTTTATCTTCTTCTTTCTTTTTTGCCATATTTTTTATCATTTTTCTTCACTTTTTATTTTTATTTATTTATAGTCCTTTTATGACCTTTTAATGATCTTTTTATGGTCATTTTATGACCATTTTATGACCATACATATATAATAAAAGTCCTTGTATTTAAATGTATCAATTTTTGATTTAAAATTTGGACTCCAATTTGTTTTATTGAAAAATTCAAAAATACTAGTTAAATCCCATTATTTTTAGCCCTCGCCTTATCAAGGTAGTAAAAATAAATTTTTAGCAAATTTTTATTGAATTGAATTTTTATTGAATAAAATCAATCAAATAATGATGAAATAATGAATGATGTTAAAGAAAGAAGGAAAGAAATATTAGAATCGAGTATTATTATTGATTCACTTAGCCACGGACCACTTCCTTGGTCGGAAGACCTCGTTAAAACTAGCGATGACATGTTAGCTTTAGAAATGAACCCATGGGATATAATTCCCAAAATTTTTATGCAGTTTGCTAAAAATGTAGCGACAAATGACGAATACTATGTGAATTACGTGGAAGCTTGGAAAAAGAGTGGAGTTGATTGCGTGAGTTTCACCATGGGTCCTTTGTATAGTAAACCCTATGAGTTTGACGGAGTCTTCCATAACTTCTCTTGCCTGACTTACATTTTGGATCATCGTAAAGATTTTTTTATTAAAGTTCTGAAGGCTGAAGATATTGAAAGAGTCAAGAGGGAAGGAAAAAAAGGGATCATCTTAAACTTTCAATCGATGCAACACATTGGTACAAATATTGATTTAGTTGAACTCTATTACATGAAAGGCTTCAGAATCTATCAACTTACTTACAACTCCAAGAACCCAGTAGGTACCGGCTGTACTGCTAGAAGAGATAGAGGCTTAACTGAGTTTGGAAAAGAAGTTGTAGCAAAAATTAACGAGCTTGGTGGAATCGTAGACGTGTCTCACTGTGGACCTCAAACGTCCATGGATGCGGTAGAACATTCAAAAGGTCCGATATTCGCAACACATACTTTTTCGAAAAACCTATACGAGCACGCCAGAGGCAAGAGTGATGAGCTGTTGAAGGCGATCGTAGAAAAAGGGGGTTATATAGGGGTTTTAGCAATTGCCGGTTTTTTAACAAGCAACCCAAAAACTACGATAAATGATTGGCTTGACCACGTTGATTACATCGTTAACCTTGTAGGAATAGATCACGTGGGAATGGGCACTGACTTTTATGGCTTTTCCGTTCCTGATAATTTAGCAATCAAAATTGGAGAGTTCATGGATAGATTAGGTTTTCGTCCGGAAGACAAAGCAAGTTTTCTTACTAAAGTAGAAGGTTTTGAAAATTACACCAAATTTCCGAATTTAATCGATGGTTTAATTACAAGAGGTTATAGTGACCAAGAAATTAAAAAACTTGCAGGGGAAAATTTCTTAAAAGTATTTAGAAAAATAGTAGGATGAGTTTAAAATCCAATTGAATCATTAGCAAGTTCAATTAAACTACCCTCTTTAGAAAAATTACTAAATAAAAAAAGAGAAAAAAATTGAAATTACTTTTTTCTTTTTCTCCCATAATTATAAAATCCCTTTTTTGTTTTAAAACCCAATTCTCCCTTTTCCACCATTTCTTTAAGTTTTTCAGGTGGTTTATCCTTGGAATCTCCGCTTTCATTGTAGTATGACATTTCAATATCATATACAACATCCAAACCAACTCCATCCATCATCTGAAATGGTCCAAAAGCCATTTTCGTGAAAATCCTCCAAGCCTTATCAACAGTTTCTATATCGGCATACCCTCCATCCCAAATCTTCAAACATTCTTTCTTAACTGCTCGCCAAATCCTATTAAATACGAAACCGAGGCATTCTTTTTTAACAATAAGTGGCTCGCAATTAATGCTTTCTACCCATTTTTTCCCGAGTTCAAAAGTTTCATCACTGGTTTGAGTTCCTCTCATTATGTCTACCATGTTTCTAACAGATATAGGGGCGTAGAAATGAAGATTTAAAACTTTATCTTTTCTCTCGACAGCATCTTCAATCTTTGAAATTGGAATGGAAGAACTATTAGTAGCAATAATAGCTTCTGGTGGAGAAATTTTATCAATCTCAGTAAAAATTTTTTTCTTTAGTTCTAATACTTCGGGGATAGCTTCAATAATTAATTCAGCACTTTCAAGTGTTTCGGCTAGGTTATCATGGAAAGTAACTAATCCTTGATTTTCTTTATCTTTGGCTCTTTTTAATGCTCCGAGAATAAATTTTTTTGCTTGTTCCAATGCTTCTGTATTTATATCCATTAAACGAATGTTGTAGCCATGCTGAGCAGCATGTGCCGTTATGCTCCTTCCCATCAATCCTGCTCCAACTATGCTAACATTTTTGATTTCATTCAATACATTTCATCATCCTTCAATTTATTATAATATATATTTTATTTTATTTTATTTTATTTTATTTTTAAAATTTTATTTTTATTAAGTGTCTCCAACCATTCATGATTGATTAAATTATTCTTATATAGCTCCTCGTGAACGAAGGAATTCCCTATCTTTTTCAATGAAGTATACCCAAGCGTTTCGTGACATGAGACAATAATCATGAGAGCCTAACACTTTAAAAAGTTCAATTCGTAATTTTCTTGCTTCTATATTATCTGGTTTCGCTTGAATTAACACGTCTAGGACTTGAAGTCCAAGTTGAGCTTGATCTTCGTTAAAGAGTTCCCTAGCCCTATTTATGACTTTATCTGATTCTCTGATGAGGCTGAAAATTTCGGAATTCACTTCCTTTTCTGGCCTGGGCAAAAGATGGGCTGGATTATTGTCAAAATAACCATGATACCACCTGTAGACGTTATAAACAAAAAATTCAGGTCTGGAATAACGCACCCTGAGATATGGACTCTTTTTTAGATGTTCTGGGATTTTTACCTCATGAATCATTTCCGTTATATGCATTCCCTGATTGATGTACTCAACTACTTGATCATGTAGTGAGCGGATTACCTCGATGTTGGCATCCAATGCTTTATAAACCCTTTTTCCCCTATATATTAAACCAGCACCACTACAGAAAATATAATCCAATTCTTTATTCCGGATTTCTTCTAAAGCCTTAGCCCAATCCAGGGCGAAACGATTAGGTTTCCAAGGATTACCAATGTTTGGAAATACACCTTGCATGAGATCTCCAATAAACGCAGTCTTAAGTTCGGGCACGTAAACCCAACTTGCATCATCAGTTTCAGCTCGAGTGGTATGCAACTCAAAAGTTTTTCCTCCTAGGGAAAAAGTCATTTCACCTAAAAATGTTTTAGTTGGATAAATATAATTTCCAGGAGTGATAACTTCAGGAATGTTAAATTGCACGGTACTAATATGAGCACGATGAGCAGCCAACATTTTATATTTATCGAACCGATCTGGTAAGTATTTATTGGCTATAATCTGTGGTTTATCATCCAGGAAGGCCTCTGCACCACCAATATGATCTCCATGTCCATGAGTGTAAATGATATATTTAATTTTCTTGGTTATTCTTTCACGTACTTTCTTCGCAGCAACCACATTTTCTAGCGTGTCAATCAAGACGATTCCTTCATCTGTATCTATCCAAGCACATCCCGCGATAGGAACACTGGCAGTGTATACATCCTTCAAGGGATTACTAAAAAATACATTCTGAAGGTTAAGAATGCGGGTAGCAGTAATCTCGCGTGTTTGATCTTTTGATTGGTTTAAATTTTCAGGCATATATAAAGAAATATATATATATATATAAGTACTGATAGTACTTATTTTTAGAAATAAGAAAACTGAAGGAATGAAATAATGTTCAAACCAAAATTATTAGATGTTAAAGAAAATGGAGCGGTGATAACTGAAAAAGGAAAGGGATTCTTGATGGAATTTCCTGAAGATGAATATCGACCTCCAATTTTACATGTCCAGGGCAGTCCATATGAAATGGGTTATACTCATGGTTATCTTCTTGCTGATCGTATTAAAGACTTGACAAGCATATCTGGTACTCCTGTTGCAGCGGTGATGGGTGGGTGGAATGTAGAATCTGGAAAGCCACCAAAAATTCGACACATAAAAAAGGGGATAGAAAGACTCTTTAATTTCATCGAAAGGTATCAAATGCCCGCAATAGAAAAACAAGTACCTGAATTATTGGAAGAAATGAAGGGATTATTTAAAGGGTTACAGGATAGAGGATCTCCAATCACCTAAAAAATGATTTATTTAATAAATTGTAGTCCTGAACCACAAT
>JAUXAJ010000098.1 GCA_030620005.1 Promethearchaeota archaeon | reverse complement strand
CTGGGAATTAAAAATTTAAAAAGAAATGAGGCAATTGAGAAGGTAAGATTACGAAAATGGACAATTTGGAAAGCTGCAGAATATTGTGATGATTCGTATCGATCATTCTTACGATTGTTACGTGAAGAAAATGTACCATTTCCACTTTCAATTGAGGAATTAGAAAATGAATTCAACGAGAATAGCAGTTAGTAATTCAGGACCTTTAATTCATCTAGCAAATTCTGGTTTACTTGATCTTATATTTAAAATATATAATAAAATTATTATTCCCGAATCCGTATTTTATGAAGTGATTAAAAGAGGTAAAGAAGAAGGATATTCTGATGCATTAATTATTGAACAATTTATTAATGACAATAAGATTGAAGTGAAAAAGGTACCAAGGGAAAAAAAATATCACTCCTCGAATTTACACCAAGGTGAACTAGATGCTATTATTCTAGCTCTTAATTCAAAGAGCGAACTCATTTTATTAGATGATGATGAAGCTAGGATTTTTGCTAGAAGGCTAAAATTGAAAGTAAGAGGAACTTTAGGAATTTTGATTGAGTTAGTAAAAGGAGGCTATATAGATGTCGAAAGTGCCCTAAAATATTTAAGAGAGTTAAATTCCATAATGTATTTATCCTCAGATATTTATAACCTTGTAGAAGATGAGCTCAAAAGAATTAAAAATTAAAAAGTATCCCGTCTTTGTGTAACAAAATTATTACTTTTTACTTAAAATGTTAACTGGTTCTGAAGGAGTCTTGTTCCAATTTTTAACAAATGTTATTTATTTGCTCAAGCAGCTGCATTGCCGGAATCCAAGAATAAGATAAAATATACTACTAAATTCTTTTTTCCCTTTTTTTATACTATTTATTCAAGAGACCCCATAATCGAAGTTTAATAATGTTAGATAATCTCTCGTTTCCTTTTTTATCCTTAATTTTTTGCCCGTTTCTTTGCTCGCGAATATCTGGTATCTGAACGGCTAAAATAATTATAGGCACATGAGCAATGAAGAAAATGAATAAATTCAATATAAGAATTATAAATAAAGTGATATTAAAAGGTATGGAAATTCTATTCTTAGCATGAATTTAAAAAGAAGAAAAAGTTCAAACTTGAGGGATAGCAACAAAATTATTTCTTATTCTTTCTAAGAAGAATTACTCGAAATAGTAAAGCTGAACTTACGGCGAAGAGGTAAATTAAAAACCAAATAATTAAATAAAAGTCGATTTGCATGTACCATGATGGTCTTTTTAAAGTATTGAATGCATGAACCTCATTTGACATGACCCATGTCGCACCTAAGCACCAAAGTTGAGAAAAACGTTCACTACTATCTACTGTATATACCATGACCAGAACCTCATTGTCTCGAAAAGAACGATACAAGTTGTTCGTATAGTCATCTCCATTACTTAAGAATTGATATTCTATTTCTGATGCTTTATATCTCTCCATTGAAGGATTATCGCGCATGTTCCAACCTAATAATATATCATTCGCCCCTTTGGCTTTAATTAACGCAATCTCTTCAACATCATCGGTAATAATCATTACTTTAGTGAGATCGATACCAGAGTCAATTACAGAGTTTAATATAATTTTAAAATAGGTATCTCTATAGGGATGATTTGACGGAGGTCCTTTCATATCAATGTCAATAAAAAAATCGTATTGGATCGTAAGGTCAAGGATTTCATCAAATAGAGGAATTTGAAGCCCCTTGTATCCTTCTAATTCTTCTTTAGTTAGCAATCCTTTACCAATAGCGTTATAGGGATCTATTTCAGCAAACCATGATCCCGCGTCTAATTGTCTAAGTTCAGAAAGAGTGAAAGACTCAGAATCATCGCGTTTTCTATCCGGAAATACGTCCTCAACATTGGTAGTGCGGGTAAGCATGTCATCATGCATCAGAAAAAGTTTTCCATCTGCACTCACGCGTACATCAACCTCCCAACCTATAGCACCGTGTTCATGCGCAAGTTTTCCCGCGATAATTGTATTTTCGAGAGCAACATGAGACGCCCCGCGGTGAGCTATGATGCCCGGTTTAGGAGGTAATTCTTCATAAATTACATTGGCAGGGATAAACAATAGCGGGGAAGAAAATGCGAATATATAACATGTAAGAATGAATCCAAGAATGAGTTTTGCTTTGGTATCAGGTTTTACTCTTTTTTCAGAAAGATAGAATTTTAAATACGGAATTACTTTAAAAAGGGGATAAAGGAGTAGGGTTAGCCCCACGCATGTGATAATATGAAAAAAAATGTTGTAAAACTCTATGAGCTTGAAAATTATATAAGAATAGTTCTTGTAATTAATAAGTATGAGAGCGAACAATAAATTGAGAAAAATAATTGAAATAAAAGGAAATGCCTTGTTAAACGCATGCGGTTTTAATTCCTGGCTTTTCTTGAACCCGTGAATAGAATTAATGGTTAAAAAGATGCCATAAAAAAAAGGTACAATTACAAGCATCAATAAGATAAAAATTAGGTTCACATCATGACCTAAAGAATCAGAGACAATTAAATTTACATCAGTCCAGTATAAATTGAGCATAAAAAGAAATCCTACAAGAAACAAAAAGTTCATGCTATAGAAAACATGAAAAATCAACCATTTCTTTCCCTTCTTCCGCTGAAGTGTTTCTAATAGCCGCATGTTAGGATAAATTCTTTTACTTTATTTGTTTCTAAGGAGAATACATTTTCCTACAATCCTAGAAAAATTTTTTAAAATAAAATTCTAATACCATTATCAATCGCCCATCGTTATAAATTGTTATTACATGGAAAAATATATGGAAAAAAATAGATGATACCATGAGTGAAGAATTAAAGACCTGACACGCTCCTTGTGGAGTATACTGCAAGAGATGCACGGGAGTAAAAGCTTACAATTGTAAGGGATGTCGGGAGCAAAAAGGGCAAATCCTTAATTTTTTTGCTTGTAAGATACATGAATGTGTGACGAATAAAGGACATGACTTTTGTCACGAATGTAAGGATTTCCCTTGCGTCTAAGCCACATCCCGCATCAACTAATTCCGCGCGTAAAGCTTCATAAAGCTCGACATTATCCATATCATATGAACGTGCTTCAGCACAAGCATTACAAGTTGGACATTGGAAAATTACCTCTGCCATTTCCTTACTTGGTTCTAAAGTTCCCTGCCATAAAGAACGGATTATTCTTGTAATCTCCTTTAAAGAATTCAACAATGTTAAGCTTTTTCTAATTTCAAGGCTCCATAACCTAAAATGATAAGAGCCGCAACAGTAGTAAATCGTCCTATTTTTTGTGCGGTCCCTAAATCTATGCCGAAGAGCATTATATTGACACAAATATACCATGTAATGGTAAAAATCACATGAGCAATAGTGTATGTCCTTGAAAATTTTTCATTCCAATATAATGTACTTGCACCTAAAGAACTTAGTGAAGTTTGCCAAAAAGAATAACCAGGTGCATTTGGATCTACGGGGTTTCCTCCCGGATAAAACGCAATCGCAACAAAAATGAGAATGACATATAGAATGCATCCAATAATTTGAATCATGTAAGCTAATTGTTTTTTTTTATTTTCGAGATCCATGATTTTTAAAGTATTTATTTTATTTTGTATTATTTTAGATCTTTTCACATATATAAAGATTTTCATCCAATGTGTTTAAAATGGCATTAAATTTATTTTCTTAAGTAAACATTTCAGAGAAGAAACGAAGAGAAACTAGCATCCAATGGAATTGGGTTATCTAATGGGTTTATCTAATTTTAAGAATTTAAAAATTGTGAAAAAAGAAAATATTAAAAATTAATATTGGTTTGTTTGATATTAAAAAATTAAAAATTGTGAAAAAGAAAATGAGTGATGATAAACGAATAAAAAAAGACGATAGGAAATTATTAAAACAGATAGAAGAAATCTGCGGAAAAATTTTCAATATAGTTATGATGGATGATCCTGGGACTAAGGCAAATTTATTTAAATTTAATAAAGAAGATGGTTCAATAATAATGCTAGGTTTTGATTTTGTGGACTTAAACTTAGATGAAAATAAATTGGGGCTTTTGGGAGAACAAGTTAAGAAATTGGAAAATTTGGAAAAAATCATCATATGGGGCACCGAGGAAAAATTACTTCTTGAATGGCTTAAGGAACTAAAAAAAATTAAAGGATTGGTATTACTTTATAGCCATTTAACTACGATCCCTGAATGGCTGAAGGAATTCAATAACCTTGAGGAGTTGAACTTAGGGGGTAATAAAATAACAATTTTACCTGACTGGTTACTTACCTTAAAAGATTTAAAGTACATTAATATTCGTGCTAATCCCATTGAATTAAATCAAGAAAATTTAAATATAATTAAGGTTTTATTTGATAAATTTGGTGGAAAAACATTTAAGGTCCATGCCCCTTCTTCAATCGAACTTTACCTTCGTCATAACAATATTCCTATAGAGCATTTAAAGATAATCAACGAAATTGAAAAAGCAGGGGAGGATATCAGGGGTAATTTGCTTTTCAGTCATATTAAAGTTAAGGAAGGACAATTAATTGAATGGATTATTAAAAAAAGAAAAGGAGACATTTTGGAATCTTTACCTGAAAAGTTCGGAATAATTGAAAATCTACAAAAATTGACTATAAATAATTCATCTATAGTGTCATTACCTGAATCCATTGGAGAATTAAAGGAACTAAAAGAGGTTAATTTATCCAACAATCAATTAACATCGCTACCTGAGTCTTTTGTAAATTTAACCTCGATTACAAAATTGTATTTAAATAATAACAAGTTTATTGAGATTCCTACACAATTATGGGGGCTTAAAGAGTTAACCGAAATAAATTTAAGTAATAATCCTTTAAGTGATGAAGAAAACAACATTATACAGAAGGTTCCTGATTTAATAAAAGATTACCTTAGAAAGAAAGCTACAATTAGAGTTTTTATATCTCACGCAGTTATAGATTTTGAACCATATCGCATTGAAAAACTTATAGAATTCTTGGAAAAACAAAAGGAAATATCTCAAGTATTCTTTTGCGAGGAAGACCTTGCGGGAAATATTGATGAATGGATGTTGGACGCTGTGCAGAAAAGCCAGTTGATATTGTTTATTGGGACCAATAAATCCGTTTTTAATTCCGTGGACTGTGAAAATGAATTACAGCTTGCAGATAAATTTTCTATTCCTGTTATTCCGATAAAAGGCTCCGATGTAGGTTGGCCAGATTTAGCGGAGAAAAAACTCTCTCGTGAGTTAGGATTGGAATTTGATAAAAATAACTTTGATGCCTTTTGCAAGGATTTATATAAATATATTGAGAATATGAAACGCGAGATTGATTTAATGGATAAAGACGCACGGCAAAAAGGCATTATGGACATGTATGAACGATTTCGACTTATGTTAGACGAAAAACTTGATGGTATATTAAGAAAAATAGATGGTTTGGGAGAACGAATATCAAAACTCGAAAATAAAATTTAATATGTATGTATAACTTAAGAATTAAACAAATTTCAGAGGAATATTTATAATGGAATTAAAAGAAAACGATACAATTAAAGATGTAATACTTTTTGCGCTTAGAGAAAAGAAACCAATACTAGTTTTGCTTAAATCTGGTAAAGAATATAACGGAATTATAAAGATTATAGGGCTTCACTGTGTCTCCTTGGAACAAAAAGGCAACAGGTCCTTTTTCGATGCTATAATATGTATCGAAGATATCTCTGCGATAGAGATAAAGGTTCGCGGTGCTTAAGATTAACTAAAATTATGGAATAATTTTTTTTTTTTCTAATTTGCTGTAATTAGTTTTATGGATATTGGGGATTTTGCCCAAATCAAAAGTTATTAAAAATCCGGAAGAGATCTGTTTGACGCTTGTTGTAGGAACACATGAAGAAGTCGATAATTGGCTTGATCATTTAATAAAAGAGAACGTCAATATCAAGCGTCCACCTCAATATTCTCCAGCTTTCAAAATTTATAATGGTTTTTATTTAGATCCATCTGGATATACCATTGAAATACAAGCATTTGATAAGAATGCTAGGCCTGCTGGAGCAGAATTTTTGAAGAAAAATAAAATATTTTATGGGAAAAATCTTTGGATGAATTCGCTGAGTTTTTTGATCACTTATCCTCCTTCTAGGGCAAAAAAATTTTGGAAGCCTAATATCACTCCAATCGCTAAATTCTCTTCTATTTTTTAATATAAAGAGAGAAAAGAAAAACCTTATTTTAAATTATATAGTGAATTAACTTTGAATGAATTTACAATTTGTTTAACAGATCGCTTCTCAATATCCCTATTTTCTATAATTCGCGTTGTTATAGTACGAGATTCTCCAGGTTCCATTGAAAAATAATTATCCGACGCGATAAAATCAACCAAATCAGATTCAATATATACATAGAGAGCGATATATTTCGTCGTTATTATTAGCTGATAAGCTTGTTTGGATTGAATTTTATCATCTATTTTCTCTACTACAAAAAAAAGCTCTGGATCCTTCAAGGAAAAGAATTTCGGGTGATCAAAGAGGCGAAATCCACGAGAAATAATCTTATTATTGTTCTCAGTATCTTCAAGCAAATAGAAAATGATGTTATTTCGTAATTCGCTTTTAGTTTCATTTATTTTTGATATATCGACAGTTTCAGCAATTATTGAACTACACGGGGATATCTCAATGCTATTTGAACCGCTCATCAGTTCTTTACCATCTGAGTTTAAGATGCTCCAATTTAAAACGATTTTATGGTGTTTTTTATAATCATTCGTGACCCAAAATTCAACTTTATCTGGTTCTTCCTTAACACTTGCAAAGAGAGGTTGGTAAAAACGTTTAGCAAGGTAATGTAAAGCCTTCCAACGGCCGTAATAATCAAGAGAAGCCCAAGATGCGACAGGCCAACAATCATTAAGCTGCCAGTAAAGAGAACCCATGCAGTGGAAATTATTCCGATTACGCCTCCAATGTTCAACGCCATATTCTATTGCCTCAGCTTGGGTAATTTGCGATAAAATTACTTGCTGTTCAAATGTTTTTGGTATTGAAAATCTCTTCTTCATGTATCGCATTATCTTTTTATTGCCAGCAGAATTTTTTTGGTGGTTTTCCATAATAGGAGAATAAAAATCATATTGATCTGATGGGCAGAACTGTTCGATAGTTTTAATGGAAGGAAAAGATTCAAATCCAAATTCCGACATGAAACGAGAATCAAATTTCCGATATGCGCTAAAAGATTTACCTCCGTGCCATATTCCCCAGTAGTGACTGTCACCCTTCGCTGGAGAGTTCGCATTTTCATAATCAATGGGTTTTTTAGGGTTCGCATTTGAAGGAGAAGATGGCCAATATGGATGTGTCGGATCGTGTTCTTTAACCAATTCCGGAAGAATCTTATTAAACATTCGAATATACCCTTCTTCATACGCCTTCACCTTCGCATTCTTTTCTTCATCGAGGGTAACACTTGCATATGCCGGAATGTCTCTTGACGTTAAAATTTGGCTTTGAATCAACAAAGGGATCCATAACATTTCAATCTCATTATTTCCGCACCATAATGCGAGGCTGGGATGGTGCCTCAACCGTTTAATGTTTTGAATTGCTTCTTTCTTTACATTTTCAACAAATTCTTCATTAGCGGGATAAATGGCGCAAGCAAAAGGAAAATCTTGCCAAAGCAAAATACCTAACTCATCACATAAGTCAAAAAATAAGTCGTCCTCGTAAATTCCACCCCCCCAAACTCGAATGAAGTTCATGTTGGCTTCTTTTGCGTGATTAAGATTCATTTGATAAAGACCCAACTTCTTACCTCTTGGAATGAAGCTATCGATAGGAATCCAGTTTGCTCCTTTTGCAAAAATAGGTACACTATTTAGCGAAAAATAAAAGCTTTGACCCCATTTATCGGGACTTCGAATAAGTTGAATGTCCCTAATACCGATTTTATGGGCACATAAATCAATAACCTCTTCGTTGATGATAAAAATGCTTAATTCGTAGAGATCGGGATTACCTAAATCGTGAGTCCACCATAAACGAGGATTTTCAATTTTCAAATTGAATTCATGGGTTTTAGTTTTAAGAGGTAAAGTTTGAGAAAAGACTTTTTTATTGGGTGATTTTAGAGTCATTCTAATGTTGTAACCGAGCGATTCGAAATTGTTTAATTGGGTATTTAATTCAACTTGTACTTTTAAGTTAACAGATTCAACTTTAAATGTAGAAATCTCTTCAGAGTTATTGATTTTGAGCGGATCTTTATTGTAAGTAAATGTTTGGATGGTGTGTACAGAATCAATTTTTAAATCGTCAAACCCAATTAATTCCACGGGACGCCATATTCCAATGTCAGGAAGCTTAGGTTTCTAGTTTTAGTCAAAACTATATTGAGCTTTCCTTAAATATGGAATGCCTGGAATGCCATCTTGACCCGTGTTTAAATTATCCCCGTGTTTTTTTATATCTTCATGCGCTTTTTTTGTTGGACTTTCAAATTTTATTTTTAATAGGTTTGATTCGTTTTTTAACAAGGAGTTAACTTTAAAATCATGCGTGATAAACATGTTTTCCGCGGAACCAAGTAATTTATCATTCAGATACACTTCCGAGATCGTATCCAGACCGTGAAAGCGAAGTATCATGTTAGAATGCTCCAGAAAATCTTCGCTCACATCAAATTCGGTTTCATAGACCCAATCCGAGTCGAAAATCCATGACATTTCGCGTTCCCGCTCGCCATAAAATGGATCTTGAATGATATTATTCTCGATTAAGGTTTCAAATACGGTTCCAGGCACTTGAGCAATAACATTTACGGATTTTACCTTATTTTTAAGGTTCCAAATTACATTTAACGGAACTTTTTCTACTTTATTCATGCTATTCATTTTTTAATATATCTTTTGCTTTTTAAGTCTTATCATGTTTGGATTTGATTTTTCACTTAAGATTTTAAAACTAAAAACAAATAGCGAAAACCTTTTTATTTTCAAAAAAGAAAAATTTATTGAAATAATGCAAATTATGTCGTGAGAAATAATGATGAGTAAAGAAATTACAGAACCTTCTGATTTATTCAATGAAAATGGCGTGCTCATGCAAGATGGATGGATTCGAAAACCTATAATACGCTATAATCGGGAAAAGGTCATTGCTGGATGGTCAAGGCTTAAAGAATGGGATAATTATCAAATACTTCATCCGAATCATACTTTTGGCGTAACAATTGCCGATGTTGGCTATATGGGGATTGTTAGCTTTGAGTTATTAGATTTTAAAAATCAAGAGATTAACACGGGAGGAATTACTCGTTTTTTTACTAAAGGAGCGTTCAATCTCCCTCTAAGTTCTGAAAAGGGGGATATTGAGTTTAACGACGAGACTTTTAACCTTAGTATCAAGCGGCTTCCTGGTAAGAGAATAATCACGTTTGATTATCCAACCTTCGCAGAGAAGGGAATGAAAGGTACAATAACCTTGTATCAAGACCCCTCAAAAGACTCCATAGTTAAAGTGAACCGTTATAAAAAGAAAAAGCAATTCTATTATTCTGACAAGGTAATGTGGATGCCTGCTGAAGGGTCAGTACTTTTAGGGGATACCACCCATAAATTTACGCCTCAAGATTGTTATGGTCGTCTCGATTGGGGTCGGGGAATGTGGCCTTATAAGATTAATTGGTATTGGGGCGGAGCTTCGGGTAAAACACTAGATGGTCATGAAATTTGGTTTAGCCACGGACATTCCTACGAAGATCCTTCACTTCACGATAAGAACATGGTTGGATACGATGGACGGGGTCATAAATTGGGTCCAATCAAGTTTCACGTTCCAATTAATCCTAGAGATCCGTGGAAATTCACCAGCGAAGACGGTAGGTTTGAAATGACTTTAATCCCCATGCTATATCATCCTAAAAAAATGAATTATATAATTTTTAATTCAAGGACTACATTAGTTTACGGCCATTATTCTGGCTATATAATCTTGGATGATGGAACTAAAGTTCAAGTGAAAGATCTATTGGGGCACGCAGAAGCAATTCATTGGCGATGGTAAAAATTATTAATATTTTTAATATTCTTAAAAATCCAAAATTTCTATTATTTTAGACTTCTCACTAAATGAGATGATAGTTTTAACGCACTATCAACCGCCAATTCCGTTCCAATCCCCCTACCTTCGACATCAGCTCCAACATAATATAATCCTTTAATGGGAGATTTTGCCTTTGGACGATTCTCTCCAGCTTGTTCAGGTGATTGAGCTAATCCTATGGCACTTCCCGTGAATCTTCCCGTCCAAGCAACGATATCCTTTGGGGTCGTAACTTCAATCCATGAGGCTTTTTCAAACATGCTTGGAAAAATTTCATTGACGCATTCCTTAAGTTGTAAAATCCAAGGTTGAAAGTTGATGTTTGGATCTGACGGACACGGCGTTCCAATCGTGATGAGTTGCATTCCATTTGGAGCCATTTTTGGGTCTAAATTTGAGGTAATTGGAACGAAGAGAAACATCTTGTTAGGAGGTTTACCTGCATCTATTTTTCTGAAGGAGCTCTCCGAATTTTCAGGCATTACGATATAACACGTTTTTTCCGTTATTTTTTCTTTCAAGGCGACCTTCATGACCAAGTAGCCAAGTGAGTCTTTGAGGTTTTTTATATATTCTATGTAATCACTACTGAAATGGTCTTCACCAACTAATTTTAGAACCGTTTCCCTAATGCCAGCATTGCTTATGACCAACTCTGATTCAAGAAGCTCACCATTTTCTAATTCAACACCAGAAACTTGACCATTGTCAACAAGAATTCGTTTCACAGGGGCTTGTTTTCTTACTTCCGTGCCATATTTAGCGGCTAAATCTATAAAAGCTTTGGAAATTGCACCAGACCCTCCTTTAACGTATCCGAATGAGGGATCAAGAAACATTTTCTTGAAGCAATGGATAAACTCTCCGGCTGAAGCCCTATAATACGGTAATGCGAAGAATAATATGCTCAGGCAGTTTAAAAAATCGTGTATTGCTGGACTGGTGGTAAATGATGACAACCAAGCTTTAAAATCTATTCCATCGTAATAAATAATCTCTGATTCGCTAATAGAAAGCATGGTCATGAACATTTCTAATATCGTGTTTATTTCAGCAGATGATAGGTTCAAGAAATTTAAAAATTTTTTAAGGTTTTTTGGTTTTGTGAATAAAAGTGGCATTTCAAACGTTTCATTCATGTACTTAACATCTGCAACCGGATCATTAATAACCCATTTAAGCCTTTTTTTAGCTTTTAGGTCCTTTAATGCTTGATTATGGGGGCCCTTACCACATCGAGAAAACATGTGAACTCCTTTTTCGACTTCGAAACCCTTCTTATTATAAGTAGATGCCTTTCCACCAATTTGTTCATTTTTTTCCAAAATGATCGTTTGAAAATTGTTTTTAGCTAGAATAGCACTGCACGCAGCGCTTCCTAATCCACCACCAACAAAGATTATCGGTTTCATTTTATATTTCCTCCAATATTTCGTCAAGATATTCAACGAGAACTTTCACATGGGTTTTTAATTTCTTTTTTTAGACAATATTCGTTAAATTGCGTGCTTAAAATCCCAGATTAGATCGTGGTCGTCACAATTCACTCGTTGATTTCAACGATTCTTTTCTTTGAAATGTAGTTTGAACCAATTACATCAGATCATCCTTGAAAGTCAGTCTCTCCAATCCTAACAGACAAGCTAAAACGCCTGAATTATAAGAGTATTACATTTTTTTGCTTCAATTTTTTATTTTGTTCTTTATGAATATAAATGTATATTTTTTCACCAAATATAAAAATAAAATTTAAACGCGTTAAATTACAAGCAGATCATTCTTATTATTAATAACAAAAGAGCCTGTCCTTGCAATTGATGAGAATCAAGGAAAACTTGTTGTTTTTCGCGTCTCGAATTAACCGCCACACGATTAATGATTTGTAGTGATAACATGGAGATAATACAAGAGGAAAACTTTATGAAAGGATGTAATATGTAGATATATAAGATACTAAAAAATTAATTCAAAATACTCTAACACATTTATTAATGATTCGTAAATTTTTTTATTCTTTATTAAATTCTTTTTCATAATTGAGATTATATAATAGAATATCTTTATAAAGCATTGAAATACCATGACCAAATCTGAAGAAAATTCTAAATACGGACACATATCCGCAATAAATGGTTCGATTGTAGAAGTAAAAGGCTTGGAACATCAGATAAAACTGCACGATTTAATTAAAATTTCTAATCACAACATTTTAAGCGAAGTGATTCAAATCTATTCGGATCGTGTAGTTACTCAATGTCTCGAAAGCACCATGAATTTAAAACTATACGAGAAAGTAGAAACTTTAAATGAACCTTTATTAATGGAATTAGGTCCCGGTTTACTCTCAAAAATTTTTGACGGAATTCAGAGACCATTAGAAATTGCATTCAAAAACTCTAAAGAAGGGAGAATGGAAATTGGTCGCGAATTTCCGTCCCTCTCAAGAACTAAAAAGTGGTTTTTCGTTCCTAAAAGAAAACTTTTGGATGAAATAAGAAGTGGTGACATGATAGGAGTAGTTCAAGAAACTCCGTTAATAGAACACAAAATTATTGCGCCACATGACGCTTCAGGAGCACTATCATTTATTGCAAGCGAAGGAGAATATACAATTACCGAAGAACTATACAGATTGAAAGAGAGTAAAGAAGAAAAATCGTTTAGCATGCTACAAAAATGGCCAATAACCAAGAGACGACCTTATAAAAGAAGATTAACTCCCACAGAACCCTTGTTTACGGGAATTCGATTCATAGATTTCTCGTTCCCCATAGCTAAAGGTGGCACGATCGCAGTTCCCGGAGGATTTGGAACCGGTAAAAGTGTCATTCAACAATCAATTGCAAAATTTTGCAATGCTGACGTTATCGTTTTCATATGTTGTGGAGAGCCAGGAAATGATATCGCGTATATTTTAAAAGAATTTGCCGAAACCATTGATCCATTTAGCGGTCGACCTCTATTAGAGCGTATCGTCATTCTTGCTAACACGTCTAATATGCCGGTTTCTGCTCGCGAAGCAAGCCTCTTTTCAGGGGTCACTATTGCAGAGTATTACAGAGATATGGGATACGATGTTGCCGTTATAGCCGATAGTACTTCAAGATGGGCAGAATCCTTGAGAGAACTATCTTGCCTGTTAGAAGAAATGCCCGCAGAAGAAGGATATCCAGCTTACTTGCCATCAAAAATTTCAAGTTTCTATGAACGAGCGGGTGTTGTTAATACCTTAGGTGAAGATTTAGTTGATAACGAAATTATACAGAGAACTGGTTCTCTAACGATAATTGGCTCAATATCACCTCCCAGTGGAGATTTTAACGAACCAGTCACGGCCGCTACAAAACGCGTCGTTCAAGGAATGTGGGCTCTAGATGCGAGTTTAGCGTATTTAAAACATTATCCCGCCATAAATTGGCTAAATTCATATTCCATGTATCCTGAATATGTTTTTGAATGGTGGAAACAATGGGACATTGATTGGCCCGAAATTCAATCTGATTGGCTTGAATGTCGAAAACAAATAATTGATATCTTAAACATGGAACACGATTTGAAAAAATTCACTCAACTAATTGAAGTTTCTGAAGAACAAAAATTTGAATTGTTTATCGCTCACTTGATACACGATTACTTACTTACTCAAAACGCATATGACGATATTGATAAATATACTGACGCTAAAAAATTAATGGCGTTTGTAAAAATAATTCTTTTTTTATACATGGAAGGAAAAGAGTTCATGAACCAAGATCATATTATTGACGATTTTATTTATGAAGAGATCGAAAATGTTATTAAAAAAATCAATAATTCCATCCCGAACAATGAAATTGAAACCATTAATAAGTTAAAAAGCGAGTTAAAAAATAAATTTCTGAAAAGAGGAATTATTATTACTTAGAAAAAATTGAAATAAAGTTAAAGCCTATTCATTAAAATTAATATAAAAAATATAATAAAAATTAGGTTAGATTAGATTTAAAGCCCAAACAATAGAATATTATCTACTAAATTGTGGACTTTTTTCAGATTGTCTTCGCCCAGCGCTTTATCTACTTTTACCTTCACGTCCAAAATCGTGCTAAGACTTTTTATGATCCAATTTTGAACAGTATTGTTAAAGATGGATTTTTCAGCGTTTTTCTTGGCGAACTCTTCGACGCGACCAAGCATGGCGTCTTGATATTCCTTTGCTGTGGATGACCTTAATTCCGTTAATTCTCTAAATTGAAATTCCTCTTCTGACATTATTAATCACCTTTTTTAATGCCGCCATTCTGCGCAACTTCTTGTTCAATGTCCACTATGGCTTGTCCAACCGAAGTATCGAATTCGTTCTTAACCTTTTCGGTAACTTTCTTTGCGACGAGCTTCTCGATGTTCTCTCGATGGAGAGTGTTCATTGTACAAAATGGGATTTCTTTCACGCTTCCATCGGGCATGGCTACACCAAAGTGAACGATACACCTTTTAACCCTCTCTAAGTCCATGTTATACGCATCCTGAAAATGCATCGAGGAAATTAGCAGAGTTCCGTGCGTGAACGAACTGATACTCTCCCAATCTCCGTTCATTAATAACCTGCTAAACATTTCCATGAGCTTGCCGGGTTTCCGCGTGTATTGCAACATGCCTAACAAGAACCTTGCTCGTAGTTGATTTTTGTCGAGAAAGTTCAAGCCTTTATCTAATGTCTTGCCAAAATCTCCGAGTAGATTCTCAAAGATTTTATATGGTTGCTTCTCCTTGTGCTTGATTTTTTCCCAAAACAGATTTGCAAAACCTATTATGCTCAGCGAGTCGAAGAATTCCGTGAGGGGGACCATCTCGTTTGTCTCTGGATCGATACAGAGGTAACTGGCAAAACCACAATCGGGATGACATGTAAACTCAACCGGTTCAGTGTCAGCCAAATAAGCGATGATTCTACCAATCTCAACGATTGTTGTAAGAGGGTACCAAGCGTTGTCGATTCCGATAGCACCCTTTGTTTGTTTATCTATTTCGCTGATCACATCAGCGTTAGTTATTCTTAATTCGTTCATTTCTTCAGCCGTAATTCGGCCACATAAAGAAACGGGTTGGAACGTGATTCCCCTGACGACATCAATGTTGTCAATGCAAAATTGGATGATATTTCCGATTTCCTTGTCGTTGACGCCGTTAACGATCGTGGCTACCAAGTTAATGGACGAAAGACCGACTTTTCGGCAATTTTCAATCACTCGCATCTTGTAACTCATTAAATTCTTGATTCCACGAGTCTTTTCGTAAGTGATATTATTAATTCCATCAAATTGAAGATAAAGCGTATCCAAACCCATCTCGTACACTTTTTTAGTCCATTCAAGGCCGCCCTTCTTTTTCTGAAATCCGTATCCGTTCGTTGCAGCGATAACTTCCTTAAAACCGTAATCTTTAGCCATCTTACAAATTTCTGGAAAGTCCGCTCGAACGGTTGGCTCTCCGCCGGTAAACATGATGGCTGGAGGTGGAATCA
>JAUXAJ010000208.1 GCA_030620005.1 Promethearchaeota archaeon | reverse complement strand
AAATCTTTAGCAATTTCAGAAACAATTTGCATGGACACGGATGAAACTTCTGGATTTGTTCTAAAGTGATAATTTATAACACTGTCGAGCTTTTCAAGATTAGAACTCGCTATAAGAAGGCAAATATTATGTTCTCCACTTAATTTAAAAGCGTTGAGCATGAATGGGCAATACTTAGCCATTTCCATGATTTCTTCGGGATTCCGGGTACTAATTTCCACTGTTGCTAAGTTCAAATCTACCTTTTTAAAATTAATTCCTGGTTGAAATTGAAATATTCCGTTTTTTTCAAGTTTTTTAATCCTCATGCCGACTGTGGGTTGAGTCCTGTTAATCTTTTTTGCAATTTGAGTATGTGTTAAATTCGGCTGATTCTGAATGAGAGATATTATTTTTTTGTCGATATCGTCTAATTTTAATTTTTGACTAATCAAAGTTTGAGTTAAATGCTTTTTAAGTAATGAAAGTATTTTTTGCCATTTATAATTTATAAGTAATTTACATGTTAAAAAAAAAAATAGTATTGAAGGTTTTTTTCTCCTAAATTACTAGTTGTAACTGTAATTGAGTTTAATCAATAGTAATTGCTCCGAATTTGCAAGCGGTCGTACAAATGTGGCATTTTAAGCATTTGTTTTCTAGTTCTTTATTAACGATACATTTAGGTTCAGAATTTTTATTAATTACCTCGTAAATGCTCAAGTAGCAAGCCTCTTCACAATCGAAACTCGTACAATCACGACACTTGCTTGTGTCTATGTGATGAAATCCGTAACTTTCTATAGAATTTTGATTGTTAGCCATTTCTCATTACGATTAAACAATATTAAAGAAGATTTTTATTTATTTAGGTAATATTCTATAAAGAAATCTTTTATTTTTCATTAACTAATTACATGAATTAAACATTGTATAATTTTAAAATTCATGAATTCTGTTAAACTCCCTATTTTTGAGATATCAGATCTAAAAAAGGGAATTTTTTTTAGTCGACCAAATCGATTCGTCAGCGAAATCGAATACCAAGGAAAAATAGAATTGGCTCACGTTCACGATCCTGGTCGTTTAAAGGAACTTCTAGTAAAAGGTGCAGAAGTTCTATTTACTAAATCTAATGGCAAGTTAAAATATTACTTGAAGGCTGTAAACATTGAGGATGAATGGATACTTATTGATTCAGCGCAACATTCAAAAATAGCAATGAAAATTTTTTCTTTTTTACCAGAGTTTTCCACCGTAGAAAAAATAAAGAAAGAAGTACCTCTAGGGAAGAGTAGAATAGATTTCGTTCTTGATGGTGTTCCATTAGAAGTAAAAGGCGTTTCACTTGTAAAGGATGGTCTTGCATTTTTTCCTGACGCTCCAACCGAACGTGGAACAAGGCATGTGGGAGAAATAATTGAACACGATGGCATTATTTTATTTCTCATTTTTAGAAAAGCTAAGAAATTTGCTCCAAATCGAGAAACAGACCCGAAATTTTTTCAAAAGTTAAGCGAAGCGAGAAAAAAGAATATTCCAATTTTAGCAGTCCAAATCAGCTTTGATGGTAGGATGCTCTATTATAGAGGTAAAATACCATTGGCAGATTTTTAAAATAGAAAAGAAATCCACTTCTCTTTAGGAAGTGGTTAATCTAAACGCGTCTAACACATTATAAATAATTTAAATATTATATAACTCTGTTGACAGGTAGCGTTCGCCTGTATCTGGCAATATAACGACGATATTATCTTCTTTTGCAAAATCTTTAGAAGCCGCATAAATAGCAGCCCAAGCATTAGCTCCCGAAGAAATTCCCACAAAGATTCCTTCTAACCTTGCCAGTTTTCTTGCCGTTGCTACAGCATCTTCATAATCGACTTTTATTATTTTATCATAAATGTTAGTATTTAATACCTCAGGGATAAATCCTGCACCAATACCTTGGATTTTATGAGGTCCTGGTTGTCCACCAGATAATACAGGGGAATCTGATGGCTCTACTGCGTAAATTTTAACTCGTTCACCAATGGTTTTTTTTAGGATTTCCCCTACCCCTGTGATTGTTCCGCCAGTACCTATTCCAGCAACAAAGCATTCGACTTGACCGTCTAAATCGTTAAATATTTCCTTGGCAGTTGTTTTTCTATGAATCTCTGGATTCGCTAAATTTTTAAATTGTTGTGGAATTAACGCATTGCCTTTTTCTTGAGCTAATTCTTCTGCTTTCTTGATAGTCGCTTTCATTCCCCCAGAGGCCGGCGTTAATACTATATCAGCGCCATAGGCCTTTAAGATTTTTCGTCTTTCAATGGACATGCTATCCGGCATGGTTAAAATTAGTTTATAACCTTTCGCAGCACAAACTAAGGCAAGTCCAATACCAGTATTTCCAGAAGTAGGTTCTATTATGGTTGTGTTTTTATTTATTAAACCTTCTTCTTCAGCTTTTTCTATCATGGACATTCCAATACGATCTTTTACGCTACCCCCAGGATTAAAATTTTCAAGTTTAGCGTATACTGATGGATCAATATTTTCGGTTATCCTATTCAATTTGACTAATGGTGTTTTACCAATAGTTTCAATGATGTTATTATACGTATTTCCCATTTATTTTTCAACCTTCATATTATTGTATTTTTTCTTATTTTATATACCATCGCCGTATTCTCCAAAATATATTTCGATGTTATCTTTTTTTACAGTAGATTTGTTTAATAATTGCTTTTCTAGTTCTTTTATTCTTTTATCGAGAGTTGATATTGTTATTGACAATGGATCTGGTAAATCTCCATGTCTTAAGTCTATTTTATCTATTTTTTCTCCTTTTCGTGAAATTATTCTACCAGGAACCCCTACAACAACAGAATTTGGAGGTACATCGTTCACTACAACAGAGTTAGCCCCGACCTTCACGTAATCTCCAATTTTAATTGGACCTAATATTTTTGCTCCTGACCCTACTACAATATTGTTTCCTAAAGTTGGATGTCGTTTTCCACGACTCGTTGTTGTGCCTCCAAGGACTACTCCCGCATATAACGTCACATTATTGCCAATTTCAGCAGTTTCTCCTATTACAACTCCAGCACCATGGTCAATGAAAAAATCACTTCCTATTTCTGCTCCTGGATGAATTTCAATCGCTGTAACCTGACGGGCGACATCTGAAATATATCTGGGAATGAAAGGCATTCCTAATTTCCAAAAAAAATGTGCAATCCTGTAGAATAATACAGCTTTTATACCTGGATAACTTATAAGTACTTCAAGTAGCGTATTAGCGGCAGGATCTTTAAGAAAAGCGGCATTTACATCAGAAACAAAAAAGTCCAAGATTTTTTGCAAATTCACGTCAATCTCTGCGTGATCCAGATCCTTTGTTTTAAAATCTAAGTCTATTATGCATTCAGCACAGTATTGATGCTCCTTTTCTCCCTTAGAATCAATATTCTTGCCGCAATTTAAACAATGAATGAATTTTTCCATTTAAATGCAAATGTTTTTTAGGAGTATATTTTTTCGAATATTATGACTTGTTATCCCCGCAACTTTCATATAATTTATGTTTATAATTAATAAATTTTTAAAAGATAAAAGATAAAATTTATTTTTATTAACTATTTGATTTCGTAGTTCTCAATGCATTTCTTAAATTCTAAGAATTTTGCACCCAGAAAGCATGCTATTATAGAAAATAAAATAAACATTTAAATATTCTTTAATCAATTTACTCATAATTTAATTTAAATGAAAAACAGAATTCTAGGTAATTACACCATGGTTAAGGACTTATTCACATTTTTGGTTGGTGGTAAAGCAGGAGAAGGAGTTAAAAAAGCAGGTTCCGTTGCTACTCGGCTTTTTAGTAACAAGGGTCGTCACGCGTTTCAAATGGACGATTACATGTCTCTTATAAGAGGTGGTCATAATTTTTCTGTTGTTAGTACAGCTTCTAGAAGGGTAAGTAGTCATTATATGAAAGCCGATCTCATTGTTACATTTGACAAACGAAGCTACGATAATCATTTGGACCACCTTGCTGAAGGAGGTACAATTATTTATAATTCTGATGTTAAAGGAGATATGGAAGGTATTGGGGTTCCTTTAACTTCAGAAGCCAAAAAATTTTCAAATCCCGAGAGAATTATTGGTGTAGGCGCTGTTGCAACATTGGCAGCGGCTCTAGGAATTAATAAATCTGAATTAAAAAACATCGTGGAGTCAGAATACCGTTCAAGTATAGAAGAAAATCTATCTTACGCTAATCTAATCCATGATTATGTCTATCCAAAATTAGGCGGAAAATATAAATTAGAAAATGGCGACAAAAAAAGACCGATTATTACAGGAAATCAAGCAATAGCCCTTGGCGCTATAGCTGGTGGATTAGATGTATATTATGCTTATCCAATGACTCCTGCATCGAGTATTTTGCATTATTTAGCATCATTATCAGAAGAATTTGGTATTGCCGTTATCCATCCTGAAAGCGAGATTGCAGTTATTAACATGGCGATTGGTTCAGCTTTTACCGGAGCTCGATCCATGGTGGGTACTAGTGGCGGCGGTTTTGCTTTGATGACGGAAGGTTTTTCTTTAGCAGGAATAACTGAGGCACCAGTATTATGTGTATTATCCATGCGCCCTGGTCCCGCCACAGGTGTTCCAACTTATACGGAGCAAGCTGACTTAAATTTTGCCCTTGGTGCGGGGCACGGAGAATTTTTAAGAATCGTTGCGTCTCCAGCTACGATAGAAGAAGCCTACTACTTAACCGCTGAATTGTTAGATCTAGTCTGGAAATTTCAAACGCCTGGAATTTTATTAACCGAAAAACATCTATCTGAAAGCAGTATGACTGTTGAAATAGATGTTGAAAGAGCACAATGGGCAAAACCGAAAATTCACGATGGAGGTCCCTATAAAAGATATTTTGGTACTGAAGATGGAATATCCCCTTTATTATTTCCCCCATCAAAAGAAGTAATAAAGTGGAACAGTTATGAACACGATGACTTAGGTAAAACAACTGAAGACCCAGAATGGATTGAAAAAATGCACGATAAAAGAAATAAGAAAAATAAATCAATTGAAATCTATTTAAAAAAAGTAAGTACCGTGAATGTATTCGGTGAGAAAGGACCAATAATAATGGCTTACGGTTCGACAACGATGAGCGTGTTGGAAGCATTAAAATTTGGGGATAATGATGCTGTCGTCGTACAGCCAAAATTTTTAAGCCCTTTACCAACATGGGAATTAGAAAAATACAAGAATCTCGATGTAATTGTTGTGGAACAAAGCTCTACTGAACTTTTCGCAAATTTACTAAGAGAAAAGGTTGGTATTAAAGTGAAGTCTGTTATTAAGAAATATGACGGTAGACCGTTTGAACCAATCGATTTATCTTATAAAATAAAGGAGGTCATTTAAAATGGAATCGTTGAAAACTCAAGCTGAAAACACTTGGTGTAAAGGCTGCGGAAACTTTGGGATATTAAACGCGTTCAAAAAAGCAGTAATTAAATTAGAAGAAAAAGGAATTAAGAGAGAAAAAATTGCGATTTCTGCTGGAATTGGATGTAGCGCAAAAATTTTTGATTATCTTAATTTAAGTGGCGTTTATTCGTTACATGGAAGAGATATAACAACCCTCCAAGGCATGAAATTTGCCAATCCGGATTTAAAATTAATAACTTTTTCAGGCGATGGCAATGCAATGGGCGAAGGTTTGGCGCACGTGTTATTTGCGGCTAAAAGAAATGCTGATATTACAATCATAATGCATCATAATAGTGTTTATGCGTTAACCACGGGACAGTTTACACCCATTACCAATAAAGGCTGGAAAGGTCCGTCTATTCCAAGAGGTAGCGTTGAAGAACCTTTTAATGCACTTGCACTCCTATTAGAAGCGGGAGCCACGTTTTTAGCAAGGGCTTTTACAGCTAAACTTCCACATCTGGTTGATATTATCGTCAGTGCCATCGAACACGAAGGGTTCTCGTTTGTAGATGTATTGCAACCGTGTGTAAGTTATAACAACACATACAAACTATACAACGAAAAGGTTGAGATAATTGAAAACATCCCTAATAGTCGTGAAGAAGCAATGGCACTTGCGAAAAAAAAGGATAAAATTCCAATCGGCATATTGTATAAAGCTAAAAAACCAGTATTCCACGAAGAACTTTATGGTGATTCGAATCCTGTTGTAAATAGGTTCTCTCGAGAAAATAGATTAGATCTCATTAAAAAAATTCTTCAACCAAAATAAAATGAGTTTTTTCTTGATTATTTTCGCACATAAAATTCTAAATGTAATTAAATAGAATTCAAACATTATAAATTATTTAAATATCACTCTCGATTCTTATTAATTTTAAATTATTTCCTTGTAGATATAATAATGAATAAAGAGTAAGTTGATATTGAAAAAAAAACTATTACTATTCACGATATGAACATCCAAAAATAAATTAAAACTTGGAGATAAATTCATTTTGCCTGAAGAAAAAATAGAATTAAAGGTTGGTGATTATGCACCTGATTTTAAGCTTCATGACAAGGACAATAAAACCGTAAGCCTTAAAGACTTTAAGGGCAAGCACGTGATCTTATACTTCTATCCAAAAGATAATACTCCTGGATGCACTACAGAAGCAATAGGCTTCACAAACATTTTACCCGAATTTGAAAAATTAGACGCCACAGTTATTGGAGTGAGTCCAGATAGTACTGAATCTCACGCAAAATTTATAGAAAAAAAGAACTTAAAGGTTATTTTGCTTAGCGATTCCAATAAAGAAGTATTGAAATCGTATGGCGCATGGGGGATGAAAAAACTCCGTGGAAAACAATACAGGGGAGTAATTCGAAGCACTTATTTAATTGATCCGAAAGGAAAGATAGCTCATGTCTGGCCAAAAGTTAGCGTCAGAGTGCATCCCAAAGAAGTAAAGAATGTATTAGAAGAATTACAGGCAGTAGCCTAATTTTTTTTTTAATTTTATTTTGAAAGTTATATTTTATAAAAATTTCACGATTAAGAGCTTTTTATTCTAATCAAGATAATAGAAATTTTAATAGTAATAAAGGGTTACATTGATATTTTTTCATGCTTTTCATTTATTTAGATATAGATTTCATTTTTTGATTTAAAACAATTTACAGACTAAAAGAAGAGGTAGAGATTATATGGATGTAAAAGAAGCCATTAATAAACGAAGAGCTTATAGATCGCTTGATCCTGTAGAAATTACAGAGGATATGATCAAGGACCTGTTAGAAACCGCACAAATCGCTCCATCTTGCATGAACAAGCAACCGTGGAAGTTTATTTTTATTAAGGATAAAGAGCAGTTGGAAAAGTTATTTACAACTCTCATGCCCGGAAATAAATGGGTTGAGAAAGCATCGCTTTTAATTGGAGTGTTTAGTAACCCTAAAGACGATTGCATCATTGGCGAAAGATTCTATTATCTATTCGACACTGGAATGGCGACCGCATTCATTATATTAAGGGCTACAGAGTTAGGTCTAATTGCTCATCCAATAGCTGGATTTAATGAAGAAAAGGCGAAAGTAATTCTTGGAATTCCAGATGAAATGAAATTAATTACGCTTGTCGTAATAGGTAAGCATTCGAAAGTATTAAATACCCTTCTTTCAGAACCGATGAAATTAGGAGAAAAACAAAGACCTCCAAGAAAATCATTAGAAGAGTTTGTCTTCAGAAACAATTATGATAATGGATTTAAAGTATAAGAGAATAGAGATTTAACGGAAAAAGGCCTGAGTAAAACATAGGAAATTAAATATAAAAAGTTTTCAAAAAAAGATGAGGTGCATTAGTTCAGTTCTTTACTAGTGTATCTTAATAATATTGGAAATTTTAATTCTAATTCTTCTTTTTTGGCTTGAAAATTATTGCGGGTTTAGTTCTGTCTGAATATGTGAAATTGTCCGCTTCTTTAATATCGCCATATTTTTTCTTTAGTTCTTCTAAAGTACCGACATAGAGTGCTCGAGGTCTACAAGTTTCAACGCATACAGGTATTTTATTTTCGAGATACCTATCTAAACAGAAGTTGCATTTTCGCATCTTAGCTCCTTTTTCAGGTCCGAATTGCGGCGCATCATATGGGCAAGCTTTCAAGCATTTAGAATTACATTCTTCGTTTCCCACGCATTTTTCGCTATCCACGATGACGATCCCATCTTCTTCCCTCTTTGTAATGGCTTTAACAGGACAAGCAGGAATGCACACGGGGTCTTCACAATGATAACAAGGTCGTACCAGATAACTGACGAAGACATTTGGCGTTTTTCCTTCTTCATTGTAAAGCACTTTCATCCAAAATTCTGATCCAGGATCAATGTCATGCCAATCTTTACAAGCGACGATACAAGCATTACAGCCAATGCATCGAGTTTGATCAAAATAGAAACCAACTTGCGTGTTATTTCACCTCGGGTTTATTTTTACTTGCTTGAACAAGGCAGGTTTTCAAGCAACAAGCCCCATCTGGCGCGTAAGCATTTTTTGTTAGCGTATTTGGACAGCCACCCCTATCAATACCCTCTTCATCGGGAGTATACCATGCGCCTTCATGGATGGCGATAACTCCCGGAATTATTCGTTCCGTGACCCAAGCTTCGATTGACAAAATCCCTCGATCATTATGAACGTAAATTTCATCTCCCGTTTTTATGCCCCTAGAATCGGCGTCAATGGAATTGATCCAACACCTGTGAGGATCAACTTCTTTGAGCCATTCAACATGGTACAAATCGGAATGAACTCTATTCTTAGGATGCGGGGAAATCATCTGTAATGGATACTTTTCAGTCAATGGATCAAATCGGTCCTCAAAAGTACTTAAATATTTTGGAATTGGGGGTAAGTTGGGGTCGTTTATATCGGCTACCCGTTTTGAATAGATTTCAATTTTTCCTGAAGGTATATTGAAGAGATTGTTTTCAGGGTCTTCAATTTGTTTTTTAAACGCAACATGAGGTTCATCTAATTTAACTCTCCAAATTCCGTCCTCTTTATATTTATCATAATCGGGAATGTATTTCTTGATATCTTTTGTTGTTCTCCAAAACTTTTTTAATTGTTTTGTCTCATCATAGTGTCTAAAATCTTCTATACCTAATTTTTTCGCGAGTTCTTCTGCAATGGTTATATCGTGCTTACATTCTCCTATTGGTTCAATAGCTTTGTTCATGTGTCCAAAATATGGACCAGACGGCCAAGGTCGCGTTAGATCAAATCTTTCTGCCATGCTAATCGTTGGTAATATGATATCTGCATATCTAGCTGTTGGTGTCATGAATAGTTCGACACTAACCATATATTTGAGCTTTTTTAATGCTTCTGCATTGCGATTGGTATTACCTAACTGATTTAAAAAATTGTTGTTACAAAACCATCCAAACTTGATATCATATGGGTAACCACCTTTCTTGCCTTCTAATATCTGATCGAACATCTTGTTAGTATGAACCCTCGTGCG
>JAUXAJ010000372.1 GCA_030620005.1 Promethearchaeota archaeon | reverse complement strand
AACTATTTGGTTTCAAGCGCTTTTCACGACCCTTCCGGGTTTCTTTTCATCTTTTGCTCACGCTACTATTTCACTATCGGTCTTGGGACATATTTAGATTTGCCAGCGTGTATCTGGCATATTCGCACGAGAAAACCATCCCGCACTACTCGGGGACACTCGTAGCAACCTTCCAAATTACGGTTACGCGACTATCACGCTCTATGGTTCAACTTTCCAGGGGTATTCACCTTTTCTGGTTAGGTCGTACGAAGCCCACACACCACATCTCCATTGGATTATCTCCAAGGATTCGGTTTGATCTGATCCGCTTTCGCTCGCCGTTACTCACGGAATCACTGTTGTTTTCTTTTCCTCCTGATACTAAAATGTTTTACTTCTCAGGGTTCCCTTTCCCTAAACGGGAATCTTGCGGGTTATTGGACCGCAAGCGGATGTCCGATTCGAGAATCTCGGGGTCAGCGTCTACATGCGACTAACCCGAGTTTATCGCAGCTTGTCACGCTCTTCATCGGTGCCCAAGCTAAGATATCCACCAAATAGCGGAGGCGTATTGGCGCTTAATAATGGAAAGGTTCAGAATGCTTGCGTAAAGGCTCGTGTATTACGAGGCAATGAATTTAATCGGCAATCAAGCTCGTATTTCTTAAAAATCAAATTTTAAGACTGACGATTTGAGACGATATAAATTTAAAGACTTGAATTGCTTTTGGGGAGAATGTTCTTATGAGCACGATTTTTATTTTTTTCATGCTTGGTGCGGATTCTCGCTTCCCATATTATTAACGGTAAATTAAAAGGTCGTAGAAATCCGTTAATCTTTTCAAATATCTCGCTTGATATCGCCATCACCTTCAAGAAAGTTCGAAGGTTTTTAACGACGTACTTCCGCGAGGCCGCTACCAGTTATGAAGGACATTTCATCGTTGTGATGAGATGTTTTTCCCTAAATAACTATTTATCGAAGGCAAGTTTATAAAGTGAAACGTTGCTATCGACAAAATAATAAAGTCATTATTTGAATTAAAATTTTATGGTCTTAATTCACAAAACTTAAAAGGGAGTCAAGGATCGTTGTTTTATTCGTTCAATAATTCGCGTTAAATCTAAAAATCTTGAGAGACCCTAAAATTTTAATAATTAGCTGATTTTATTGCTAAAAGAAATATTTATTAAGTATTTTAGTAGCAATTAAATTAAAGAACCAACAATTAATTATTGTCAAGATTTGAGTTAAAAATCAAAATAAGAATCTAACTAAGAGTGAAAACCGTGGAAAAAAACATTTTTGTAGGCACAAGTGGATGGTCTTACGATGTTTGGCTAGGAACATTTTATCCAAAGAGTCTGAAAGCGGAGGATTATTTAATTTACTACTCAAAGATTTTTTATACTAACGAGATTAATACAACCTTCTATAATATTCCTTCTAAATGGGTGGTAAATAATTGGATGAAACGAACGCCTAAAAACTTTTTATTCTCGGCAAAGATTCCCCAGACAATAACACACGTAAAAAAACTGGATGTGAATGGATGCTTGGACGATTTAAACTATTTTTTAAGCGTAATGGATCCCTTGATCTCGTCGGGAAAATTATTATCATTTTTAATACAATTACCTCCCTCGTTTCAAAAAGAGAAACATTTTAGCAATTTGAAGGAATTCATTGATAATTGGCCCGTTGAGCTCAAAAATTCGGGTTATCATTTAGTTGTTGAGTTCAGGCACAAATCTTGGATGGTTGATGAGGTATTTGATTATTTAACTAATAAATCTTTAACATATTGCGCTGTCATTGAACCTCTCTTGCCTCCAAGGATGGATGTTACGAATCCAGAGTTTGCTTACATCAGATTTCACGGTTATGGCAAAAAGCCGTGGTTTAATTACTTTTTTAAAGAAGAAGAGATAAAGAAATGGACAATTCCAATTCAGGAAGTAATTCAAAAAGCAAAAAGGGTTGGCATTTATTTTAACAATCATTTTTCTGGATATGCGGCAAAAAATTCTCTAATGATGTTAAGAGAATTAGGTCTTGAACCCAGAAACGACCCAAAGGTAGTTAGTATTTTAGATGTTAAAAAAGAGTCGGGAACATGTTCAAGAAGTCAAACGAGTTTGGATAAGTTTTTTTAATAGAAAATTTTGTTAAATGGTTAATTAATAAGCTAATGAAAATTTTAGATCAAAACTGAAAAATGAGTTTATAAAATGAGCCCGAGAAAAATAAGAATAGGATTTATTGGTGCGGGGTCTGTGGGTAGTTTATTTGGAGGATGTTTAGCGGCCATTCAATCAGATTTATATTCCATCGAAGTATTTTTATTTTGTAGGAAGGCGCATGCGGAAGCAATAAATAAAAATGGTTTAACGATCTATGAAGCTGGAGACGTTCAGGTAATAAAGAATATTCAATGTTATGAAAACACGGAAGATATTGAGGCAAAAATGTCAAGAGATTCGAGCTATTCTTTTGACTTCTTGTTTCTTACAACGAAAACCTACAGCATGAAATCTGCACTATCTCAGTACAACAAAGTAATTAATGTTAGTAGAAATCTAGTTATTTTACAAAACGGAGTTGGGAACGAGGATATAGCAGAAGAATATTGTCCATCAAGTAAAATTATTAGGGCAGTGACGGTTATTGGAGCGTTATTGGAAAAGCCAGGTCATGTATTTCACACGGGCACCGGATTGACTAAGATTGGATTTCCATTTTTAAATTTTCAAAAAATTTCAAGCACAAAAACACAAAACTATTTGGATTTAAGACTTTTGAGTGAACTGCTAAATTTGGCAGGGTTAGAAACCACAATCGTTGAGGATATTATTAAAGAATGTTGGGAAAAGATTTTTATAAATATAGGAATCAACGCTTTCGGGGCGCTTACACGATTAAGAAATGGTGAATTGCTGGAAATAGATGGTTTGATGCATCTGATGGGCGAAGCAATTAACGAAGCAATTATAGTGGCGGAATTGAAAAATATTAGCCTTTCTAAAAAGAATTACGCAGCTTTAGCTTATAATGTGGCGAAAAACACGTATGAAAATAAAAATTCCATGTTGCAGGATATATTGAATGGTAAGAATACTGAAATTGATTTCATAAACGGAAGAATCGTAAAATACGCAAGGGAGCTTAGTATCGAGGTGCCAATAAACGAGACGCTCACTTGTTTAATAAAAGGGTTAGAAAAATCGGTAGATTAATATTTTAAGCCTTTAATATCATGTAATATGCGTTTTCTCCGTCTCTATAGTATCTTTTTTTCATGCTTTCAGTTCTATACTTAAATTTCTTGTATAAACCTATTGCGTTGTAGTTTGAGATTCTAACTTCTAAGACATATTCACTGATATTATGTTTCTTAATAGGTGGCATTGATTCTTTTAACAATGCCGTAGCAACACCCCTTTTTCTATAACCTTTAGAAACTGCGAGTGATACCAAATGACCCTTATTTATCAATCTTAAGCTGTTTAAAGAAGGAGTTCTTTCAACTCTCCACATGATATATCCCATAACTTTATTTTCTTTACTATACGCTACTAAAAATGAATCTGAATAATTATCGAGAATATTTTTGTAGAAAAAATAAGGATAATCTTCAGGCAATTCTTTTTCGTTAACAGCAATGACGCCTTCTAAATCTT
>JAUXAJ010000123.1 GCA_030620005.1 Promethearchaeota archaeon | reverse complement strand
AATTCTTTAACTTTCTCTACATATAATCCCTTTTTCATTTCCTTCTTATTAATCTCAAGCGTGGATTTGGGTTCCTTGCCGCATAATTTTGACATTCCATCAAATGCTTGAGGACCACCTTTACTCCCTTCTGTGACGTAAAACCCTACATTCTTGAACTTTTCCTTATTTTCAGTGATGAACGTTCTAACTGGTGTTGACATCCGGCGAGACCAAATCGGGGTTCCGATGATGATCAAGTCGTAAGAGCCTACATCTTTTTCGATTTTTTCAAGGATGGTTAAACTCTCCCTCATGGCATCTCTACCACTTTTTAACCAACCTATGAATCCCGATCTTTTTTTAGTGTCAAAAATTTCTTCAATATCGCAGTTTAATTCCTTGGAAATTAGTTCTCCTACCTTTTTTGTCGTACCTTTTCTGGAATAAAACACTACTATACTATTCATGATATATTCAATTATTGATTGTTTGAGGAATTATATATTATAATGAAATGATATAATATAAATAAAACTAAGGTTCATATTTTTCGACAATCTCGAGGTAAGCGAAATTCTACGGTTTGCAATAATAATAATTAAACATCTCTATTAACACACTTCCTCAATAAAATTACTTAAATTTTGAGTTAAGATCGTTCGTATCTTATTTGAATGGTTATATGTGGTTTTATCTTTAAAAAACACGGATTCAATGTGATTTAACAACCGTGATAATTCTTTAATAGCAATACTAATGCCGTTTTTATCTGTTCCATTCAAATCGCTTAAAGACGAACTAATTCATGAATTGCATAACAATAAAAGATTCTAATGCATACTTTAAGATACAAAATTGTATGGTTTATAATTCAGGTTCTGTCCATTAAAATAAGGATTGAAATTTACTTTTTACCATTCTTTCAAAAATTTGGCGCCCTGCGTTCCTTTTATTAAGATCAATTGGTACACATTGTGATGCCCTTAAACGTTAACTCGCTCGATTCGGGACTGAAACTACGCGACCGCAATAAATCGCTGACGATAGTCCCCACAGGCGATTCCACGCTCGACGAACTGCTCGAAGGAGGCTTCCAACAAGATTTGATACACTTGTTGTACGGTGACAGGAAAATAATCTCCAAGATATTGTTGTCCACCGCCGTGAACTATTTCAGGCTGAACGGTTTTCAATAGCACTTGCAGATTGTTTTTCAATTACTACAAGTATTTTTAATAATTGTCCAATCTTATTTTTAAAAGAACGAGAACTTCCAGAAGATATCGTAGAAAAAATCAATGAGGGATTTAAAGCTAAAATACAATTAATTTCCTAATGATAAGGGATTCGAGTTCTTAGTTTTTGAAACCCCATTGATGCATCTAAACCCATAAAACCATACAAATCCAGACAAAAAGGGATAAAAATGAATTGTAAGAAAGATATAATTCGTGTTGACCTGATTAGTAATCATCCTCCTTATTGCGATAGATGAATAAAGAAATTATGGGATAGAGCTTTTTTCAAAATTTATTGATTTTAAAAATTCAATTCTTTTTGATTTTATTTTATCCATATCTTCTCCTATCCACATGAAATGGCCTCCATGTGTCACCAATAGTTCAAAATCTTTGAGATTGGTTTCGAGATATTCAGCATTTAACCATTTAACATCATTATCTTCTTTACTATAGACTAATAAGGATTTTACATTAATATTATCAACTGGAATCTTCTCGATTGATGTTAAGAGCTCTATATCATGATTAAGACCAAGTTTTCTTAAACTCATTGGAACGGTTGTATCCATGAGTTTTATTAACCACATCCTTCTCTCCTTATCATTTGAAACCAGATCAGTAAATTTCTTAATTCCCTCCTTGTCAAATAAAGTTTCCATACTGATTATGCTCTTGAATACCGTCTTGAAAGCTATTTTAATACCTATTACAGTAATCCAGCTCAAGAAATCTTGTATTCTATTACTCAAAAATAATTTCGCCCAAAATGAATCCATCACTTCCTCACTTGGATTCTCGTATACTGTACTAACACCAGCTTCCATCACCAGAGCATGAGTTCTCTCGGGGTATTTATTAGCAAAGTTGAGTGCAAGAGGCCCACCAGCTGAGTATCCCATGGCAACAACCTTATCGATTGCTAACTTATCTAATAATTCCACATACTGATCAACTTGTTCCTCATAAGACAGAGGAACAAAAGGTGTTCTTAGATATCCGGGCCTTGAAACAACGAGTAATGAATATCCTTCCTGAATCATACCATCAAGGAAGTATCCTTGGTCAATTCCTCCAGGTCCCCCATGCATGAAAAATAACACTGGTCCCTCTCCAGTTAGTTTGTAATGTATTTTCCCCATCGCTGTCTCCATTACTTCTCCATCATCCATTACTCTAATTGCGGATTTTTTCCACCTCTTAAAACTAATTGTCAAGAGAATAATGAAAACTACTATTACAAGTAATACAAATATTATTTTTACATTAAATAAATTTTTGTTCAATATTTTTCGCCTTTACATGATTGTTAAACTATTAAGAGGTTGTATAATCTTTTTTTATTTATAAATTCCGATATGACTACCAGTCTTCTCAATAATTTTTTAAATTAACTAAGATCATTAATAGAATAGTAAAAAAAAAGTCTTCTAAAATTTGCAAGATTTCTAATAAGATTTAGTGTTTTCGACTAAGACAATTTTTTGGGTATTTTCAATATTCAGTGATTGTGTTTTAATCACTCAACTCCTCATGTTCGTTAGTTATTGCAAAGTATTTATTCCAAAGTTGTTGATAATTTCCGTACCATGCATCAAGCTTCTTAGACTGTGCTTTAAAATACATTCCTGCCCCTTTTAAAATAGAGTAATTCTTTGTCCCTTAAAGCTCGTGAAGAATTAGGTTAATTGCGTGATTGGGTTAATTGCCAAATTAGGTTAATTGAGATATTAGGTTCAGAACTTAAAAAAAAGAAAAAAATAAATCTCAAAAAGTTTGGGCGTTATCTAAAGAAAAGTGCATTGTCATTTCGAGCTCCGGAAGAGTTATACTATTCTAAGGACGGAGTGCAGTTTTGATCTCAAATAAATAATGCCTATCTATAAATCTCGAACAAAATTCTAACGTTTTCTTTGGTGGAAGCGTAAAAATTTACTTCGACTGTTCCTACACATAGCAGTTGCAATCGTCCGTTGTCGCCTTACCATTGAGTAGAGAAGGTGTCCAGGGATGTCCAGATTTTTTTGCAATGGTAAGTTTAAAATTTCTTATTTATTTTTTATTTATTTTTTCTTCTCTTTCTTCTAATCTATTGTGTTTAATTAGAGCTTCCGTGATTGCCTTAATAAATATATTTCAAAACCCATAAAAATTAAAGAATTTAGAGGTACTATAAATGAATTTCTTAAAAGAAATAATTTAGAATGATCAGTTTAGATATAAAAAAAAGGATTATTATTTTATGTCATTAAATTGGAATATTGAAGTCTTTTTAGGATGTTTAGGTACTGAATTCATTTAGTTCCCCACAGGCCTAGATTTTGAAAAGATTCCCGTTGAAAGAAGACCAATATAAATCTAATCTGAGTATTAATTAAGTAAATGCTCAAAAATGGAATTTCGCAATAAATCAGAAAACCATTACCCCCTATTTTTTTAAATGTCGAGATGTAATGTATTTTTTTATTGAATATATTAATAAAAAGAGTCGACAAAATAAAATGAGTTCTGATGACGCAATACTTGTTTGGAATTTTAATAATAAATACTATGTGTGGCACGCTCAAGGAGAATTTGATTTTTTCGAGCCGCCTTACGAGGAAAGTAAGAAATTAAGCACAAGATGCGAAGCTCTCATCTACGCCCACGATTTAGTACGGGAAATTAGAAACGAATGGGGGTACGTGGAATACGGCGTGAACGAACTAGAACCTGCAAAAAGAGATTGGAAGATAACCGAAAAGGAATTGAAGTTTTTTGGATTTACAATTAATTCGACTTCAAGAGAGATAATTGACGCCTTAGACAAGCGATTAATATTAATTGGAAATGAAATTGATAAAATCAAGGATAAGAAGGTGTCTCCCATCAATAAAAAGTTTTGCGCGATAAACAGGGGTTGTTGGCTGACTAGGATTATATCCTTTTTTATTTACAAGATCGAAAGGCTCGGTGACCTCAGTTTGAGAGATTACGTTTTAAAAGGGAGACCATTGGAAGTGACCAATAACCCTCGTGCTTGGATTAGAAATTACATGCCCTCAAGCTATACATTCTAGGCGGAAAAAGGGGAACAATAAAACAATTAGAAATTTATTAGTGTATTATCGTATTTCATTTTATAATTACACCAATTTAATATTTTAGAGTATATTTCTCCTTTTAATCCGTTAAAATATGTATATTGTTCAGCATGAATTTGCACACGAAAAATGTGCAAATCCCAGAATTTGTTATATCCACACACATGGGGTTGAATCATACTATAGAGTTAAAAAATTATTTTAATTCTAATAAAAAAATGAAAAACAAAAAATTATTATATTAACTGTTAGTCGAAAATTTATGAAAAGTTTATAAAAACCAAAAAATCTACACTCTCTCTCATTTAAAATAAGGCTTGAAGATTTCATAATCATAATATTGTCTATATTCTTGACATAAATCAAGCAAAAGATCTTGTTGATCTTTTAATAACTATTCTTATATCTAAGAATTGTTAAATGATTCAGAATATCTTCTAAGGTAAGCAGGGAATTTATCGAATAGATTCTTAGTATTAAATGCTTTATTAGCATAGTTTACATAATCCCGTTCTGATTCTAATATGTCATCTGGAAATATGCCTAGGATTCTCTCCTTATCTTTTCTAATTTTTTTGATATTAAATTCATTTGTTCTAAAAAATTCTTTCCATTTAACCAGAAAAGAGTCATCTTGAATAATAAATCCATTGATAATATCTTTAAACATGGAGTTTGCGACATCTGGTTTTTCTCCAACACTTAATTCTACCTTTTTACATTTTTTTATTAATTCTTCAGCATTTTCATACCAAAATATATATTCAAGAAATCTTTTTATATTGGTTATTAACTCAAGATCGAAATAAAAGATATTATGCAAATCTTGTTCTCTTTTTACAAGTCTCAAAACATCTCTAACTTGTTTTAATCTAGTGATTCTTTCTTGAAATTTTTCTTCTGGATCCTTTTTGTCCCTCCAAAAATCCTTCCAAACTCTAGTAAAATACTTCGTTATCTCTCTATTTTCAAGAAAGATAATTTCTTCTATTGGAATCCTTGAATAGAAATGGGATAATTTTCCAATAAATATTTTACGCGCTGATTCAATAATTCTTGCTTTCCAGCAATGTTCTAAATTATCATTTATTAAATTATAAGGAACATTAAATGGATTATGAAAAATAATTTCAAATGGACCATATGTCTTGCTACCATCTCGAGGAGAAATTCTAGGTAAATATAATTTTCTTGTCGTATTCTTTATATTATCATCAATAGCCGTAATAATATTTTGTGATTCATAAAGAGTTTTTGTCGGTTCAAGAGGAAAAAAAATCAAGTCCTTATTAGGACGGATATCGCAATCTTGACTAGCTAAAATGCCCCAGTGAGCATCTATAAATCCTTCGACTTGTACTTGACCTCCATTTTTTAAAATTGTGGATAAAATCTCATCTCTTTCATTTTGAAACTTATCTAAAATATCTGGACCTGATCGAATTAATTGGTCGTAGGTTAAATAAGGTAAATTAAAAAAAATATCTTTAAAACATTTCATCAAATTACGAAAAAAAATAATTTAAATTCAAATATAAATTTTGAAAACCCCACAACAATAAAAACAGAATCTAATAATAATAATAACAATAATATTGTTTTTTGCAATATTGATAATGATAATATTAAATGTTATAAAAAAACTCAGTCAAGAGACGTGAAAAGTTTTGATATATCCTTTTCACGCAATAATAATCCACAAGAAAGCAATTTTGGTTCTTGGGAAGAAATGAAAAAAGAAAAGTGGACTACACATCAAATTCCTAAAAAAGTTAATTTTTTTCTAGACGCAAAATTTAAGAAAAACGGCTCGGCTAAGATAAAAAAAACAATTGATAACGCAGTAGGGAAAACAATTGATAAAACAATGAGCGAAACTAATAAATTAATAAGACATAAATTGAAAATGATGAAAAGTTTTGAAGTTATAAAAAATACACTAAAAAAACAGAATTCTGATTTAATTGACTTGTTGGAAACCGAAGAGTTCCAGAAAATTTTTACAGAGCAAATAATGCAAATTAACACGATATTACATCAAAGAACTATTAACTGTTTTGTTAGCGCGTTATGTTATCTCATATTGAATGTTTATTTTGATGTTAATATTCAAGTTATGGAAATTGAACCAGAAATGTACAGTAGTTATTGGAGATGTTTAAAGGATTTAAGAAAAACAATACTAATTGACGCAAAGAAGTACGACAAAAAAGTAATTAAATACGGAATAACATTTTTGAATAAATTAAAGTCGTATCTAGAAAAGCTAGACGTGGATATAGACATTCAAAAGTTTAAATATTCTTACAAGAAATTTAAACAAACAAAATTTGGGAAGAATTACGAAAACAAAGAATTAATAAAAGGAAAAGCAAAAAAGACTTGCGAGACATTAAAAGAAAACGGATTTAACATAGTAGAACTTTATAGAAACGGGTGTTACAAGTATTTTTTACCTCAGTTCATGGCATTATTTATAATATATGTATTAATAAAAAATATGTTATACAATACTACTCAAATTTTATCATCAACAAAAATTTGTCAAATTTGTGAGATCAGATTATTGCCTTTAAAAAAATTAATTGAATTTGTTCGAAATGATTTCATGATTGCTTGTAATTACAAAATGAAAAGGTTACGAATTAGGAACTTTAAAATATTGAAAATGCAGATGAAAAAAATTGATAAAACGGACATTAAAACAATTGAGAATTTATTCAAAATACTCGGATTGGAAATTAAAGATTTTATTAGGTTGTTTTTTTACAAGAGACACGATTCCTTAGCTCAATGGGCTAAAGTCAGCAACATGAGATGGATGCATTTTAAACAAATGGTAGAAGCAAGTAATAATTTAACCGTTGAAAAAAAAAAAAGCGCGTGTGATATTGTAGATAAGATATTGCAGTTAAGGTCGAAGAAATTTTACCACCAACACACAGTATATAGATTTGTGTATAGAATAGATCGAGTGAAAAAAATTTTTCCAAATAATATACAAATTAGAAATAAAATAGAACATCATTTGACGAGCATATGGTGTGGTAATTTTCCAGAAAATTTATTCAATACAATACAAATCAGACCTTCTAATTTTAAAATAAAAGGAAATTTTAATCATAAATTGATGACAAAAGATATAGAAAACAATTTAATTAAAAAATTAGAAATTTCTTCTAAGCTAACAAGAAATCATTATTTCATAGAAAATTTACGTAATTCCATTCAAAATCGCTCGGAAACGGATCACTCCATCTTGATACATCTAATGAAGGACAAATCAAAAGATGGTGTTTTGGCTTTAGAAGTGCCAACATGGATGAAGTTAAAAAATAATGATTACTGCACGGGACACATTGACCTATTAGCAATAATGAGCAATACATTAATAATAGCAGATTTCAAGCAAAATTATTCAGAAATGGTAAAATCAATAACCCAAGTGATAGCATATGCAAAGATGTTAAAGGAACAACTAAAATTGAATTGCAAGATAATGTGTGCTTTGTTCACGAAAAAAGAGAGCATATCGTTTTATCTGGACGTTATAGAAGACGTAAAAAAATACATGGAAAACAAGATCGAAGAAAATGATATTTTTCTTGAAACTACTAAATATAACGATTTTAAAACCGTAATCTCATGAATTTAAATTTAAACCATTTTTTTTATCCTATTTTAATTTTTTACAAAAATAAAATAGGGTGTGGAAAAAACAACAGAAACGAAATGCAAAAAGAATATTATTTACAGATAAAGTTGAGAACGGAGATAAAGTAAACAAGGTTCAGGCGTTTATGACTTCTTATATATCTTTTGGTTAACGATAGTTCCTTTTTTTAAAAAATTTTTATATGATTTTAACTCGAAAAATAAGAAGGAAGAAAAGATTTTTTTTATTTTCTTATTCTTCTAACCTGTTAAGTTTAATTAGAGTTTCTCTAATGGCTTTAATTTCAGATATCTCGAAGATGTCGTATTCTTTCAATTTTTCAAACATCTTAATTTCGTCGTAACCTTTATCGTATAGTTCATTGAAATATAAAATCGTTTCAGGATGATAAAAAATATATTTCTTGTTCAAAAATACAATTAACCAAGGCTCTTTTTCTTGGTTTTGTGATAAAATGAACATTTTCTCTTGTAATTCTTCAAGATTACAACCTATATCTTGAGCAACAGTTTCTTCCTCGATCCTATAGAATTTTTTCATGAAACGGATGAGTTTATTTTTGAAGAAATGAGTTAAAATGTAAGAGATAACTAATATCGTAATGGAGATAGCAGTTATCCATGTTGCTATTTCTAAATTATAAATCGCTACTATAATAATAATAATAACAAGAAGTAAAAACCAATACTTTAAAATTGATTTGATAAATAGTAAGATCCTTTGTGACATGAGAATTGAGGTTAGTTAATCATTTGATGTTAAATATTTTATGATTTTCTACATAAAAAATGTTTTCATTGCGATAATGGAAGTGATAAGGTTTACTTCTGGGTTTGACTTTGAAAATTTTAATATGATAAGAAATATTGGTAAGTAAACCAAATAAATCAGCGTGACCGGGTATTATCCTCGTAAACCATGACCGTAAGCAAGCTTTTGCTTTTGTAAGTTTTCTCTAACAAAATTTACAGTTTGTTATTTCCCATAGATCGCAACTACAGTACTATTAACAACGCAGACAAGTTTAACTGCCGGGTTCGGATGGTTCCAGCGCTGTAGCGAAAAGCTACGTGTTTATATGGTTATTAATACCAAACTAAACCATTTTATAAGTGTGGCCATTTCAAAGAAAATACCGACTTATATGGTTTTATAAGTAGAAATAATAAAGGCTCTTAATTAAATTTTTTCATTCTAAAAACGGTAAGTTTAAAAGCAATCCTTTTTGGAGTGCTATCATACATGTTGTTTCAATTAATAGTGCGCGATGTTGAGTGGTATCAACACGCAATAAACGCGTTAATAGTCATACTTGGTAGGTCTCTTGATATTCTTAGTACTCGATATGTTTCAAAGGAGTTAAAACTAGAAACAAATAAGTTAGCCCGAAAAATTGGGTGGAAGGGAATGCTTCTACTACAGATACCTATTGTGGTTTTAGGCGCTTTAGATTTTTACCTGTCTTTTTTCATTTTTTTCTGGAGTCTTTTTCTTTTTGCTAATAACATGGAAGGGTCGTGGTATGTTAAGGAAGTGTCTGAAGAAGGGTATCAAAGGGAATTGAAAACACACGTGAAAAACTCCAAAATATGGAGGATTATTTTAGGTGAGCTCTCTAATGTCATCACGTTAACGGGAGCAGGCGTTTTTATATTACTCTTCTTATTTGTATTTAACGACCTATTCATGGTTTTTTTCGTAGCGTTAGCATTAATTTGCAAGGGAACGGTTTCTACGATAAGATCTATATTATATCTTTTTGATCTTAAGAGAGAAGAGTCGAAAGAAGAAAATCAAGAGGATAAATTAATTTAAGGAAATGCTTTTTCTTGCAAAATCTCTAAAATTTTTGAATATTTCTTAATTCCGGAGCAAACGATAAAAGCAGAAACGCTAATAAGCCCTAACAATAAAATAGGCGCAAACAAAAGCATGTAACTTGTAAGGGGCGTTGGAATGATTATAACGAAGTTTTCTTCGTAAAATATCTTCATATTGTTAGCGAAATCTCTTGCTACAACGACAAACGAATAAACTCCCGGGTCTAACTTGTTTATTGATTGATTAAAAATGTTCCCATTTATTTGTGAATTATTTAACAATCTGTAAAATGTATAGTTTTTAAAATTATCGTTAGATATTAAGAAAAAAGCACTTTCCAGTCCAGAATACGTATCTAAAGCTTCTAATTCGAAATAAATGTTATCAGAAACCGTAGGCTCTTGTGGTGTACAATTCAAGGAAACAAGTTCAGGATAAACCTCGTCAGCAAGGGTTTTAAAGCTAAAACATGATGGAACTACATTATGTCCCGTAATTGTCGCCTGATATCTCTCATTCTCCAAAGGAAGTAGGCGAAATGTCGCCATTCCATATTCATCTGCATAGGTCGTAAAATATTTTCCCCCAGAGCCTTTTAAATGGATTCTCGCACGTGGAACAATTTCACCTTGAGTATCTCTAATCATAACTGATAACAATTGTCCTTCGTATATTTTTCCGGTAAAGGGATTGGAGATATTTACAGGCTTATTTGTATAAATATCTACTTCGGGATCACCTAATAGGTTATAAGTTAAAACATTTTTTCGCTCCCATTCGTGATCCATTGAAGCTTCTCCCCTTTTAAAATAGTCACTATCCATGTAAGAAATCTTTGACTCATATAATGCCTTGCCTTGCTGGTAATTATTATTAATGAAAAATTCTTCCCAAAATAATTTTATGTTTCCTCGATTAAGCATTTCAAGATTAGTATCTTCTTCAAAATACCAATTCACTCTTAAACCACCAATATAACCAATAGCACCCGAATCGTTCTTTTTTATCAAGACTTCTCCAATACTAATATCACCTTTATCATACGAAGATGTAGTGCAAGCGTCAGCATAAATCAAAGAAGGCATATTATTATTAATACTTGAAATGGCATCCGAGACGGAGTACACAGCGTAGTCAACATCTCGAAAATTTTCAGGTTCTCCATGACCAGCAAAAATTATTGTAGAATAACCAAGATTAAAATGTGTTCGAAAATTATCTTGCGTAAGAGCTCCTTGCTGATTAGGTGATGGGGGTTCTTCGGGAGTAAAGCTTGATGTAGTTTTATGTAAATGAGTAAAATTCATTTCGTTAATAGCTTGATATTTCCATATATATTGAGTTAATCTAGCTTCATCTTCGGGAGGTGCATGAGTTGAGACTGCTCCAGCTAATAACATTCTACCCATCCAATCACCTAAATTTGGATTAGTCTCATATTTCAAAGTTTTATTTACCATTACTTCGAGTTCGGTTGCGTTACTTGCAGGAAATCGTCCCACATAAACATCTGGTGTCCAAGATATCTCGTCAACACTTCCAGTTTTTACGGATGATTCTCCCCACTTGTCGTTTTCATTTTCGTCCCATGTGCCCGTTAAATCGGCGTAATAATAATCAGTAGGTTTATAATAATCATCCCAATTCGAATGTTCGCTTTCTCCTTGAACCTCTACCACGTCGGGGTTGTAGACATATCTAATAGGAATTAGATTGCTCTCAATATCTCCCACCAGAAGAACCCATTGAATATTTTCTCTCTCGTAAAAAGATATGATCATGTTTCTAATCTTTTCTGCGTTGTCCTTGCCTTCGTATTTTGAGAAATTGCTTAAAATTATTGTCTTTACACCTTTTTGATTTTTCCAATCTTTTAACGGCGTGACTGCTTTTGTAAAATTATCGTTGTCGGGCGTTATGATTAGCATTTCTATTTTTGGATCGTACCAAATCTCGTACAGCGAATCGTAGTTTATAGCAGGTAGTAGCGATAAATCAACATTTGGAGGTTTCGCAAACAATTCAATACTTTTTGAATCTTTAGAAATTTCTAGTTTAAGGGGGTCTTGGTTAATACAAAAACCAACAACAGGCAATAATGTCAGTAATAAAAATGTAACAAAGAAAATTTTTTTAGATATCAACCTATTATTCATGTAATATCAATTATACAAAAAATTAAATTTCTTATAAATTTACTCTGAGAGAAATTAATTAAAAAAAATATTATTTCTTATAAATTATAAGAATTTAGCTTCTATGAAAGAGCTGCTAAAAAAATGTTGAAATATAATTATTGTCCACATTGTAATGAGAAAATTGTATTTAAAATAGAGATGGAAGATATTGACGCAAGTCGTTATCCCGCTCCTGTATACATAATTTGCAACCGTTGCAAGAAATTATCCACGTTTTTTGTAGACAGCCTCCTAAGAGTTTCTTATAAAGAACTAGAGAAAAAACCTGGAGGAAAAACCACGATTACTTGCATGGAATAAATGATGACTTCATTAATAATAACAAATGATATCAAATGGAACAATTCTTATTGATAATTAAGATCATGTTATTTATATCAAAGCTTTAGAAAATATTAATGAACTCCTTTTGATTTTAGTCTGAATTCATTTCTAGGACTAATGTCCTACAAATCTTGATCTTCTTTCCCAAATTAAAGAATCTTATGCTTTGAAGGCAGATTTAAGACCAAGTAAACCTAGAAGTGTGGCCACGGATATCAAAATAAAAACAAAACACATATCTAGAACCAAACCTATATACGATTTAGCATTAGGTCCAAAATTACTTAATAGAATGATGAACAGTTATTCCGATAGCTTAAATAGGAAGAGAAAATCTTTTAATGAACAACTCTGTGCCATGGAATTATTGAAAGAAAAAATAAAAAATAAAGCAAACTTAAAGAAATTAATCGAAGAGTTTGGTATAGTTAAACTATATAAGAAAATGAATGTGTCTTATAAAACAATGAAAGATTTATGTAATGAATGGAATGTCGTAGCAAAACGAATATCTGCCTTGGAACAATTAAAAAATAAAATAAAGACTAAAGAAAAACTTATAGAAATGATCGAAAGTTTTGGTAAAGATAAAACATCAAAGAACTTAAAGACAGGATACAAGACTCTCGAAACACTTATGGAAGAATGGGAAATAGATGCTAACTATTTATCCGTAAAGGATAAATTAAAACGTAAAATAGGAAATAAAAAAAATCTGGCATTAACACCTTTTAGGTGATAATCCAATTTTTTTTCTTTTACTTATTTTGTAAAAATTTAGATTGATATCATTTAAACCTTTGGATCTATTACATTTTTGTTTCTCAAACTATCATTCTTTGGGCAGTAAGGCGTCCCAGATTCGGGGAAAACATTAAAATAGAAGCTCTCCCCAATATTAATTAGAAGTTAAGAATTGGTAGAATAAAATGGCGGTATACTTCGATTTAGATGAGAAAATTCGGATAAATTTTTTTTCCGGTCCTAGAAAGCGTAATTCAAAATCAACTCCATGGATCGTGTGCGCTCATATTGGTTCTCTCACGCATGATGGATTTAACGAGTTAGAACACGAGAAGCCT
>JAUXAJ010000044.1 GCA_030620005.1 Promethearchaeota archaeon | reverse complement strand
CTGTTATGGATTGATCTTCCAGTTCGTGTCCAACCTCCACAACTTGACCTGTATCAGGGTCAACGCCACCAAAAAACGAGATTCCATCTTTCGTTACAATCGCTTCTGCCTCAACAGTTCCTTTATAGATTTTTCTTCCTTCTAACTTCATTTTATCGCCTCCTCAACACATTTTTCGATTGTTCCAATTTTTACTTTTAATTTATTCTTAGCCCGGCCATAATAACACGCTTTTGCTGAATCTACCATGATCCCCTTGAAGCGTCCTTTAATTGGAGCTACAACACAGCAAGTATCCGCTGCAAACTTTGCTCCGGCGTCTTCAATAATTTTAGAATAACCAGCTTCATCTGCGATTTTTTTTGTAGGTCGCGCAGTAGTAATCCAAAATTCTTTTTTTACTTTTTTCCCCCCTAATAACCTTGCGATTTCCGCAATTTCGTGAATTGAAGCGTGAGGACAACCGAGACTTACAAAATCAATTTCGACATCGTCGTCAATAAGCTCAGCACGAGTTTTTTTTAAGCCGTCCTGATTGATTTCAAACACAACATCACTTGGTTTAGGGTATTTATTATACTCAGGAGTTATTCCTTCCATGTGGAATAATGCCGTTCCACCATAAGTAGCAACGGAAGCACAAAACGACTTGAGTTCTTCAACGGTAGCTGATGGAATTCCCGTAATATAAGGTATTTTCTTTCCTAATTCAACTAATTTATCGCCAATTATTTTTCCAAACACGCCATATTTGTCAGTACTTTTAACTTGAGCATTTACCTTAACTAAGATTTGTCCATGACGATTTTCATCCAAATGATACCCGTATTTAGGCGTTTTTCCAGTTAAAGCCGCCGCTAATGCGCTTGGTCCACCTTCACGATTTGTTCGAGCTCCAATAACCGAGTTAGAATAACATACAGCACTACTTTCAGCCCAAGCAATATGTTGTCCATAATGAGGTACGTTTCCAATTAAATATGGTGTACAAGAACACGTCGTAATTATTCCCATTTTGGCAAAGGCGTCTATGACGCGATTCTGATTTTCAGCGAATTCTTCATCTATTCCTAATGCTCGCCAATTATCGCGATCCATTCCTGCTGGATTTAAAGTCGTTAAAACTCTAACCTTCCCATCTTCTGCCATTTCGCTTAGAAATTCCAACCCCGCTTCGCCAAGATTAGCGTAAGAAACTCCTGCTATCTGAACACCATAAACATCAATCATGCATTCAGCACCAAATATTTCTCCTAATGTGGTTAATATTTCCATTGATTTTCGGGAGGCCTTTCCATGCTTTCCCTCCAACATGTCTCTCTCTTCTGGTTCTAATTTCATGATCATCAACTCTTATATATTAAAAATATTTGTTCAAATTTACTTTCGGAAAATCTGCTCTATCAAAACTCTTTCCTTTAGCTACTAGTGGTTTTGTTAAATCAAATTTAATTTTAGTTGTCATTTTTGTTCCGGGCTCCGCGCTAGGATCTAAGCTACTTCCCGGTTCTTTATCTTTAATAATCATTCTGACATCGCCTTGAAAGCGAGTTGCCATTGCCCATTCCACTGATAATGGGTCATAAATATCAATATCCTTATCCACAATAAACACGTGTTTACAACTACTATGGCCAACGAAAGCACCATTAATAGCTCTTTTACCATCTTCTTCTGATTTTTTATCAATTTGTACAATTGCGTGCAACCATGAACATCCCCCCGGATTTATATTAACATCTAAGCATTTAACTCCTGCTTCATTCACTTTATTGAAAATGGTTGGTTCTCGCGGCATGCCCATCAATATTTTATGCTCAAGCGCACCGGGTAATAGGGCTTGCCAAATAGCATCCTTTCTGTGAGTAATTTTTTTAACTTCAAAAACGGGTTCTTCTCTTACAACATCGTATGTTTCTGTCAAATCGACAAAAGGACCCTCAGCGTGTTTTTCTTCCCTATAGACCCGTCCTTCTAAAACAAATTCAGCCCCAGCAGGAATTAAAAGATCTACTGAATTTGCTTTAACAACTTTAATTGGCTCTAATGCATTTGCAATTTGTAATTCGTCAACTCCAATATCTATGGAAGTTGCTCCGGCAATTAGAATGTTAGGGGTGTTCCCTATACAAAAAGCGACTTCTAGTTCGCCATTTTTTTCTAAAAATTCATAAAAATGACGACCTCTAACTATGCGAGTGGCAAATCGTTCTTTAGAAAATTGCATGGCCCTATGAAAATCCATATTTTGTCCATAATCAGGATCTCTAGTGATAACGACAGCAGAACTAATGTAGTTTCCGCCATCGTTTTCGCAATGGAACAAAATTGGTAATTTGTCTAAATTTACGCTTGATTCAATTACTTCTTGGCAAGGAGCGTTTGATACGACTTCTGGTTCTGAGCGTTCCGCTATTGCTTTGGATAACATTGGTATGAGATCTGCGGGAGTCACGCCGAAATATGAAGCAATCACACTCTTAGTACAGAACATGTTGCCAACAATCCGGAATTCAGATTCTTTAACATTATTGAAAATCACGGGAGTTGGCTCCATCTTCTTTAAAATACCAGAGACTTCTAATCTCTTCGAAACTTCTACATCTACCTTCCGAAGAAGTCCTTTTTCATCAATTTTTTTTAAATATTCTCTAAATCCCATAAGTATCATCTTATAAATTTATATATCGTGATGCAATGACAATTAATATTGGTTTTTATTAGAGGATTTTATGAAACACCTTTAATAAAACTAAAGGTTTTCAACACCAAAATGATAATCTCTTCATTTTCTTTCGATTTTAACACCCTTGCTATCTATGTTTGTTAAGAAGCTATTATACTCTTTTTCTTTTAAAATTAAAGCTATATTTTTCAACATGTTTTCCTTTCCGAGCGTGATCACGCATTTACCAACCCCTACGCCCGTTTGTATTGAACCTAATGCCCCATTATCGTGAGAGATATTGACAATATCTGAAATACTTCCGTTAGAAACGCCTAATTTAGCTAATAACGCTTGATTTGAATTCATTAAATTTCCTAAAGCGATTAAATCTCCATTTTTTAGTTCGATTTCAGCACTTTTAACTATCGTGCTTATTTTTTCAAAAATTCGATTACACTCGTCAGGTTTGGCCTTTTTTAAAGCGTTAACTCTTTGAATGGCTTTTTTAGTATCGTGAACAATGTTAGTATGAGAAATTAAAAATTTCAGATCATTCGAAAACGGTATGAATTGAAAATTACCTTTTTGGAAGGATATCATTTTGCCAAAAGTGCAGATTATATTATCAATTCCAGTAGGCGTTCCATGCCTTCCATGGAAGGCGTTCCATGCAAAACTAGAAATTAGAGTTTTTTCCAGGTTAACATTACAGAATTCACTAAGAGCAGATACCAAGGATACTGCCGTTGAGGCAGAGGACCCTAATCCAGAGCTCGGATATAGGTTTGAAGCTAAAGTAATTCGCAAATTTTCCAGCTTCACGTAATATTTTTCCTTGAAAATTTTAAAACATTGAGCTATTTGTTTAAATTTTTTTGGAATATTGGAAATTAAATCGTTGTAATCAGAAAAATCTAAAGGTTCATCATGATATGATAAATTTATTTGAATTTTATTTTCATTAATTTCTTCAATTGTGCATGTAGTATATTGAGAAATAGCCATAGTGATTGCTGGAACGCCATATATTAAGGGGAGCCCACCTAGAAGAATGCATTTGCCTGGTGCTGATGCAGAGACTATTTTCATTTTTTTAAATTTTTTAATATCTCTTTTGCGTAATCTACTCTTATTTTTTTATCTTTTACTAATTTTTTTGCTACAATTTCTATTAAATCGTCTGGAACTCCGGCAATTTTTGCTATATTTCTCGAATGGAGAGCCATGTGACCTTTCTGAATGCCCTCTGAAGCCAATGCTCTTAAAGCGGCTACATTTTGGGCTAAACCAAGGGCAGCAGTAACTTGAGAAAGCTCTTCGGCGCTTTCCACATTTAAAATTCTCAATGCTAATCGTGCCATTGGATGTATTTTCGTCATCCCACCAATTATTCCAAGAGCAAGTGGAACTTCAATTTCGCCTACCAAGTTTCCGTCATGGTCGACATCAAACTTGGTCAATGGAGAATATTTTCCCTTCAATGACGCGTAAGCATGGGCTCCCGCTTCAATAGCTCGAGTATCATTTCCTGTGGCAAGAGTTAAAGCTATGATACCGTTCATTATTCCTTTATTATGAGTAGTAGCCCTATAAGTATCAGCTAAGGCAAACTCATAAGCATTCATGATGCCATCAACCACTTCTTCTCCACCTAATAAATCTTTGTCGAAAGTTGCCTTGCATTTCGCTATCCGATGAGTAGCCAAATTTGATACGATCCGAAGGTATATCTTTCCGCCACTTATTTCTTCGATATAAGGACTAACGGCTTCAGCCATGGTATTTACAACATTAGCACCCATTGCATCCAAAACGCCAACTAATAGATGAAGAATTAACATCTTGCCTTTTCTCGTATTAATTTCTCTCATTTCTAGATCTATAGCGCCATCCCCTAACTCGTTTAAAAGAGGATCTTGATCGTTGGCAAGATTAATAATTTTTTCTTTATTTTTTAAAATGATATTCTTAGCAACTTCCGTTTCTTTCAAATTAGTAATTTGTATTTGAGAAATCATGATTGATTCAACTTTATCTGAACGAAAACCCCCATGTTTTCTAGCAAATTTAGCTGCATTTGAAGCTGCCGCAACTACAGAAGGTTCTTCGGTCACCATGGGAATTAAATAGTCTTTATCGTTGATTTTAAAATTACACGCAATACCCATCGGAAGCTGATAACTTCCAACGACATTTTCTATTAATGTATCCAATTGAGTTTTAGAAAAATAGCCAAAATTATCTAAAATCATCAATTCTTCGGGCGAAAAATTAAATTGGCTTGATAATTCGTGTTGGCGTTGCTCAATGGATAATTTATAAAATCCCGAAATATCGGACCGAATTTTTTTCATTAAATATACCTCATTTCTAACACTAAATTATTTTGTTTAAATTTGTTTACAATTTTAAATTAGAAATAGTAAATATCCATTTTTGGCGAGATATTGCAAAATAACTTCGTGATCTTTTGATAATTGGTTGATGGTTGTATTTGAAATAAAATTTTTCATTATAACTCGTACTAATCATACTAATAAATATTAAAAACAGGTCCAACATAAGTCGGCGTCCAATTTAATAAGCCAATTGCGTTGTAATTCCGTTCGTTTTTATCTTCTTCCATTCTCCTTATCTCGTATTCAAGCGAGGTTCCTTTTTTTACTTTTCCAGCAATTCGCACTAATCCCTTAGAAAGAAAACTAAGATCGTTATCATTGATACTTACAATAGGTTCAGAGTCCAATATTGCAAATAGCGGAAAAAATCTCTCGTGAGATCCAGAATGTCCTTTTGGACAGTGATTTAATCCCTCAAAATTAGGTATCATGCACCCCTCGTCGCAGAAATGTAAATTAAAACCTCTCTTTTTATTTTCTTCGTGCTCGACGATGCGCCCTAACGCAAACTGAGGTTTGGTTTTACCGTTCTTCATTAATTCGTATTCATGAACACTTTTGCGCGTCTTATAGTTAATAATATCGTTAATTTTTGGACGTCTTGCTAAAACTTCTTTAAACAACGGTTTGACTTTTAATAATCCCGAAATACAAGTAGCTCCCGAACCATAGGACCCAAAATATATAGTATTATTTACTTGAGCAAAATTTTCGAGAAGATACCCAATTTGTGCCCAAATAGAAGCATTATACATGTTCCCAAAATGGGATGGCATTTTCAATTGTGGGAGAACTCTTCCTTTTACATTCGTGATTAATTTATTTGAGATATCTTCTAAAGTTTCCGAAGAAAAACCCTTCTCTTTTAATTTTAAATAAATATATTCCGGGAGTACAGCGACATCGTGTAAAAAATAATCGATCTTCTTTATAAGCGATGATTTTAATCTCCCTTTTTCTAATTTTACCAAATTTGCAATATGTCTCATCCAGCGTTTTATTATTATATGTTGCATGCATTTAATTGGCAATTTTGCAAATGGAGCATGAAACGTGTAGAAATCCGCGTGAAAATCTCCAAGGTTTTTAATTAGATCATCATACGCGCTTAATTGGAAATTGAGATAAGTATTAACGGAATAATGTCCGAATACTTTCGCATTTTTCTCGCGAGCTGGTCTAAAAAAATCGTTAACATTACCAGAAACCTTACCAAATTTTTTGCTAAAAGTTGCTATTCGAGGATTTTTTGAAATAACAAAAGCGATTGCTCCTGAGCCTTGAGTAGCCTCGCTTGGGGTACCTATACCGTAGGAAGAGATATCTGCACTTATAACCAATGCTTTTTTTATAATGTCCTTTTCAATCAATGCTAGCGCATTTATAATTGCTAATGTTCCACCAGCACAGGCATTATAAATATCTTGAGTCATTGAATTAGTGGAAATTCCCAATAAGTCGGAAAAAATGTTGGAAACCGATTTTACAGCATATACTTCGGTCTCAGTCCCTACGAAAAGCGCATCAATTGTCTTTGGATGAACATTACCTCTAATTAACGCGTTATAGCCTGCTTTTAAGCCCATTGAAATGATGTCCTCATTTTCTTCTGGTAATCTCATCTCTTTCAGTAACAATCCTTTACTGTATTTATTAGGGTCTACATTTCTTTTTACAGCAAGATCTTCCAAGTTTAAATAATGCCGCGGAGCAAAGAAGCCAATTGAGTCGATTCCAACATTAGAAAATAAATACTCGTCCGAAATCATTGTTTTTACATCTCACATTAGAGATTAACTTTATTCTCTTTAATTTTGTAAATCTTTCATCAAAATTAAGTTTTCTGATGAAATTATATCTTCTGAAAATAACATCTTATTTAAAGATTATAAAAATTCTAATAATCCAAACGGTTCAAATTCTTAAAGGTGTTTAAGAATAAGATAATATTAATATTAGTATAGATATTATTTAACATAGAACAAGTAATTAAAATAGGATAAGTATTTTTCGGTGTACACTTGTTGGAAGAGTTTCTTAAAACCTTAGATCGAAGCAAGTTACCTAAACATATTGGCTTAATTCTTGATGGGAATCGACGATGGGCTAAAAAAAATAAAAAAGATATGAATTATGGTCACTTTCAAGGATATGAAGCAATAAAAAAGATATTATATAATCTATTTGATGTAGGGATAAAATATTTAAGCATATATGCCTTGTCGAGTGAGAACGTTCAGAAACGGACGCCCGAGGAGCTTGAGTACATTTATAAGATTATAAAATTCGCTGTAGATGCTGTTAAAAAAGAGCCGATTGTAAAAGAAGAGAGAGTCAAGTTTAACGTGATAGGGAGAATATGGTTGTTGCCTTTGGATGTTAGAAAAAAGATCGAGGACTTAATTGAGTATACTAAAGACCACGACCAGAATTTCATAAACCTGTGTCTAATGTATGATGGGCACGAGGAAATAACTGATGCAGTAAAAAAGATTTTAAAAAGCAACATTAAACCGGAAGACATTACACCTGACATAATTAAAAAAAACTTATACACGCACGAATTTCCGGAATTAGATTACATTATAAGAACGGGAATGGATGATGGGGCAAGAATTTCTGGTTTTTTACTGTGGGATGCCTCCTACGCAGAATTCAAGTTTAGAAACGAATATTGGCCAGATTATAACGAAGAAATGTTAATTGAAGATTTAAAAGATTACATACAGAGAAATAGGCGTAAGGGAGTCTAATCCATCTTTTTAATTCTAATTTTCATAAACATTTAAATTAAATTGTTTTTATAGTGATGATATGTTTAAACAGAAATATTTAATTCCACTTTTTTACATTATTATCACGATGGCTTACCTCATCATTGTGTCTAATCTAATATTATCAACTAGTTCAAATGATTTCGTTCCTTTTATTATAGGCGGGGCTTTAACGGACATTTTATACTTGTTCATTGGTGTTCCAATTATTATGTGTATTCCTTTAATTTTTATTAAAGGTTTAACGAAGATTCATTATAAAATCATGAAGAGATTTCAAAGAAATTACGAGTTTTATTATCACGTATATTTGTCAGAGCGACTGTTTAAGGGAAGAAAGATGGTTTCTAGAGCAGTTTTACCCGTTCTCTTAACTCTTTCTTTTTCAATGTTATTCAATAATTATATTATAATTCAAAAATTATTCGGTCCGGAAAAAGTCATATCCATTATAATGCTTTCCATATTTCTTGCACCCTTTACATCTTTAATATTCCTTCCTATTTGGGTATTTAAGGATTCAGGGGTTCTCCGTTTACTTAAAAGGTCGAAAGAAAGAGTGCCACCTGAAGTTACTTTTTTTGGTAAGATTGAGTATCAATATTACAAAGGTTTTGCCGGAATTACGACACCGATATTGTACGTGATAACAATTGCGTCAGAATGGTCTTTATCTTTTAATCCGACATTTCTAATAATTTTATTATATCCATTATTCCTTATCGGTCTATACATGCCTTTAATATTGATATATGAATCGAAAATTGAACAATTTGGAAATGATTTAATCCGCTCATTGAACCTTGAACCCTTAAAGTTGGAAGTACTTGAGAAAATTATATTGTAAAAGCTGTTACATGTGTGTTTTTTTATTTTTTCATTCTTTCCGTTATTTAGGATATAACTTTCAAATCGGAAAAAAAATAAACTTCAAAGAAATATAAGAGATCTCTTAGATTTATTTATCAGAATTTGTATATATAAAAAATTTTAATTGTTATTTTAAATTAATTATTAAAGTAAAATGAGAAAATCTTGATTCACTTATAAGATGACAATTTCAAACACTAATAATGTTATATCCATCAATATAACTAAATTTCCGCAAAATTTATTAATTCCATCAATAGATAATGTTATTAAATTTCAAGCTACTAACCATTCAAACAAAAAGGAAGATTTTAGTTTTGTTTTTGAAGGAGAAAACCTAAACGTCGTTTTTCCAGGAGATTTAAAAAAGTTTATCGAGTTTAATTCGGGTGAGACAAAAGAGTTCGAGCTAAGACTCACTCCCATATCTGATGGTTTTGGAAAATTTACAATAGATGCAAATATCAGGAATAAATCTCAACATGCAATAAAAACTCAAAGGGTAAGGGATTTTGTTTCCCAGAGTAGGATTAACGAAATTTTTGTGGAACATGCTCTTGATGTATCTGAAACTCATGAAGATTTTAAGATAGACGATTTTCTTATCTCCATGACTAATAATGAGTTGAAACAAGCAGAAGAAGAGTTGGAATCAAAAAGAACGAATCCAGAAATTACTAGTATAGATATTGATAACGACATCAAGCGCCTCGCAAAGGGTTATCTTTCAAATTACGACCTTAATAAAGCATTAGATTTAGCGTTGAGATTATCAAACGAGAATGAAAAATTAGATTTTTCTTATGCTTTAATTAGGGCATATTCCTTCATGAATATAGATACTACGCTTCAATATTTGGCAGATTCTAAAGTTATTCACGGAAAAAAGTTTTTAAAATTATTACAAGATATAACTTTAGACTAAGTTAATAAGAACTTAGATAATATCTTTAAAATTATTCATCTAATAAAGAATCCAACGCTACAAGAAAATTTGTTAATAAACATCATATGTATTATTAATCGTTCAAAACCTAAATTAGCTAGAAAATTATGTAATTTAATTGAAAATGAGTTATCAAGATGTAACATTTTATTTAATATCGCTAGAAAATTATACCAGAATGACGAGAAATCTGATTTAAGTACAGTTCTGAATGAGATTATCGAAATTATCACCAATTCAACTAAAATATCTTTATCGGAAAACAAATATAACAATCGGAGTTATAACTATCTAAAAGACGCTGTACGCGCCATAGCAGAAGTTGATAGTCCAAAAACAGCAGATTCCATTATTAATGGTATAAATGTACAAGAACTTAAAGAAAAAATCGCCATGGATTTACTAAACATTTTATATGAAATAGTTGACGAAATTAAGTTCAAGTATGAACCTACTTTAATTTTTTCTCAATATTACTTATTAAATACCTATACTTCAGGTTTGAATGAAAATGTAAAATATTTTGCGGCTATGGGTGGAAATGTTAGTAATAACCTTTTAGTTAAAAATTATGATTTTAATGTCGCGTTTATTTCTTTGTTTAAACTGGATTTCAGCATATTTCCCATTTTTGATAGAGCATATTCAGACTTAAAGTTCAATCTAAACAAGTCGTTTGCGTATTATATTTATCCATCAAGTAAAAACCACGACGAGAGAGAAAAAAATACAATTTTAAGTACTTTACAACAATTTTTTAATCCAGCAATCGCAAATTCTCAAATGTTAATTATCAATACGGATTTTATACCATATTTAGGTAAACCAACCGTCATTATATCGTCAGAACCAGAGATAAGCAATTATATTATAACAAAAATCAGCAAATCATTAGGAAACTCTGCTGCTTTAATAGTTGACGATTCTTTTTTTAAGGGTGGCGCGACGGTAGATTATTTAAGGAAAACTTTTCCTATTAAGTGTAATATTGTAAACATGATTCTATCGTACGAATTTGTAAACGATTACAACATTTTCAAGACTTTAATAGAATCTATTGTATAAACAACTTTCATTCGATTAAGATTAATAATGATTATTAATTATTTATTCCTAAAGAGGTGCATGGTCAACGGCAAAAGACAAGAAAAAAAAGAAAAAAAAAGGGAAGAAAAATGTTATTCCCGAAACTTTTTCAAGTCTTATATCAAAAAAAAATGTATATAAACAGGCAATAACTTTAGGTAATCCAATTGATCGTTCTTCTGACAAATTATTTATTGGTAAGGATTATAGAGAGATTCTAAATTGGCAATATGATAGACCTTGGTCAGAAATTTTGGCTGATGTTGAAAAATGGACTTACCTACCATTTACGATCGGAATAGAACAAGAGCTGATCATCGCGGATGACTCAGGAGCCTATCCTAAGGGCGATGAAATGGTTTATAGAATGAGAGAAATTGTAAAAGACGCAATTAAAATCATGGACCAAATTTTATACGAAGGAAGAGTGGACTTTTTACCTATTCCAGATTACATTAGACAAAAAGTTCTTGCTCGGCCTTTTGGCAAGGAGGATCTTGAGAAGGAATATGTAATGGACATTCGCTACAAATTACCTGAGGGTAATATCGCTGATCAGGTAGATGTTGATTGTTTTGGAAGAGACGGTAATGTTACGGCTATTACATACATTTTAGAGCTTGTCACGCCTCCGTGTGAATATATAGAAGAGCTTGCTTACTGGGCATCCACTTTGTTTTTATTGGCAAAAAATACACTTCCTTCAGATCTTCACATTATTGCTTCTGGGATCAATCCGGCAGCAAAAGAATACCAAAGAGGGTTGACCCAGTCTTCGCATTTTCACATCGGAACCTTTAAGTCAGACATGGAAAAAGCCCAAATTTATAGCATGATAAGAAATTTCATTCCACATATCATCGCACTGTCAGTTAATTCTCCTATAATGAATAATAAACCAACAGATGTTGTTAAAATAATAAATAATAGAATTACGGCTCCAAATTGCGTGAGATCATTGCGTTTGAGATATAACGAAACCATGCTGTCTTCTAACACTCCCGTAGGTTTCATTCCTTACTTAACAACCACGGACGAGAGCGGGGCACAAACTTTTTTGCTGGCAGTTCAAAAAGCAAGCTTGGAAGATGGAAGAATGCAGGACATTTTTCCGTTTACAGAGTATGGAACGATTGAATTTCGCGTGTGTGACGCTCAGCTATCCATATGTCGAAACATAGGTTTAGCATTGCTAATTCAAGCGTTAAGTTACAAGGCAAGAAAATTGCTGGAGAGTGGAAAATGGGTTCCAAACGCAGGTGCCGCAACAATCTCGACTAACAGAAAAGGCGCCTACGAACGAGGGTTAATTTCTTTATTTAAACCGCAAAATATTTCTCGAGAGCAACTTGCTCAATACGACCCTGATTTTGCCGAGCAATATTTAGGACCTCCAGATCAACCAGTAAGATACATGACTCAAGCTGTCCAGAGAATGTTCTTGTATTTAAAACCCGAACTAATTGAACTTGGCCTTTTGTATTCTCCTTTCTTAAAGCCAATATTGCAATCCGTATTTGGAAGCGTATCGTACGCAGAGCCTCCCATAACTGAAAGCGAGTACCAGTTGAGCTTATACCAATACAAGTTAGACCATGGTGAAGATCCTAATATATTATACGATTTGATTTATTTCACAATAGAATATTGTAAAGATCCTTTAAATAATCCGCTAACAGGAGTATTAACGCTTCCTAAAGAAATGAGAGAATAAAAAAATTCATAAAAATATTTTCCAAGGAAAGTTATTAGGAGAATTAAGTATTTAAAAGAAAATTTTCAATAAAAACACAAATAATGTCGTGAAAAACCGTGTTAACTGCAACTATTGAACATGAAGGCAAAACAAGAATAGAACGTTTATTCATCATAGACTGCCATTCACATTTAGGACAAGATGTTGACGGGGCAACCATGATGAACCCTCTCTCTCCAGGGGGAACATTTGATTTTTGGGGAAATGTTCAGGGTAAAATTAAAGCTGAATGGCAAAAAAGCGGTGAACAATCGTTTCTTACATTGATTAACGGAAAACAAGCTAAAATATCGTGGTCTTTTACACCTTATCCGTTTACAGACAATTTATACTCCGCCTTAGAAGGGATAAAAGGGCGCCATTCAGAATTAAAAGATAAAGCCAAGTTTTATACTTTTATCGACCAAGCAGTTTGTTTTCCGTTTCAAGACGTGTTTAGAGACAAACAACCTGAAGCACTATATAGAGCAAGTAATATAAACGTCTCCCGATTTACTACACGCTTCCCTTTCTCCATGAAACTAATCGGATACGCACGCTGCGATCCCATGGAAGGCGAAAAAGCAGTTAAAGAAGTCAGGCATTCAAGAGAAATGTTAGGTCTTCGAGGTTTGAAATTGCACCCGCGATCAGAGGGGTGGGTTGATAATATTAACGATAGAATGGTGGTTAATGTCCTTGTAGAAGCAGCAAGGCATTCCATGCCCGTTATTTTCGACACTCGTGGAAAGGGGTCGATCATTGCAATAGGGAGTCTTATTAATTCTACAAGAAATTTAATTAAAGCTAAATATCCAAATTTATTACCTCATTTTAAAGTTATAATCGCTCATTTTGCTCAAGGTAATGTTGGAGACCACGAAGTATATAACACGATTGTTCAACCAAATACGTACGGAGACCTTAGCATGCTTCACGGCGAGGGCGCAGGCAATTTCCTGACAGATTTTAGAAGATGGTTTACTTTAAACAGAAAAGAATCCGTAGATAATCGTATATGGAGCGAATACTTATTATTTGGCTCGGATTATCCGTATTTTGGAGATGAACACGCTCAAAAATTATTGATTTACTTGATAAATAAGCAATTTTTTGATACCGGAGGAACTATTGAAGACGCTAGAAATATTCTAGGATTAAACCAAATTCGAATCTTACCAGATTATGACATGCCTGAAAAAAAAAAGGAGTCCGGAACCTTTCCAAGCACGCTCGTTTCTAATCCATCATTCCAACAGAATGAAATTAGGTCTAGCTACATCTCAATCTTGGGATTAGCTAAATTGATAGCTGAAAACAAAATGGATATAAAGAAAATTTGTTTTCAGTTTAATACCACGTGGCATGATATTACCAGTGATCTCCTAATTACTACGATAAAAAATTCTAACAAGCAAGTTATTGATCTGTTGTTCATGAATCTTGTTCAAGATCAATCGATCACCCTCCTTACTTCTCTTCCACCTAATACCGAATGGAAAAAATTTGGTTACAAATATTTTAATCCAAAGGATCGGGAAATTTTCGCAAAAATTTTCAAACAATGCCATGTAGCTAATGACATTAACAAATTATCTGAAGTTTTACAATATTTTTATAGTTGACTAACAGAATTTATGATATAAAAGTTAACGCAAAGAATTAAATATTCTTGAAATTAACAAAGCATTAGTGATGTTAATATGGAAGGTATAATAATAATAAGATACGATGAAACTTCTGGACCACGTGTAGATTTCCAGTATCCAAGCGATATTATTAAGAAGTTAAAACTGAAAGATTCCGCTTTAGTAAGCTTATACGAACAACATGTAAAGAGAAGAATGGGTCCAAATTTCTTACATAAAAAAATAAAAAAAAGGGTTTATGTTGCAAGTTTCTTCACGGGATTCGCTAATAAATATCATGTTGGTAAACCTAATTACGTACTTACAATAATTTTATCCGAGAACGATGAAGTCTCAAAAGATTTTGAAGGCATGGTGAGAAGAATTGCGCATGAATTATTACCAAAAAGAGGAGAACCAACATTTATCGATTTATTTGTTGACTACTATGAACTGTTGGAAAAACGAGAACTTGGACCTTATTGGGACGCAATAAATGAAATGGATGATCTTAGAAAGAATCTTGCCCAAAAGGAGGAGATAATAGAAGAACCAAAAGGAGGAGGCATGTCTGAATTAATTAATACCCTCACTAGCTCGTTAGAACGATCAGAAGCAAGAGATCGTGATGGAGAAAGCGTCCAACCCGGACAATTTGAATTTAAAGCACCCACTGCAGAGGATATTCAGTCTATACAACCAAAATTAAGTGATGTTGATATAGAAAATGTTCAGGCTAAACAAATTGAATTAGAAGCACCCACTTCAGAGGAGACTCCATTTGAACAACCAGAATTAGAAGCACCCACTTCAGAGGAGATTCCATTTGAACAACCAGAATTGAAAGCATTTGATATAGAGAACGCTCAATCTGAACAATTAGAATTTGAAACAACTGAAAAAGAGAAGATTCAATCAGAACAAAAAGAATTAAAAATATTTGATATAGAGAGCGTTCAATTAAAAATTCCAAAAACGAACGAACAATTTAGAGAGCTGATTGAAGTGCAATTTGAGAACTATTCTAAAGAAGAATTAGTAATAAAAGTTAAAGAACTCCAAACAGATCAAGCTTATCAAAAGGAAGATATTAAAATTTTAGAAGACCAATTAGCCAAACAAAACTTGTTCTTAGAAGAATGGAACTCAAAAATGGTTCAATTAAAGGATGAAAACGAAAATCTTAGTGAAATAATTAAAGAATTAAAAATTAACCCAGAACAACAAGGAAACATCCCTTTATCCGAACACATTAATCAAACTGAAGGCATGCGGGGTCTAGAAAATCAAATAGCCGATCATGAGAAGATAGTACAAGAATTAAAAGACAAGATTTCTGAACTTAAAGAACAAAATACGAATTTGAATGAAACCGTAAAAGAATTTACGAAAAAAATAAATAAGCTATCTAAAGAAGTAGACGTAAAAAAACTTCAAATTATCGAATTGAAAAATACACTAAAGAATCAAGAAGATGTTTCCGAAAAAGATAAAGAGATTGAGGAACTAATGAAAAAAAATGAACATTTAATTGAAAAGATGGAACTTCTAAGCAAAGAAACTAAAGAATTAAAAGAAAATTATGAAAGAGAAATAAGAGTTAGTAGTGTGCAATTAAATGCCATTACTAATTTAAAAATAAAAATAAAAAAAATTAAAGACGATATATCCTCTGAAAAAAAAAGTCAAGACCAAAAGGCAGAACTAATTAGTGCCTTGAAAAAAGACGTGAAAGTTTTAAGACGCGAAAGTGATCACTACAGAAATATTATTAAAGAACATGAGCTCTTGTGAATTCAAATAAGAAGGATTGTTAGGATTGAAAGAATTTCTTATTAGTTACTGCCAAAAAATTTAAAAAATGTTTAATTAATTTAGTAAAGAGTCAGAAATCTATTATCATCCAACAGGAACGAGAACCGTGAAGGGAAACAATGTTAGTTTATATAAAAGATTTTTCGCCGAATTTGCCAAATTCTTCATCATATTGCCCTGATATGCTCTATTTCTCTCATTATTGTTGAAATTTGAGATTTCTTCTCTAATTAATTCATATAATTTCTTGGGGAAAAATCTTATAATCACATTAAAAAATTTTGGCAATTTTTTATAATTTATCGTGTCTAATCTAACTGCTTTTACCACCATGGAAGAGAATGTCTTGAAAACTTGAATATTTGCTTTCAAGTTGTTAAAATTGAAACCCGCCCAATGCACGAGCGAGGTGGCTTGCAGGGGTAAAGATTTAAGTATATCAATGAGATCAGTTGATTTAAGCGTAAAATTGAGAAAAATATCTTTTCTCTTTCCATTAAATATTTCAATTGTTAACTTGCTGCTTTTGTCTATTGAAGCCAATAAAGAAATATTTTCTCCATCATTGAAACGAAAAGTCAATTGAAAATCACTCCCCCTTAAGTCATCAAGATATTTTACATCCGTAAATTTGTACTTGCTTAAGTCGTAATAACCTCGCATTGCTGAGATATATGCTTTCAAATTTTCTTCGACATTTTCTTTAGATCGAGCGTGAATGAAAAAACCAGGATAACCAATCCAAACAAAAGCCAAGTAACGAAAAAACGCTTCTTTTAGTGATTTCTCTCGAGAAAATGCCCATTCAGGGCTATAATACTTACCCCAACACCAATCCATGAGAACTTCGCATTCATGGTTGGTCATATGTTTTAATTTTGCTACTGAATGACCAATATCGTATTTTTCCCATTCATATGAAATTAAGGTTCCATCTTCCTTCATGTCCTTGAACAACTGGCTTCCCGGATGTGGCGTTTGTATGGCTAACATGATCTTATCGACGCCAACTCTCGTCGCATATACAGGATATTCCTTCACTTGTTCCATCGTCTCGTCTGGTCCACCTATCATTAAATACCCAACAATATTAATTTTATTATCCGTTAAAATTTTGATAGCTTTTTCTACGCCAGAAATAGTAATCCCCTTTTTCAATTTTTTCAAGCGCTCTTGATTAGGACTCTCGATACCAATTGCAATCCATTCCATTCCTATTTCTGCTAATCCTTTAATTAAATCAGGATATTTATTTATGTGATCCACGCGCATTTCACAGAAGTATTTTAAATGAATATCATTCTCCTTGATGAGATTAATGATTTTGTCTACTCTTTCACCATCTTGCATGAAATTTGCATCCCATATGTGGACTGTGGATAGATTAAGATTTTTTTCATGCAAGATTTTCAATTCTGCAACAACATTTTCTGGTGAACGTCCTCTCCATCGACCATGGACTGCATCATTTGCGCAAAATGTACAAACACCATTACAACCACGTGATGTAACTATGACTTCGTGTTTGTTAAATATCGGATTATTTGGTCGCAGGCTTCTATCTGGAAATGGTAACGAGTCGAGATCCATTATCTTTTCACGGTCAGGATTATGCTTGACAATTCCATTTTCATCCCTGAAGCTCAATCCTTTAACAAAGGTTGAAGGACCATTTAAAACGAGTTCCTTAAAAGTAATTTCTCCTTCTCCACGAACAACAGCATCAACTTCAGGAACATCAAAAATTTCTTCATACATCGCAGATGGATGGTACCCTCCCATTACAACATGAGCACCATATTTTTTTGCAATCTTAGCGAGTTTTATAGCATTTGGAAAGGACGCTGTCATTGTTGATATTCCTACAAGATCACACTTATTGCCTTCCTTTTTCATTTTTACCAAATGATTCTCAAATTTTTCAAATGGTTTAAGATCTATGCGCATGTCCATGGGCATTATAACGGAATTCACATGATCTTTTATGACTGCACCAAGATAACAAATAGGAATATTTGCCTCAAAAAAGCTGGCATCGAAAAAATCTGCCTCTGCTTTGACTAAAATTACATTCTTAAAATAAGCCATATCCGTTTTCCTCTAAGGTTCTTTCAAAATGTTAGTTCTACATGGTATATAAAGGTTATCCGATTTTTCAAAATATTATAGTTAAATTAACTAATATTGGAGCCTTCGGATGGATGCTGAAGTATCGCAAAAACCAGAACCCAGAAAAAGATAATAAATTCAATAATACTAAACACCTCAACAAAACTCAATACAGAATACATAAAATTTATTTTTGAGAAATATGAACAATCAAGTAGATTAATTGTCCTAATAGTCTTTTTAGCAAATAAAAAAACTCCTTCTGAATTATAATAAATGCAAACATTGTTATAATGTATTTAAAGTAGACTTTGTAGATTTACCATTAGTTAACGAGTCCTTAATTGGCATTAGATTCTTATTAACGGCATACTTTGTTTTTCTTGTAAAAAAACACATTAAAAGAGTGTAATTTTAATCAAAAACTTTTTTTTCATAAAATTTTTAAAAAAGTAGGGAACTTCAAATGGAATCGCCTTCTACTTTTACAATTCTCTGATTCATTAGGATAAGCTTTAATCTTTTATTATATCCAGAAAAAACTGGTTTTTTCGATTTAAGGATTTAATCTTCTCTGTATTCGAGGTGGTTTTCCCGTATTTATTTGCTTTATTTTTTCTTTTAAAACTTCTGGATTATCAAAGTTATCATAATTAAAGTAATACATGTCAGTTTGCCTAGTACAGCAATTTATTTCTGTAAGATAATCTAAAGCTTTCTTGATTCTTCTTAGTTTTACTATTGAATATATGAAAACATCTCTCAATTGAATTGGATCAACTTGGATTTCACCAATTTCGTCACTATTAAAAAATTCATCATGAATATAATTAATAATGGCCCACATTGTCCCTTCGATTGATGGGTTTTCGGTCATATAAATAAATCTTCTAGGATTTAAAGGAATTTGGATTCCATCAGTTAATATAGTAAGAAGTTCATTATCAAATGTTATAAATTCAGGATTAATTATCTTTAATTTATCTCCTGGAGATTGTTTTAAAATAAGAAAATGGTTTCTTATTGAATTGATTCTATTGATACAATTATTCGATTGAAGACAACTATTAATAGTTTCTTCATAATAAACAATTCCTACATAACAATTTTCTAACTCAATAGAGGGATCTTCAAGAATATTCCTTACACGATCTTGAATTTGGTCTATAGGAATATTTAAATATTTTTGAATTTGATCAATATCTTGTTCTTCAACTGAACTACCTCCTTTAATTTCAAATATTAGTGCTATTTTATTGTTTAAATTCCAGAGAAGGAAATCAGGTGTTATAGGTTTTTCCACCTCAACTCCATTTTCATTTAAAATGATTTTAAAACTAGGAAAGGCAGACACTTTATAATTAATAGAATTAAAGCAAGGTTGCAAGTTAGCATCAGGCAAACCTTTAATTGCAGAAAGAAAATAGTTAATGGATTTTAATTCACCAATTTCTGACGCTAAATCGCCCATTTCTTCATAATCTCTTGATCAATTAATTATAAAAGGGTTTATTGATTCAAAGGAGTGTTCAACCCTATTAATTCCATTACAAATATCTCTTAGGCTTATTCCACTACACTTATTAATAGGATAAAGTATAATGTTATAATTCTGTGGTTCAATAGTTACCTGTACTTTACTTCTAGTATCTTTATCACATATAAAATGGGAAAAAGGGTTTTCAGAATAAATATCGTATTTAGGACGATTTTTGAAATACTCTATAATTTTATTATTAATTATTTTAAAAGTAGTTTGATCTCTTCCTAATTTACTGCAATTACTCGTTTTAATACGATTTTTTTTAACTTTAATAACAATACTATAAATTGAATTAAAGAGTAGACCATTACCTTTTTCTAATACCCTTGCAGAATTTTCATATTTCTCAGAATCTTCATATAATTTATCTATCTCTTCGAATGATTTAGCTAATCTATTTATAGTTTTTATAGCAAATGATTCATTTCCCTTTTCAACAAATTTCATAGTGAAATAACCCTCGTTAAAGATTTTTCCTTCAATTACTGCAGCAGGACTATTTTGTAGACTATATTTAAAAGTCTTTGGTTCTACGAAGAATAGGTCTCGAATATTTGAAAGATCTTTAAGATCCCCCCCATAAACATCAATTGTTATTTTTCTTATAGGTTTAACAATGTAGGGGTTATAACCCGCAATAAATCCAATAATATCCTTTTCATAGTTCTGATCATATATCAGGTCTTCCAAATGACGAGTTGTAATTTTTAGAGATTTAAGATAAGAAATTTTTTTAATAATACTTACGAGAGTATTTTTTACTTCCGTTTTTTTTACTAAAGTTATGATTGTCCAATATTTATTATCTGTAAAAATAATAAAATGGAATTTCCTTTTTGAACGAATATGTTCCAATTTTAGATGGAATGAATCCGAATTTAAAGGAACCACATCAATTTTAAAAGTTTCCATGAATTTCTCGAGGATTATATCAGTATTTTTGAAATAGGATTTTTTTAGATAATCAATAATTTCAGAAGGAGAAAAATCATAAGATCGGACAATATAAATTTTAAGGTGAGATTTCCAAGTTCTTCCAGGAGGTATCTGGTTAATAAAAATCTTTAGAATATCTTCCTTCTTCATACCTTTAAGCATATCGAATTTAATATTTGGATTAGACATAATATCTATAAGATAAATGTTATTATTCTATTAATAATTTTGTCAAGAAAATATATTTTTTTTAATATTTATATCTTTTGAGTAATATAAATTTGTTATTTTTTAATAAGAATACATTAAATTCTATATATGATTTTCAATTCTTTCTAATATTTCTTCAAGAAGTTCAATAGTTGTAAAGATTTCCCATGATTTTACCTTTGTAAAGAAATGATTATGTGCAATACTATTTCTTAATTCCATAATCTCTCTCTTTAACTTTTTTTTTGATCTATTTGACATATATCCTAATTCATTTAAAAATTTGGATACTAAATTTGTTTTAAAAACAATATTTAACTTATCTGTTAACTGAAGACAATATAATAGTTCGATCTCCTCCTTTCTCTTCCTTAATATTTTAAAAAACCTCTTAGGATTTCTTAAACGTCGCTTTTTAATTTCATTTTTCCAAGAATCTTTTGGATAATAAAACTTAATTAATTCATTACAGAACATTTCAAGAATAGAAATTAATCCAAACAAAACAACGAGAACAGGAGGTTTTTGTAAATCTGACCTTGTGACAATTTTACTTATTACTCCCTAATCTATTATAAAAAATCTTTTTTTGTCCCGCATTTTATATAGGACATCAATTAACGGAGTATTATTATATAATATTTCATTTTTTTCAATGATTTTCTCTTTTCCGTCAATACTAAGAATCTTTTTAATAATACCATCTTCAGATAATCCGTATACATCAAATTTTTTCTTATCCATAATCTTCAATGCTTTTTCTCGATAATCTTGTTCCTTAATATCAATATTCTCAAAAATTTCAGAAATCACCTCAATAGGAATGTGTGTTTCATACATTTTGCGAAGATCTCGATATTTAAAATTAAATCTTTTCATGAATTTCACTTTGGTCTTTAAAAGTTAAATAATTCTATGACAATAATATAAATTATCAAGACATAAAATATGCTTATAAATGTTTTGCAAAATACTATCCTTGAATTATAATATCATTTAGACTCGAAGAGCGTTTGATGCTGAAAAACAAAGATTTCAAAAAGAAAATATACCTATTACTAAGGTTTTTTAAAAGGAATTTATTGTTTTTTCTCTGTTAAAACACAGCTCTCGTAAGTTCTTCTCATATTCTTCTTTGTTTTCTAAATAATCTATTAAAATACTTTCCCACAATTTTATTCGGTTGTTTCTTATTTCAGTCAAATAACTTTCTATTTTGTTTAAGGATAATGAGAATTCAAATTTTTTTAGCTCTTGTACATGATTTTTTATTTTATCTTTAATATTCCCATTTGTTTCCAAACCTTCTAAATCCGGGAGTAATTGATTCCAAATTATTCTTTCATATATTGATTGCAATTTATTACTTTTTTTTAGTTCAGGTTCTTTTGGAAATGAGACCATTTCACTTTTTAACATCTCTATAAAATCCAATACAAGATCTAATCCAACTTTTAAAGTGAATAACACATCGCTTTTAATTCTTTTTTCTTTACCATAAACCAACGCATTTATATAAATAACTTAAGTTTTGTAATTTTTTCTAAAGAATAATAAAGATCTTGTTTCTATTAATTTAAAACTTTAGTATCTTTAAAATTTGTACTAGTTTTACATCTATACGCAGCCCATTTTTAACGATAAGTTGATACTATT
>JAUXAJ010000250.1 GCA_030620005.1 Promethearchaeota archaeon | reverse complement strand
AAATAGTATCAACTTATCGTTAAAAATGGGCTGCGTATAGATGTAAAACTAGTACAAATTTTAAAGATACTAAAGTTTTAAATTAATAGAAACAAGATCTTTATTATTCTTTAGAAAAAATTACAAAACTTAAGTTATTAAAATATTAAAATATTTATCTTTAATATATTATGAATTATTTTTATGAAAACTTTTAATACCTCAAGTTATAACAATGGATAAAAGTTCACTAGAATCAGACATAGTCATTTTGGGACATATAGCCAAAGACATTATCTTGATAGATGGAAAAAGCAAGATAGCAACTGGAGGTGCTGTATATTACGGCGGTATTGCGGGAAGTCACATGGGTCTTAAAATTATAGTAATAACACGCTTGAAAAAGGAAGATTTTCCAGTTTTAGAAGAATTTAAGAAACACGGCGTGAGGTATTTTGCTCACCCTTCTAAAGAGACATCCGGTCTTAAAAACATTTATAGTTCTCAGAACATGGAGTATCGCACTTGCAAACCTTTGGGATTTGCTGGATTATTTAAAAAAGATGAAATTCCAGATATTAAAACAAGATTCTTTGTATTAGGACCCATTATTACGGGTGAAATTGACATTCCATTGTTAGAACATTTAGCGGATAAATATCCAGATAAGATATGCATCGATATCCAAGGATTTGTTAGAATAAGAGACAAAGCGGAGGATAAGGTGTTTTTCCAAAATCTCCCCTTGAAAGAAAAAGAACTTATCTTATCGAAAGTAAAGATTTTAAAGGTAGATCACGCTGAGGCAGAAGCACTTACGGGCAAAAATGATATTCGAGATGCAACAAAAATATTATCCACTTTTGGCCCTAGTGAGATTTTAGTAACGCACGAAGAAGGAATTTCTGTTTACGCTGAAGATCAGTTGTTTTTTTACCCTTGGAAATATAGATACATTAAGGGAAGAACAGGTCGTGGAGATACTGCTTTCATTAGTTACGTTGGATCTCGAATTACAAAAAGTATAGATGAGTCGTTAAAGTTTGCAGTAGCATTAACTTCGCTTAAATTGGAGTCGCCTGGACCGTTCACGCTGCCCTTATATCAGGTTCAGTCGTTATTAAAAGAATATTAAAAGAACTTGGAGAAAAACCATGAGGATTGGTGGTATAATAGATATATCTACGAAAGATATTCCAGGTAAAACTAGCATGGTTATTTTCACGACTTCCTGCAATTTTAAGTGTGAATTTTGCCACAACAAATATCTACTCTACCCCAAGGTTGGAAAAGATTATACAGTAAGTGAATTAATCGATAAAGTTAAAATCAATTTATTAGTAAGTGGCGTTAGCATCACGGGAGGCGAACCCACTCTTCAAGACGATTTGGTTGAATTATGCCAAGGGATCGCAACTGTCGGGAAATATGTTAGTATTGATACGAACGGCTCAAACCCGGATATAGTTAAGAATTTAATCCCATATATTAATAGAGTTGCTCTAGATTTGAAATGTCCGTTGGACAAAACAAAGTTAGAGAAATTTACTGGAGTTAAAGTAGATCCAAGCTCAATAATCGAAACCTTTAATTCGATTAATTCGCAAGAAAATATAGACTTTGAAATCAGGACTACCTACGTCGAAAAGTTAATGATACCAGAAGACATTCACAAAATTATAATGTTTCTTAAAGAAGAACGCTTTAGAGGAACTTTTGTGTTGCAGCAATATCAATATTCTGAAGGTGTGGGAGAACTATTTAAAGATAAATTTCAAAAGCCGAACCATGGTTCCTTGCTAAACATTCTAAAACCATATTTAGATGTTGAATTACCGTTTGAACTTTTTATACGAGACAATATATCTGGATATAGTAGCATTAAGGAAGTTTTTGAAGAAATTCTTTAATATTAAGGTTTTCTTTATATTATTTCGTGAAATCTTAGAATAGATGAATAATGGTAAGGAGTTAAAACTCTTCAATAATGAGAGGAAATGACTTGGATCTATTTTAGGTTCTTTTGGTTCAAAAATAGCGTTTTCACCTACTTGAGATATATCGCTTTTCTTGGAGACCTGAACTTGAGATATCTTTTTTTCCCTCTCTTTAAAATAATCTCTTCTATATGTTCTCAAGGAATTCTCACTCTCTCCAGAAAATTCATTGTAAACATCCTTGTTTTTGGCCTCCGGGTTCTCATCTATGAAGGAAAAGACCTTTTGCCTCAAGCTTGCTTCTACCATTTTATTAATAATTACGATATATTTTGAGATATATTTTTTTCGTTATGTATTATTGGATATGGCGCTCTTTTAAAGATATGCATAAAAAAAGGTATGGAAGACTAATAGGAGATTTATTTCATCTAATGAAGAGAAAGTACAAATATCGTTATTTTCATTGTAATTTGTACATATCTATTTTGTAGATAAAAAAAAAGTCTGATAAGTGGGATTTTTAGAAAATTTTTAAGATATTAAAAAAAAGTTGGCGTAGTGCAGTGGAAAAAAAAAATGGCTGACTTGGAAGACAGGATGCTTGAGATTGCTGAAATGTCGGAAACGCTTTGTACACGGATCAAGTACGGTATAAAAGAAGAACTCTTCGATTTGCTGTTGAGACTCCCTAATATGGTACGAGTGAGAGCACGAATCTTATTTGACGCCGGGTATCGAACTGCCACACAAGTCAAGAAAGAAAATCCTTACGTATTGAACCGAAAAACTGGATTAGGAGTTAATTTATGCAAGAAAATCGTGAAAGATGCCAAGAGTAAAAAAAAATAAAGAAAAAATTTCTTAAAACAATGGTTATCATGAGATATTAATTCCATTTTACATGCTTTCTTTTCCATTTCGTTTTGTTCAACATATTTTTAATAAAGTTATTATCCAAATTTCTCCTTCCACATTTCAAGAATTTCTAATAATTCTACTTTGATATCATCTTCTAAGGGAGCCCTTATCGAACGAAGCTTGCTAACCCAAGGTCTTATATCCCTTGCAGCTAATGAGCCGTGGTTTTCCATTACGATATCAGCAATATCTTGCAAATTCTGAGCTAATTCACTTCCAATAACTGTTTTTGCATTCTTAATCACTTTTTCAAATAATTGGTCCAACTCACTACTTTCTTTTCCAGAGTCTTTAATTTCTATGGAAGTGGAATCATCATTCATGAACCCGGGCGTATAATCAGATAAATCGTCACCTTCAGATTCTCCTAGAACATATTTGGATTTAATTCTATCCAAATCTTCAATGAATTGAACCTTAATATCATCTTCAAGGAGCCCTCTAATGGATCTGAGCTTGCTTATCCACTGTCTTGTAGCTTTAGAAGCCATGGGTCCATGAGATTCCACGAGTAAGTCAGAAATATCTTGTAAAATGATACTTATTTCGTTCCCCTTAAGATCATTCACATTTTCAGATATTTTTTTAAATAAATCGTTTATATCAAGCTTTTGCTCTTCTAATTCAGATACTTCTTCATCATATTGAGACTGAGATAAACCTGGACTAATATATTCTTCTTCAATTATTTCCTCGATTTTTTCTTCAACTTGAGCTTCAGTTACAGGTTCTTCTACTATTCTCTTTTGCAATATTGGTCTTAGAATATCGTTCTTCCACTTTGAGAAATCCTCTTGAAGGTGAATTTTAAATGGTTCATCTAAAATCGTGTCAATAGTACTTAATTCTTCTTTCCATTCAATAACTTTTGAAAATCCTTGGAACCTTAGGCTTAGATTTATCATATTTTGTATTTGTTGACTTAAATCAACACCTTTAAGCTCTCCAACTTTTTCTAAAAAAAGATCAAATAATTGTTCAATTTTTTCGAGCTCAATTGTTTCAGATTCTTCTAATAATGAACCCGCGTCTAATATTGGTTCTAAAGGAATCCCATCCTTGGCAAATGGCAATCTAAATTCTGGAGTTGGTCTTAATTGTAATTTCGTGAATTGATCGTTCCACACTCTAATTTTTTGAATAACTTCTTTCTTTTTATCCTTATCTAATGGAGAATCAATTTTTTTAAGCTTAGAAACTAGTAACTTAATTTCAACCACATTAAGAGAAATTCCTTCCATTTTAAAGACTAAATCTAGCACATCTTGCATTATTTCAGCAATATTCTTCCCTTGGATATCGTTGATATTTTCTATAATTTTATTAAATCCATTTACAATTTGAGTATTCTTGGAAAACTTAGCGTCTTCCCATTTCTTCAAAAGAATTGGTTCTATTAATTCTAATAGTGAAATTGAATTTGTTCCAAAACCAGTAACGCTTTTTAAAGGGTTATCTTCATCTTTATTGATTTCCCCAATAATTGCAGTTTTTGAGCTTATAACTCCAATAAATTTGTTGAATTTTAATCTCTTATACTGCAAATTATCTATATTCTTGAGTTCTTGAACGATAGAGCTACCATGAGGTTCTGAAGAGATTATTCTTGCTTTAAATTTGCCGCAAAATTCTTTTAATTTTTCCAAAGGAATGTATTCGTCAATATTTGGAACAACTAATAAGATATTATCGCTAGCATTCGTTAATAAATTAGAAATCTCTTCTTTAGTTTTTATATAACTGTTTACTGTCCAGAAATTATTTAACGTGAAATAGTCGACCAAAATCTTAGTCAAAAATTCATTCAAGGAAAGGATTGATTCTGAAACCTCAGCATTTTGTTCTTTGAGAATTTTATTAATCTCACTTTTAATGGTATTTTTTAGCCAGCCTAAGGCTACCTTGAAACTTTCCCTCTTCGCATTGATGCTATTATTAAGATTACTCATTTCTTTATCTACAAAATTTAAAATTCCTAAACTAATTGCTTTTTGTTCTACTTGATTGTTTAACATGCCTGAAAATAAACTTTTAAATTTTTCCGAAAGATCATTAAATTCATTGAAAATCTTTTGCTCTGTTTCTTTCGATTTTTCTTGAACCTTCATTTCCAAGTCGTTTCTTATAATCTTTTCAAACGATTCTAATTGTTGTTCGTTGAATTCTGAAGCTTTGAGAATTTCAATTACCAAGTTCCTAAATTGAATAATAGCATCCATAAGACTATTATATTGAGAACTAAGCGCATTTTTCATTTTAAGCTCAAAATTAGAAATTATTTCCATGGTATTATCTACCCTCTTAGTTGATTCTACAAATTCTTCGGCATCTTTCCTTAGTTCTGTAGAAGCGGTGTCAATTTGGCTTGAAATTTTTTGAAAATCATTATAAATGGATTCAACTTCGATTCTATTTTCATTAGCAATTATTTTATCAATTTTTGTCTCGATAATATCCTGAAGGCTTCCACTTTCACCTTTAGAATCCAAGCGAAATTTGTTAAAAAGTGTAGAAAATGGCGGGACAGCCATGTAATGCGGAAGAATTTCGGGATTTGTTGGCGAAATTTCAAAAAATAATCTCCTCTGAATTAATTCTTCAATTGCCCCATTGAATTCCGCATCAGATAGACTTGGTTCAAAAGAATGAATTTCCTCATAAGATAATGGTATTTCTCCTAAACAAGAATGGTAAATATTCGCAGCGTTTTTAGACAGATCTAATGCTTCTAATATTTCTTTCATTTATGGTCTCCTCTATTTTTTTTTTAATTACTATTATTTTTACAATATCTATTTTTGCAAATGTAATAAAGAAATTTCTCTCTTTAAAGTTTAAGCATAGAAAAAAAAGAGGATTGTATTCTCCCTTTAAATTGAATTACTGAACTATTTAAAAAAAAATAAATTTCTTGAGTTATTGATTTTTATTAAATTTTAAATTAGATCTAATCATTTCTTACTTGAAATTAGCATCCAACCAAGAAATTAACTCTGTAAATCCATCTGGTGGGAACTCAGCGTGTTTCGCACCTTTTATGACAATGAATTTTTTATTATCACACGGAATTTCTTCGAGTAATTTTTTAGCCGATTCCACGGTAAAGAGCTCATCTTTATCACCAACGCCGAAAATCATAGGAACATTAATCTTTTCTGGAAATGTTAATTTTTTTGCATTAAAGATGCTCATGAATCGAAGTGTGTATTTAAATTGGCGTAACGGATCATCAAGCCCAGTGACACCATCTCTATAATAAGTTATTACCGGCTTACTTGGCGATACAAGTGAGCTGAATAGAATCTTTAATTTTTTAACGAATGATAGAGCCTTATAAGCACCTGGTTTCACATCTCTTCCAGCACTAAGAAGAATCAACCCATTTATGCTTTCTGGACATTGATAAGCTGCAATTATTGCTGTTAAAACCCCCAAACTATGCCCCAAGAGAACTATAGTTGAAAATTTCTCTTTTACGAACGCAATGGTTTCACTAAGGTCTTTCAAAAGGCGCTCCTTGCTTGGGTAATCTCCTCTATTTCCATCTGATAAACCGTGTCCTCTTAAGTCTAAACCTAACACATTATAACCTATTTTTGCTAAAGGTTCGCCCATCATTTCATATGGACCACTATAAGCAGTAATGCCGTGGAAAATAAGGATTACAACGTCAGATTTAGTTGGAGGATTCCAAGCTCGTAAAAATAATATTTTATCATCAGATGTAGTCATTAAGTAATGTGGTTTATTGAAATCTTTCCTTAATTCTTCTACATTAATATCTGTCATGATTTCCCTTTTTTTTTATAATTTAAATCTGATTTGTTAATTTGTATTTAATAATTATATTTTACCTTTTAAATTAATAATTTTTACTAAGAAAAGGGAAAAGAAATCCACTTCTCTTTAGGAAGTCAGATTTGAGAAGGTTATTAGATTAGATTTGATATTTATTTTCTAATAGCGTGGCCATTCCGGTACCTCCACCAGCACATTGCGAACAGATGGCATATCGACCCCTCCTTCGTTTCAGTTCATGAAGTGCAGTTAAAATTAAACGAGCACCAGTCATTCCTGGTGGATGACCTAATGCGATTGCGCCTCCATTAACGTTAACTTTATCTTTTTCTATACCCAAGGCTTTAACGCAAAATAGCACTTGTTGTGCCTGCGCTTCATTTATCTCAAAAATATCAATGTCAGTAAGCTTAAGAGTTGTCTTTTGTAGCAAGTTTCTAATTGCGGGAATGGGTCCAATTCCCATGATTTTTGGATCCACATTTCCCATTGCGGAAGCCTTCCACATCCCCAGGTAATCCAATTTTAAGGATTCAGCTTTTTCTTTAACCATTAACACGATAGCCACAGCACCATCGGAAAGTGTGGGAGTATTTCCTGGAGTGACAAAACCTCCTTTTCTAAACACTGGTTTTAATCTGTTTAACTTTTCTATAGAAACACTAGCGCGAGGGCTCTCGTCTTCTTCAATCATAACGGTCTTTCCTTTAATTCTAACCTCGACAGGTGTTATTTCAGAAAAAAAACTTTCTTCTTTTGCCTTTTGATATTTCTTTTGACTTTCAATGGCAAACTCATTTATTTCCTCAAGAGTTATTTTTATTTCTGGAAGCCCATACTTGTCACTGATATCGAACGAATTTTCTAAAATGTTTTCTGCCGTTTCACCGACGTGTTTATAACCTCCATATACACCATGAGTATCTGTAAAACCATCGAAAAATAAAGCATCAACTATCT
>JAUXAJ010000330.1 GCA_030620005.1 Promethearchaeota archaeon | reverse complement strand
TTGAATCGGGAAATAACCTCCTTAAGAAAGAACGAGTGCTTGGGAGGTTAAACACGCAATTATCTGGAAAAGTAGAATGGTTTTTAGATAATGAAGTAATAATATAAATATACAAAAAACTTAACATTTAATCTTATTCTTTCACTTTTTAATAAAGTAAACTTGAAAGAATTTACTGTTAAAAAAATTATAAAATATTTTATTATCTCACTTCTTTTCTTCCCTGTATCCTTAGCTGCTATGAGTTTTATTTATATTCCTTTAGCATATGTGGGTTATCCACTTCTTATTACCTTCTTTACGACGTACGAGATTTATTCTAATGGAATTAAATGGGATCTTAAGATATACAAAAAAGCGCCCAAATTTCTTAATCATTTAATCAGGTTGATTATATTTCTAGGGGGAATAGGATTAAGTCTATTTATTATTTATTATTCCTTTAGATTAATTACAGATGAAATCCAAATGCCATTGCTTTTTATTGGTTTTGCCCTTACGGGGTATGCACTCGTCCTTATTCTCTTATTTTCTGTCATTTTTTTAGCAATAATTGGCTTTTTAAAATTAATTGTTGGCAAATTAAATTCCTGGATTGGTATGCTATGTTTTTGGATTGCTATTTATGTTTTTTATAACTTATTAAAATTTAATTTAATGTTAAATTATTACTACGGTAGCAGTGGAAATATTCTTCCTAGTACTTTTAGTTTTCGAATTCTCACTCTACTTTTAGACTTTTTAGTAATGATTTATACCACATCCTCACTAATAGGTAAAAATGTGGAAGTATTTGAAAAAAAGCATAAGCGTCTAAATTCCAGTACTATACTAATTTTTTTATTCTTTTCAAAATCGGTCTTACTATTTTCTGAAGCACAGATTTCCTTTTATCCTGAAGATTATGCAACCGAATTTCAAATTCTTTACGATTCGATTGACCTCGCTTATTCGATGTTCTTTTTTGCGTTCCTAGCAATATTGCTAGGGATCACCGGTATAAAAAAACATGCAAAACTCAAGAAAGAATTGAAAAAAGGAAAATCGGTTGATGAAGTATTAGAAGCTAATGGTACTATTAAACCAACTCAGGAAGTAGATACCATGGCTCAACACCCATTGATTTCATATACATCTAAACAAGTAGAAAGAAAAAATGGAATTAAGTTTTGTCCTAATTGCGGTGCTCAAAATGACCGAAAGCATGTTTTTTGTAAAGATTGTGGTGCAGATATTAGATAATAACATGCTCAAAGATTAATCGTTTTATCCTTTTTTAGAGTTTTCTAAAAAGTCCTTCTTATTTCTGCTTTTCTTGGCAAAGTAATGAATGATATGTCCGCAATTCCAATAGCATACAAAAATAGTAATTATATCATTTTCAATATCATAATGAGAATATGGAATTTCAATAATTACTTGATTATCAATTAATCCAGTAACTCTATTAAGCAAGTCGTAAACTCTTAGTTCTCTTAAGCGAGAAAAATTTTATAAAAGAGTTAAATAAAATATATTGTTATTATGAGCACGATTAAAGCGTGGATTTCATTCTTTTTAGAATTGTCCTTCTCTTAAAAAAAAATATTATGGTTTACTTCTTGCTCTTTTGTATTGAGAGAGCATAAAATTTTTTTGCTCTATCTAAAACATCTTTTTTTGATAAACTTGAAACTTGAGAGCTTATCGCCATTATTTACACGCTATATTCTTAATAATTTTTATATGTATTTGTGTTATGAAAAAATTAATATTTAATATTAATGGTACATATTTAGAAACCTTCTTATAAAGAGAGATGTCACAAAGTAATAATGAGCAACAATAATATTGTTTTATTCGATACTAATAAGGAAATACAGACGAATGGAAATTTTTTTGGTTCAATTATCTCAAAATGTAAGGATTCGTACAATTCTATTATTTTTTCGGATAATATCAGCATTTCAGCTGAAAGAGGGATTGAAATCTCCCAAGGATTAATGGTTGGGTTTGAAATAGAAGAACCTAATAAAAAAATTGCTTTTTCAAAAAAATCAGATTTTGCGTGGAAAAAACCGCGTGATTCCACCATAGAGTACTCCGTTTTAGTTCCACAGGATTTGATGGAGAAATATGACGACGGTCAACTTACTGACGACTTCCCTTTTACAATAAACATGCTCCACACTGCAGGATTGCTCTTGAACGATAACCAATATGGAATTAACCATCTAGATTTTTTTAAGGGAGAGATTCTTAATAATCCCGTATCAAGCATTTTTAATGGAGTATGTATTGCTGATAGGGTTGTAATTGATCATAATGGAGATCCAGTCTTCTACGATTGTTTAATTATCGGAAGGGACCAGCGAGACGATTTATCAGTAAGTTTTGAGCCAATTGCTAATGTTGACGATGAATTAATGGAATATATTATCATTTTAGGCGTCGAATCTTTAAAGGAATGATTTAATAGTTATAAAATCAAATTATTTCATGGTTTAAAATTGTTAATTTACGAGAATAAAAAACAAAGGTTTTTAAACATTTTAAAAGTTGGAATTAGTCCATTTCAACGATTCGTGAGTACAAATGAACTACAAGAAAAGCTTCAGTTAGTTGGTTCAAGAAAGATTTTTTTGAGTTCTATTGTAAAAATCGTCGAAACTAACGAAAACTTTTTCTTACCTATCATTGGTTCCACGGGCACCGGCAAAACGCACCTTTTTTGGACCTTGAAAAAAAGATTACATTATTTTAACACGATATTCATCTCTTTAGAAAATGTTTACAGAAAATTCTACTACAACGTGTATTCTGAATTTATTGAAGATATTGGCAATAGGACGTTAAGAAATTTTTTCCGTGAATTATGCCGTGAATGGGGCGCTTCAGAGAAAAAATTCGGTTTTTTCCGAGTATTTGACATTGAAAAGGTAAGAAAATCGGCCTTTCAAAATCTCATGAACAAATTTGAAGACAAGATTGCATTAATGGATATTATTAACGCTATAACGACCCATCAACTGGATCCATACAAGAAAAATTTAGCTGAAAATTGGCTCCTTGGCGAACTAATGGATTATAAAGATTTGTCTCAACTTAATTTATCAGACGATCTCAGACATAAGACCTATCCTTACACGATGCTGAAGTTGTTGGTTGAAAATTCTGACTTAAAATCTATCATTTTTATTGACAATTTTGAGAAAATAATCTCGTTAATGAAACAAGAGGAAACTACCGAAGTTATTTATGATCCAAGCTGGCTTTACGGAAATGCCGAAAGTTCGCCGGATAAAATAGCTGGTCGAAAAATTTTAGAAAAAATTTTAAACCTACAAAAAATAAAAGGTTTGAGAATTATTATAACTTTAAATTCGATTGATTCCTTGGAAGAAATCAAAAAATACGTGAGCATTACGGAAAAAAATCTATTACTTACCTTTAAGGAGCCTCTTTTTCTTTCCAATTTTGTTGATAGCGATATTTTTAAATTTTATAAAGAACACATGAAACATTTTTTAAAGGAAGTTGATTACCTCGAATTTCTTGACGAATATCCTGAATCCTACTATCCTTTAAACGAAAAAATTTTAAAAATCATTCAGAACCTAACCGATGGAAATCCCCAAGAAATTATCAAGACTTTCATAAAAATTTTTAACGACATTATTTTTTCTGACGATAATTTAGAGGATATTTTAACCAAATACGAAAACGCTTAATATCATCCAGTCGACATGTTATCTTTTTTTTAACAAGATTCTCTCAAAAGTTTCAATTTCGCTAAGAAAACTCTCCTTAATCTCGTCATCCCATTTGGACTTCGAAATGATTTCTCTAAACGACTCTACAACCATGACTGAATCGAAACATGCGATAATGATCGTTCTAAAAGTTTTCTTACTCAAGGTTTTATAGTTATCGTCAGCATTTAACAAATCAAATAAATGTTTCTCGTTTTGAACAAACTTTTGTAAAACATTTGTAATTGGCTCTATTATTTCTAGATCGAACCGTTTTAAGGCGCGCAGAATGTTTATAATGACAAAATCAGGAAGAGCGTCAAAAGTTAAAAGAAGTTTTAACGCGTTCATTTTAATTGAAATGTAATCGTCATGAATTGCGTATCTAAGAACTTCAAAAATGTTAGTAGAAAGCTTCTCTTGGGTTGCAATTTTATTCAATGCTATAATTATTTCATTACGAACCCATCTATCAGAAGTAAAATAATTATTTCGTAAAAAATCCATGTAAGTATTGGTTAAAGGTATTTCTTTGCCAAGTTCACCCATGAGGTGAATTAAATTTAACTTTACTTTTTCTAAAATGTGATCATCAAGATTATCCATGAAAAATCTAATAAAAGGAAGATATTCTTTCTTTATACTCTTATTCAACACCATTAAAAAATCGAGGATTTCTTCAGTGTCATTGGATTTTATTGCTTTTTCAAATAACTCTTTCATCGATTTAATGACTTTTTAACTATTAAAATAATTTCACATCAATTAAGTTACAAAAGTTAAGCAATATATTATTAATTCATGGAAGAAATTCAGAAAAGTAAAATTACCACCGTGAACAGCTCTAAATGCTTCAAGTGCTTCAAATCCACGTGAGGGAACACCACCACGTTTTTCTGTTCAAAGAATAGCGCGTTAAGAAATTCTGGTTTTACGAAATCTGACCCTGTATCCACTCGCGATCACTTGACAATTTTTTTTTTTTACACGATTTCAACGAGATTTTCAACGAACGGTAAGAGCACCACGGCGAGCAGTTCTTTAAAGCAAGGCACGACGTTCTTCCCTTCCAGCGCCACGGCAGGAAAAAGAACTTTCGAGCCGTCAGAATGCACTTCGCCGCTCGGTAGGTCAAGCGCCTTTTTAAAATCTTTCACGGAAATGGCGTTCTCCAAGTCTCTCTTGTTGAGTTGCACGATGTGAGGGACCCTTTTCTTGCTCGTGAAACTCAAGAGCTCCCTGAAACTG
>JAUXAJ010000279.1 GCA_030620005.1 Promethearchaeota archaeon | reverse complement strand
AATAGTAATTATTAAAATTAGTCTTTATTGAATAGATCTAATAATAAATGGTTAAAAAATTTTTTGACGACCATTACGCTAAATTTAAAAAGTCAAAATGATACATTTTAAAATATAAATAGAAAAGAGAATACAAAATGACAAAAATTTTAAATTATTCAATAATTGGATTACAAGACTATAGAGTTAGTTTTGATAATTATTGCGTAGATTGCGAAATACAAAAAAATTGTAAGCATGGTAGGGCAAACCCGTTCACAATCATGATTAATTGTACCGATTTAAATCGAGCTAAAGAAAAAATAAAACTAGAACAATTGAATAAGCTGCAAAAAAAAGCGGATGTATCTATCTCCTACGAAGACCTAATTAAGAGGGTAAAAATTAATTTACAGGGAATATTCTCAGCTATTTGGAAAGAAAAAATTAAGACTCAAAAAGAAGTAATCAGATGTCTTGATTCTCAAAAAGTGGACCCCATATTAGTGTCTCAACAGGGTCAGAATTGGTGGCAGAATTTTGCCTCAACCATGAAAGAAATAAATAAAGAATGTGAGAAAGTAATTTAACGAATAAGCATAGAAAAATCATGCGTTTTTTTTACTCATTTTTAATAATTTTATATATTATTTTTTGAATATTGTAGCAAGATGTTTTTTATAATGCTTCCTTATTAACATTTGAACCACATCCGCTATTTCATCGAACGATCTTAAATCGTTCTTACGACAGCTTTTAAAGAATCTCTTATTTTGCCTTAATTTTTTAATTATTTCAGGTATTAATTCCATAAAAAATATAGAATATTTTTTTTGAATGAAAAAAGCAGCATGAATATTAAATTTTTTAAATAAAGGTTTTACCAAAATCGTATAATTATCCATCTTAACTAAACTAATTTCATTGCTCTTTAACTCCGATCGAACAAAAGAACGCAATGCAACAATAAACCCGCTCACCATATCAATATTCTCTATTCGTTCGGTAGAGATGTTCAACCGAAAGTGCAAGAAAGAAATTCCACTACTTCCATCAAACAACAAGATGTAGCTCATTAATAAAACTCCACATTTTTCAAATTCTATAACTATAATTATTATAGTTTTACCTATTTAAACTGGTTATTTTTACAGGAAATTAATACTTATTAAAATAGATGTGATGACTAATGAAATCTCTGAAATTATATTAATAACCTAAAAAATAAGAAAATTAGAAATTTTATAAAAAAAAATGTTTTTAAAAGATAGTTAAAAATTTCTTACCGCTTTAATCGTAAGACCGAAAAACTCCTATTAGCAGCCTAAATCTCTTAGTTGTTCAATCAATTCCTGGGGAGTAAACCCATATAGCAATGCATTATAGCGCAATGTTAAGTTCTTCTCGAATATATTTATTCCGTCCCTTTTAATTGATATGCTTTTTAATGATTCCCTTATTAAATCCTCTAAAGATAATTTTTCTTTTTTAAATTGACCAAAAAATCCCCCGTATTCCTCAAATATGTAAATAATATGTTCGACATCTTCTTTAGTGAAACGGATCTTGCATCTCTCGCAAATTAAAGCAGTGGCCATGTTTTGAACTTGAAGAACACTATTTTCTTCCAAACTTTTTCTACAAATAGCACAATTTTTTTTCCTAAGAGATTTTTCATATTTATTTTCTTGATTGAAAGTCATGAAGTATTATTTTTTCACATTTATTTAAATAAAAAAATTAAAATATTGATCTAATTTTTATGTTTTTTACGATGAATTTCAAAAAATTTTGGAAAAAATTTGCTATATATTTCGATAGTTCTCAAATATTCGCCTATTTCTATGAATTCTTTGTCAGTATGTTCTAATTTAGGATCACCTGGACCATATGTAATGGATGGTATTCCGTAATGGATTCCAATCACATTAATAAAGGTTGTGCCGGTTTTTTTTATTAGTTTTGACTTATTTTTAAGAGTTTTAAAAATCGCCCATCGTAGTGCTCCTATTATTATCTCGTCACCTTTTGCCTCAAATCCATCTATTAAACTTGAAATATTTTCTTGTATTTGATATTCTATTCTACATTGTTTTTGGTAAACTTCCTTAAAATTTAGAACATATTTTCTTATTTCACTCAGTAAAATCTCGGATTTCACATTTTTAGGAAACCGAATATCTATGTGAATTTCACATTCAGAAGGAACGCAATTTGTAAGCACACCTCCAGAGATTATTGTTAGTGTTGGGATTACTTGATTATAATATTTAGTAATTTGATTTTTAGGACAATACAGCTCTGTCAGTTGCCAGCAAACTCCTTTGATCATTTTCCAGATTTCCAGACAGACATCTATTGCGTTCACATACTGCCAAGCACTCGCAACATGACCCGTTTGCGACAAAACTCTATAGCCTATACATAATCTACCCTTATATCCGATGCAGATTTGATTAATCTTAGTTGGTTCTCCAAATATTACATGATCTGGCTGAATATCCGATTTTATGAATTGATCTATCCCATCTCTTGCGGACTCTTCTCTCACGATGCCTCCAAAAACGATCTTTCCCGCTTTTTCTCGTTCAATATCAAATTGACTAATTGAATATACCATTGCTGCTAATGAAGCCTTGCAATCAACCGCGCCTCTCCCAAAAATTTTTCCATCCTTCTCAACTATAGGTAATTCACCAGGAATTGTATCCATGTGAGAAACTAAAAGCAATACTGGTTTTCCAGAACCTTTTTCTGCGATTAAATTTCCAACTTCGTCAAAATATACTTTAAAACCCTTTTTTTCAAGAAAATCCGATAAGAATGTAGCAATTTCTTGTTCTTGACCTGAAGGGCTATAAAAACCAATGCATTTCCTTAAAAAATCTTTAGCTTCTTCATTCATCATATATAACCGTGCCCGCATCTCTTTCTAAAGCGTCTATTAATGGATTATCGGTTAAACCAGAGCAAATCACAATTTTCTTCACTCCTAGTTTTAAAGCTTCTAAAGCGGCGTATGCTTTTTTCTTCATTCCTCCCTTTAAAACATTTATCAGGTTTTCAAGCTCGTGAAATTTAATAGATTTAATTAGTGAATTTTTATCGGGAAAAAATTTATAAATTCCATCAACATCCGTTAAACTTATTAGTAAATCGGCGTTTAAAGCACTCGCTATATTACTAGCCGCCCTATCTCCATCCACATTTACAATATCTCCTTCATTACTTTTTGCTAAACTACCGATTACCGGTAGATAATCATTTTTAATTAAAAATTCTATGATGGGTGTAGAAACGTTAGATATTTTTCCAGAATATTCTCCTCTTTTCATTATCTTTTTTCCATTTATTAGCACTAAGATTTTCTCTTTTCTAACAGCTTCAATTACGCTACCATCAATCCCAGAGAAACCAAATGCATTAACACCTTTTTTTTGTAAACCCTCAACCAAGCGCTTGTTATTTAATCCTCCTAACGCCATTATTGCGGCCTCAATTGCTTCTTGATCAGTGTATCTCGTTGTAAATCCTGTTGGCGTCTGAAAATATTTTGGTTCCTTATTCATTTTTTTAAGCGTTTCATTAATTTGCGGTCCTCCACCGTGAACTATTATTAAAGAATATTTATCGCTATAATTTAAATATATATTAGCACAGTCGTTTATCACGTTATTAACATTTTTAGCGATTAATGATCCTCCAATCTTTAAAACAACAATCATGGCGATTAAGTAATTTTTTCACATCTATTTATATTTGTTTACAATATAATCGATAATTTCTTCTGCGACATTAATTTTTGTCGCAGTCGCAACCCCTCTAAATTGTGGTGTCCCGTTTACTTCAATGACGTTTAATTTCCCTTCGTTTTGCATTAAATCTACTCCAACAATTTCACCATCCACTGCTTTTGAAGCCTTGATACTCAACCGATCTAATTCCTCTGATATTTCTATTGGTTTGGCAGTACCACCTATAGCGAGATTAGATCTAAAATCTTTTTCTGGATGATAACGACCCTCTGCGGCAACACATTTTTCACCTATTACTAAAACCCTAAGGTCTGTTGGAGCGTTTGGTGAATTATTTTCTTGAGATATATATTTTTGAAGGTAATATATTTTATGTAAAATGTTACCCATTACCTCTCGACATTCTAAGTTTGAAATGGCGCTATTATAATTATCTAATTTGGCTATTAATCTCCCCCAAGATCCAATCAACGGTTTTAAAATTGCAGGATAATTTATTCCTTCTTCAATTGCCGTTATTGAGGATTCTTCTTTAAATGCTATCATTGTGTCAGGTGTAGGAATGTCATGTTCAATTAATTTTAAACTCGTGAGTAACTTATTTCCACTAAGATTTAAGCAATTAAAATTATTAACTACTTTAAATCCTTTGGTTTCTAATATTGCCGTTGAATACAGCCCTCGAAAATAACTCAACGATCTTTCTAAAATGACTGCAAAATCTTCGTTAAAACTCATATCCTTTTCCTTGGAAATTTTATAATATATCTTTTGATTATTAATTAGCTTGTACTTTATTTTTCTCTTTTCAATTTCACTAATAATTTGTTTGATCTCCCAAGTAATCCTATTCATGACGATTCCAATTAACATCTTAAACAACCTCTCGCACAACAGATAATGATTTTAAGAATAATAAATTATTAAAAGTTTTCATGAAAATCAAAATATTCACGATAAAAAAGACAACATTTCAATAACATTTTTAGTTCTTTACAAAAATTTATTTATTACCGATATTAACTTTAGCTTAAGATTACACATTTGAATTAAATTAACTGCATGAAAATGTCGTACAAACATCCAAGTAAGGATATTGTGGAAAGTAAAGGAACGATTTTGAGAGGTAAAACAATCTGCATGTGTTTAACAGGCTCTGTAGCCGTGATTTCTGCGCCGATTATCGCTCGAGAACTGATGCGCTTAGGAGCAGAAGTAGTTGCTGTAATGACAAGAGCCGCGACTGAATTGATTAACACGGCTTTAATGCATTGGGCTACCGGAAACCCCGTTATCACCAATATAACTGGCGCTGTAGAGCATATTTATTTAGCAGGAGAGAGGATTAAAGAGGTGGGACTAGCAGATTTAATTTTAGTGTGTCCCGCTACAGCCAACACCATAGGAAAGATCGCGTGTGGAATCGATGACACTCCAGTGACTACCGTGGTGACTACTGCGTTTGGTTCAGCCTTACCAATATTAGTAGTACCTGCCATGCATGAGTCAATGTATCGACATCCCATTTTAGAACAAAACATAAATACTTTAAGAAAACACTCGGTTGAAATACTTGGACCGAGGATCTCTGAAGGGAAGGCAAAAATTGCACGAGTGGATGATATCATTGATAGAGTAATAGATTTATTAGTTTCTAAAAAAGATCTTAAGGGAATGAGAATGCTTTGCACGGCTGGGCCGACTCGGGAATATATAGATGAGATACGTTTTGTGTCAAACAACTCTTCAGGACGAATGGGAATAGAAATTGCAAAAGAAGCAGCAGCAAGAGGAGCTGAAGTATTATTGATAGCTGGAAAATGCTTGGTTAAAATTCCAAATTATATTAATACAATTAATGTGGTTTCTACAGATGACTTTATAAAAAATGTAAAATACGAACTAGAAAGTAAGGATTACGATTTTTTTATATGTGCAGCAGCTATTAGCGATTATTCACCAACGGAATGTATTGAAGGGAAAATCTCTTCCGATAATGTAAAAGAATTACAGGTTAAAATGAGATTAACCCCCAAAATAATTGATGAAGCAAGAAAGAAAAATCAAAAAGTGTTTATTGTTGCATTTAAAGCCGAAACTAATATATCCAGGAGTGAATTAATTGATCGTGCCTATGACCGACTTCAAAGGTCTAAATCCAATATGATTGTTGCTAATGATGTAGGAGGTGAACTAGGTTTTGAGAGCAAAAATAATGAAGTGTGGATTATAGATAAAGATAAACATGTTACTCATGTACCTAAACGTTCAAAAAGGTTTGTAGCTAGTAGAATTATCGATTTAGCTCTTGAAAATTATCGTATTAAAGATTTATAGGTATCATTTTCTTCTTACAATATCATTTACTTTTTACCATAAAACTTTCGTCCGATTATAACAATCGTTTTCCTTTTTAATTTTTGTTCATAGACCTCGCTTCTCTTGGCTAACATCATATTATGAATTCTACGACTACACTCGATTGTCTTATTAATGTATATCTGTTGTTTCTCCTTAGGAAATATCCTAATTTTTTTGGTTTTTATCATTTAAGCGTGTTTTAGTTTTCCGTCGGGTTTCCTCCAGAGTGCAACCCGCGTAAAAATATAAAAAGTTGTGGTGCATTCTTCTTTACTTTTATCTTTATTCATCTATACTCAATTCGGGAACTTTTTTCTGAATTCATTGGTGGGTATCATGTATCCGAATCCAAGAATGTGAAAGTGGGGATTTAACCCTCAATAAGTCGTTTTTTTGTACTCACACGCTTTTTATTCTCGCCGTTATTATGATTTTTTTTTTTCTCCCGCGTACCTTAATGAATCCTAAATAATTTATTATAAAAAAGAGAATAGGTAATTTTATGGAACTTAAATGATTGATGTTTTCTACTTTCATACCGTCGCAAAAATTCTGGACAAATGTCCTCCTGTTGACCTAGGACGGAAGGTCACGCACTCCCAC
>JAUXAJ010000325.1 GCA_030620005.1 Promethearchaeota archaeon | reverse complement strand
GTTTCACGTCATTTTTTTCGATATATTCTCTGATTTTAACAGAATCTGGAATCGTACGTACCGAAAATATAGGAACATCGTCGATCCCATCAAATGAAGGCACGATTGGGGCTGCTCCCGGTGAAAGAATTAGATAATCGTATTCCATCGTTATTGTTTTTTGGTTTTCAAAATCTTTAACAATTACTTTTTTGTTTTCTTTATCAATTGAAATAGCTTCGTGTCTAATTTTTATATTTATATTAAACCTTTCAAGAAACAGTTCGGGTGTCATCAATTCTAACTGAGTTCGATCCTTAATCACGTGTCCTACATAATATGGTAGTCCACAGTTGGCGAAAGATACGTGAGACCCTCGTTCGAGGACCGTGATTTCCATGTCTTCTTTAAGTCTTCTTAACCGAGCTGCAGCAGTGGCTCCGCCCGCTACACCTCCTATTATTATTGTTTTTTCCATTTAATAAGACCTCAATGGTCTAATAATTCAAATTTATAAGAGTTATATTGGTTAAAAATTCATAATCATTAATAATTGTTTGATTAATAGTTTAAAAGAATTTATTTTTAACAAAAAATAATAGAACTGAAAATGACCTTGAATTTAATACAATGACATAAAAATAAGAAAAAAAAATTAAAAAAAAACTTACACGCTTCTTTTATCTAGAACTACAACAGCATCAACAAATAATTCGTAATTCTCGTCTTCATCAAAGTCGTGAATAACGACTTTCTCCACCTCGTCGAGTTCACCTTTAACCTCCAACAGTTCAGATTGGTGCAAAATTTTCACATCTGAATATTTTAAGCTTTTCCTTAGCTCTACCGTGCCGGGAATTGATTTTGCAGAAGTCACAACGATAACTCTTCCAGTAATTTTTGTTATCTCCATTGTCAATTCTAAGGAATCGTCACCCGTGTCTACTACTAAAACTCTCTTGTCTTTCAGCTCATTAACGTCGTCTACTTTCAAATAAACTCCTTTATCCATGAACTCGTCAAGACCAAGAATTACCCTCAGTTCTAATTGACAGGAAGTAACTATCTCTATATCTGGCTTTGTTCCTTCTCTATAATTGTTAATTGCTGCTTTTAACGCATCGGCAGCCAAGTTTGAACAGTGCATTTTTATTGGCGGAAGTCCGTCTAACTCTTTGGCAACGTCTCCCCTAGTAATTTTGTACGCTTCGTCAAGCTTCATTCCCTTAGCCATTTCGGTAACCATCGAAGATGTTGACACGGCTGACCCGCAACCAAAGGTTCTAAACTTGATGTCGTCTATAATTTCATCTCCTTCGTCATTTTTTTTGACTTTAATGAAAATCTCCATTAAATCGCCGCAAACAGGATTTCCAACCTTTCCATGACCGTCTGGACTCTCTATGACGCCTACATTGCGGGGATTTCTAAAATGGTCTAGTACTTTTTCGCTATAACTTGTAGATTTCACTATTTATTTCACCCCATTGTATTGTTTTAATAAATCAGGAGGCGTTAATGGGGATAATATTCTCAGTCTTTTAACAATTCCGGGTAATACTTCTATGATTTTATCGATATCGGACTCTTTTGTATATCTCCCTAAGGAAAGTAATAAACTTCCGTGAGCCTCTTCGTGTAATAACCCCATAGCGATTAACGTATGGGATGGCTCCAATGTTTTTGAACTACAAGCAGAGCCAGTTGCAGCAGCGACATTCTCGTCTTTTAAACCAAATATTAAAGATTCCCCCTCGATATAATCAAATCTAAAATGAGCATTATTGGGTAATCTTTTTTCAGGATGGCCATTTAAATAAGACTTAGGTATTATTTGCAATACTTCTTTTATGACTTTATCTCTTAGCACTTTGAGCCGTTCTGCTTCTTGTTTTATTTCAGCCTTCATAATTTCAGCAGCTTTAGCAAAACCGACGATTCCAGGGATGTTCTCAGAGCTCGATCTCATGCCCCTTTCTTGCCCCCCTCCAATTATTACTGGGTTCACGCGCACGCCTTTTTTCAAGTATAGTGCTCCAACACCTTTAGGACCGTAAATATCGTTTGAAGATAGAGTGACCAAATCTATAGGAATTTTTTGGACGTCTAAGGGTATTGAATTTTCACTCGCTACCGCATCTGTATGGAATAAAATTCTTTTTTTTGTGGCGATTTCGCTTATTTCTTTAATAGGTTGAAGGGAGCCTACTTCATTGCTGGCATGGGCAACTGAAATTAATATTGTTTTGTCCGTGATCATTCTTTCAATTTTGTCAAGCCTTACAATTCCGTATTGATCCACGGGGACTCTACTAACTTTGAAGCCTTCTTTTTCCAAATATTTCGCTAAATTCAAAATTGAAATATGCTCAATCTCAGTAATGATGACATAATCTCCCTTTCTTTTCCGGTTAAGAGCTGCACCAATTAGAGCTAAATTGTTTGACTCGGTTGCGCTGGCAGTAAAAAGTATGTCAGAAGGATTTGGAGCATTAATGAATTTAGCTATTTTTTCACGGGATTTCTCCAGAATATCAGTAGCAACATCCCCATCTTGATGGAGAGATGCAGGATTGGCAAATTTATTTTTGAAGTATGGCATCATTTCTTCAAGCACTCTCTCGTCTACGGGCTTTGCTGCTTGATAATCTAAATAAACGCTCATTTTTTAAATCTCCTTTCATTTATTCTTTTTAAATAGAAAAGTAATAAGTCCATCTTCATTTCTAAAATCTAATATCTCAGTGTCCGTTTTTTTTGCCCATCTTTGTAAATCCTTTTCGGCTACGGGGTCATCAGCAAGTACTTTAAAACATTGCCCAACTTTTAAAGTCTCCGAATAATTTCTCACCTCAAAAAGCGGCTCTGGACAAAAGAGTCCCGTGAGGTCTAATTCTGTTGCATATTCTATTCCTGTTTTTTCGTCTTTACCCACGAATAAAACCTCCTAGAAATAATGTTATTTTAAAATACAAATAGTAATTGTTTTTATTAGAATCTTCTAATTATTAATAGTTGATTTCATAAAATAAAGGTTCTTCTTATATTTTAAATAAATTCTGAGATTATTGAAAAAATGCATTACAAGAATTAATCTTTTTTTTATAATTTATAAAAGTTGTCTCATTTTAAAATTAGGATTTATTTCAATAAAAATATTAAGTTGAGACAGAAGCCATTCGCATAGATCCGAACGATGCTGATACCCATTACCCCCTGGGGGAGGGCTCTCTATGCTAAGGGAAGGTTCGACGAGGCAATAAATGTGTATCAGGAAACCATTCGCATAAACCCAAATTATGTCGATGCCTATAAACGCTTAAAAGAGGAAGAAAGACTGGCATATTTGGAATCAAATAAATTTAGGCCCAGCTTGTTCTTGTCCTTGAAAATCGGGGATTCTTACAACATTATTTTAACCTCATGAGTTGATTTTAATAGAATATATTTAATTGTCTTATAAATTATTAACCCGTTAATATAATTGTTTCTTTATATTTTATGTAGTAATAATTTAAATATTCAAATTTTTATTATATAATTATGTCGGTTAAAGAAATCGCCTATGACATCATATTGGAAGATAAGTTAGAAAAAATAAAATCTCAAATATGGTTAAATGAAGAATTACAAATTCAACCTAAATCACTACGAGAGTCTATTTTTGAGATTTTTATGAAGTTGCACGAATAAATCCGGAAGAGAAATAAATTAAATTTAAAAAAAATAACTACTTACGAGTCAAAATACCTCCTTTTAAGTTTAACAAGCAATAATATATATTAGTTATATTTGAATCAAAATAATTCTTTTCAATCATTCCCACGAAAAAAAGATATTTATATTATTCCTTTTTCGCGATTTTCTCATGTAATAAAATAGTTTCACAATTCCAGAATAGTTCTTTTCCATTATCTTCAAATAAGGTTCCATGATAAATCGAATTCCCATTACAACAGTGATAGATCTTTTTACCATAGGAGTATTCTTTTCCACATTCCTTGCACTTTATTATCATTTTAGGCCTGGTAAGATATTATTATTTTTAAAAATTATCTAAATTGATAAAATCATTTCAGTCTTATAACTCTTCGGTTGAATTGGTTAAATAGGTTAATTAAATTTTACATGTTAAGCATGTCTATCAAATATAACTTATATAATTAATCCTTTTTCATGTAATAATTAAAATTTGGATCGCATTTTAACCATTGTAATAATATAAACTAATATAACTAATTATATCAAATATAGTTATCTAACTTAAAATATATATATGATTTAGTTTTATTAATTATTGAATCAAAATATTAAATTATTTCTTATTTTGATTTAACTTATAAAAAACATTTGAAATAGAGAGAGATAGGAAAATGACTAAATTTAGTATGGTAACACACCGATCAAGCATGACAGGCACTAGAACGAGAGTAGAAGATTCTTGCGAATCTGGACTCTGCCCTATATGTGTCAGTGATTGTCCAGTTTGGTGTGAAGTTTCAAAAAGTGCATTAAGAGGTCGAGAAGTTTTATATCCTTCAAGAGAATACTTTGGGAATTCAACTGCAGGAACTCCAAAAGATTTTGGGTTCAGTTATAGTGATTTCCAGATTCAATTTGAAGTAAGAGGGGCTGTAGGGATTGAAGCACATGAAGACAAGGTGATCTTTCCAAATGTGGATATTAGCACAAAATGGGGTAATATTGACCAAAAACTTCCTATCGTTATAGCAGATTTGGGTAGTACTTATGTTGCAAAGCGAAATTGGGATGGGTTAGCCATGGGTGCTGCTCTCGCGGGAGTAAGCCTAACAGTTGGAGAGAATGTATGTGGAATGGATCCTAAAGCTAAATTTGAAAATAGTTCCGTATATCCTAAAGTAATTGATACCGTTGATATGAAATATCGAGTTGAGGCTTACAGAAAATTGTGGGATGGAAAGAATGGGGATCTTATTGTTCAGAAAAATGTTGAAGATACTCGACTTGGTGTTTTTGATTACGTAACGTCACAATTAGGTGTTACTTCCCTTGAAATTAAATTTGGGCAAGGTGCTAAAGCCATTGGGGGAGAAGTTAGATTAAATACGCTTGAACGTGCACAATTATTACAAAAACGCGGATATCTTGTTATCCCAG
>JAUXAJ010000256.1 GCA_030620005.1 Promethearchaeota archaeon | reverse complement strand
ACCAAGAGAAATGGTCATTTCACCTAAAAATGTTTTAGTTGGATAAATATAATTTGTGCGATGTTTAATATCTGGGAAATTGAATTGCACCGCTCTAATATGAGCACGATGAGCCGCCAACATTTTAAATTTATCTAATCGGTCTGATAAATATTTATTCGCAATAATTTCGGGATTGTCAGCCAAGAAAGCCGCAGCCCCACCCACGTGATCTCCGTGCCCATGTGTATAAATAATATATTTAATTTTTCCTTTAATTTTTCTATATACCTTTTTAGCGACATTCTCTCTAATTAAAGTATCAATTAACACAATTCCATCGTTGGTATCCACCCAAGCGCATCCAGCAATGGGAAGGGCGGCGGTGTATACGTCCTTTAAGGGATTATTGAAAAAAACATCCTGAACTTGTAGAATTTGCCTACCTTTAACTTCTTCTATTTTTTTATCATTCATTTTAGTTTTTAAAATTTTTAAATAAAATTAAGTTAAGTTAAGTTAAATATTTAAATAAAATTAAGTTAAGATAAAATCTTAATTCCAATTATTAAAGAAATTAAAACAAAAATTAAGGTAAAACTACTCCTAAGAACCTCTGTCGCTGTTAAATCCTCTAATCCCATATTATCACTTATTTTCAATTTTTACCTCATAAAATGCATTACATGAATTAACTTACAATGTTTTATAATAAAATATTTATGATTTTTCAGCATACAAAAATAAAAAAATGATTACATTAATATATAAAGACTCATTAAGGAATTTTTCCCAGGTGGTATTTCCATAATCTAAATATTTCATTTGTGTCCTCCTTCACTCATGTTTTAAATGAAGTCAAAAATGAGCAAAAAAATAAAGTAATTACTATAATACTAAGTTTTCTAAACCAAGCTCGTTTTCTGCGTATTCTTTTAAAGCCTTCCACTGAGTTTCAGTGGTTCCATAATATTTAAATACTGCTATACCTAAACCGAAGTCAAATCCTCTTATCTGCTTGAGCATTTCTCTTTCATTGCATTCTACAGAGTTAGTCACGGTTAATGCGGGATTTTTTATCTCATGCGCTCTTTTTTTCATGTTCCTGATGAAATACCAATAAAATATATCGGCTAGTTTTCCCCAATACCATCCGTCGTCTCTTGAACCCATTAAATAGGGATATTCCATTGGTGACGTGACATCTAATACGGAAGATAATCTAGTCCAATCTTGTCCTAAACGCTTTCGGGAGAGCATTTTTCTGGGGCCTGGTAATTGAAACCAGCCAGTTATACATTCTTTATTAATAGATTTTACTGTGTCTTGCAATCTTTGTGCGTAATCAACTATAGTATCAGCTTTAAAATCAAACCAGCTTTTACTCTTTATTATCTTGGCTTTTTCTCCGTATTGTGCCTTAAATTTCTCTATGCAAAGATTGCAAGTACATAAATCTGTAAATGCTCCGTCATACCTGATGTAATCGGCAAAAAAACCTACGACGGGATAGTTCTTTACAATTTCTTTCGCAAGTTCTAACAAATAATCGATGTGCTTGGAATTTGGACACATGAAACTAGTCGTTGGAATGCATCCCTTACCTCGCGCACTTCGAGCCTTACCAGCTTTCTCGTCTACTCTATTCGTTAAGAAAGGAACTTTTTTCTGATAATCCTCCAACGAAACCCCATCAGGCAAATCTATTCTCATTTCACCCTCGTCGTGCGTAGAAATGTCGCCCTTTTTGTACTCCTTCCCGAAAGTTTTTCCATCTTTCCCGTGAACGCTGACCCTGTCTGGATGCAAATATCCTTGATAGGCATCATTCATGCTTGTAAACGATACCATTATATTGATGTTTCTATCCTTTCCTTCGTCACAAAATTCACCTAAAATATCTCTATTAGTAGGGTTCCAGCCTACTTTTGTGTCCCAAACACACGCTCCATCAGTATCTTTACACACGAATCCTAATATATTGAAATGGCATTCTTCGAGTTTTTCCATGATTTTCTTGACATTTAATTCTTTTTCAGCAAATTCGTAGTCTAATTTCCTGAAACCTTCGGGCCCTCTTACAGGCATTAACCCCATTCCAAAAATCTTCTTAGCTTTAAAGGACGCTTGTATTTGTTTAATTTTTTTCTCGTCAAAATTGAAATATTTTGACCAATCGACTTTTTTTCCCATGAAAAATCACTACAATTTAATTTTGGTTCCTTAATCCTTATATATTTATCACTACAATTTAATTTTGGTTCGTGATCAAATTCAGTTGATTTCGTAAAAAAAAATAATTCATGAAGTTAAATCGTAAAGTGAACTGACCTTGAAGGAGTCTAAAACACTATTTCCACTATTTTTTTCATAAGATTCAAGAGTTTTTACGATTTTAAGAGTCATGGTAAAAAATAACACAAGTGTTAAAAAATTGCACGATACGAGAGTATGGATGAAAAATCCTTGAGATAACTACTTTTAAAATCGAGATGTCACCCCAAATATTGATGGAAATTGAATAGGGGTGTATTATAATCAAATAAATCGAAAGTTAACGAAAATAATAAGATCTAGTTAAAGAAAAAACTCAAATTCAGATCATTCGTGAAAGAATTTAAAATTTATATAAAAATATTTAAAAAAAAAAAAAAATAAATAAATTATGAAAAGCTCTACTTTATATCGTTTTTAAAGTCCCATTTCTATAAGTTTATCCTTGTTCTCCTGTGACTTCTCATCTGTGAGATCGTAAAACAATAGCATGATAAAAAATGCCCCTAAGTACAATAAAGGCGGAATTAATGCCATATGAATGCGAACCCCCAATATAGCCAGTGGGATTTGAATTGCAAGAGGATCAGGGTTGTACTGCGTGATGAGGTGTACTGTTGTTAAGAACATGGCTTGAATAATGAGTGAAAATCTATTGAAAAAGGTTCTAACACCACCAAGTTTCGCTTCTTGATGTTTTCCTGTTAGTACAGTAACCTCATCATAAACATCCGCAGTAATCGGACCGATCATGATTGAATGTGCGCCAAAAGCTATACCCCCCAGAAAACTATAAAAAATAGATTCCCCCAAGGTTGTTATCCACAATGATGGCAATAAAGCGGGAACTACGAGCAAAAGCCCTAGTTTCATTGTTTTCACGTGTCCAATTTTCTTGGCAACCTTAACCCAAATAGGTATTGATCCCACGAAACCCAAGAAAGACCCTAATAGAGTATACACGGCAACACTTAAAGGCAATCTTAAAACATCTTTAACAAAGTAGACATTAGATGCTAAATATAAACCCCATCCAGTAGCCGTTAGTAAAAAGAGAATTAGAGTTGCTAGGAAATTTTTTTTTCGAAATGCCAATCCCATTGTTTTCCAGAAGGATAGTTCGTCCGCTTCTTCATATCCCCGAAGAAAGCGCTTCTTAATTTCATCAGATTCGCGTATTCCGGGAATAAGAAAAATCAAGCAAACCACCCTGACTAAAAATATAATGAATATTGCTAAAACAGCAGTATTTTTTTGACCATAGACATAAAGCAGGGGAAAAACAAATGATGAAATAAGTCCTATCATTTGAGGGATGGCACTATTCAGTGCACCCGATTTCCTGCGTTCAAAATCAGTGGGGAAGTGGACAGTATACCCTGCGGCGTGGTGTGTCGCGAAAAGGGAAAAAAATCCATCTAACGCGCACGACATGATTACTAAATACCAAAATACTGGCATTGGATCATCTGGATTAATATCAGATGGTAAGTAAAGCAACATCCAAAATATTATAGTTGGTATTACGCCAATCATGATCCAAGGAAACCTCATGCCCCACTTCTTCGTCCATCGAAAAGGTTTATCAGTAAAGAACCCCACGAGAGGATCGTTAATCGCGTTCCATATTGCGAAAATTATAAACGAAATTCCCACTAACGCAACAGGCAAGCCAACTTCGACTTCGTAAAAGTAGAAGAGAATTTGCGAAATATTCGTGCTTATCCCACCAGAAATTGAATAACCTAAAGAATAGGATATCATTTTCTTGGTAGATGCGGCTTTCCACTCATCATGTTCCATATCAGTTTGTATACTCATGTTGTTCTCCTAAATTTTTTTATTTAATTTTATTATTGAAATTATTTCATTTTTGTAAATAATAATATTGAAATTATGTTTAATTATAATATTGAAATTAATTTGTATATAAAGCTTCCGTATTCATGTAAATAATATCAATTGGAAAATATAAGAAATAATCAGTTTATTAAATCCTTAAAATATGGAAAAAGAGTGAGAGCATTATCTTTCTCAATAAACATTCTCATCTGTTAGTTAATTTTTAATGAAATGGATATATCAATAGTTCCTAAATGTAATATCAAGTTCCGTTCCCGCTAACAAGCAATTGATGATTGCTTTTGAATATAGAATTGAAAATCCTTAATTTTTTATTTATTATTATTAATCATAAGTTTCTTCCGCATAAGGGATTAATATCTTTATTATAACTAAATATAATGGGATCATTAATAATTCTACAAAAATAGATATAATAAAGGGTGCTTTTGATCCAATATTATCATAAACATATCCACCTAAAATTGGACCCATAGCCGCCCCGAAATTAGAGAAAAAGGAAGCGAGTCCAAAAACTTTTCCACGATGCTGTATATTAATTCGACTCATAAGATTCATGAATATTAGTCCAGCAGATAAGCCTATCGTTAAATCAATTAATAAAAGGATTGCAAAGACCCATATGTTTGTAGTAGAAATTAATAGAAAAGTAATGAAAGCTCCTAAGGAAGCTGCAACAGTTATACCGAGAAGAGGAGGTATTTTATCAGCAAACTTCCCTAATTTTGGAGCTAAAAGCGTAGCTAATAAAGTACTAGGAAGATAAGCCAGAATAATAAAACTAATTTCATCGGTAATATTTTCTAATACATATACATTCAAGAAAGGTCTAGCTAAGGAATGATTAATACTACTAAATAGAATTACAGAACATAAAACCATTAATCCTATAATCATAATATTAGTAAATTGCACTGAAGGTGGTTTAGTAGATTCCAAAGATAATTCATTCATTTGTGTTGGACTATCATAAAATTTTATACTTTCATCTACCTGAGTAAAAAATTTAATACCAGCAATAAGATTCGCAACTGCATATAAAAGAAATGCGCTATATAAAAGAAATGGATTATCAGTAATCATACTTAATCCTAAAAGAATTCCAAATCCTATTAACGCCCCGATTATTTGACCTTTTGCATTGGCAGACTCTCTTTTTCCATATGTATGAGACCTATGATCTTTTGATGATTTTTGAGCTATTAATGTATCTAAGGGTATCCAATAAAAACCAGCGAAAAAACCCAATACTAATGTTCCTATCCCTAAAAATATCAATGAATTCACAATAATTGCGAAATATAGGACGATATAAGCAGAACCACGTCCAAGTGATCCAATTACAATCAATCGTTTTTTTAAACTTGTTCGATCTGTAATAATTCCAACAAAAGTACTACTGGCAATAAAGCCAATTGTAATCATAGAAATAACAATTCCAACTTCCAAGGCAGAAGCGTTCATATTAATTCGTGCAACTATAGGGATCATGAAACCAAAGAAAAAAAAGCCCATACTATTTAACACAATGATATTAATCATGGAATTGAAATCTTCGGTGTAATATTCATTAGAATTTTTTGACGACATGACATTTTACATCGCTTAAAAAAAAATAACAAAGATTTAGAAATAAATGGAAATTGAATTTATTGCTCCATCTTTTCTTGTATGAGTTCTGCAGCTATGGAAGAGATCTCACCAAACGCCATAGCGTCTTGTAAATTCCCTTCTATCATCAAATCCCCTGACATATAAGCAGATGTAGCATCCTCTTGACCAGATAAGATTCCAAACATAATTTCAGCCGAAGCTTTCATTGTGACAGTCACATCTGGTCCGTCTCCTTGTCCAAAATCAATCTTACCTTCTCGAGCAGATATCCAGAACTTAAATTCCTGACTCTCATTAGTCATGATAAACTGCATGCATATATCAGCATCCTCAACTTCATCCTTTAAATCCTCGTCTTCTTCTGATAATTCTTTAAAAAGTGTGAATAATGTCGTTAAAAATTCCAGTCCGAAAGATTCATCAACTTCATCAGGATTTGGAGGATTAGCTTGCCAGTTTTTTAATTTATCTATTAATTCTTTATTTACCATTTTTTTTTACCTATTTACTTAATTATGATTTAATTTAAATCAATAGTCATTTTTAAATCATATTAAAATAAATATCTTTAGTTTTATAGAATTTGAAACTGGATATAGGTGCGATGGTGACCATACATGTGAGGGGTGCTTATTATGGTATAATGAGACTTAGCTTGCATATGCTGGAGGATGGGTACATTCACAATCGTTTTCTGATTTTTTAGAAAAATAATTGTCAAAAAAAACAAAAATTTCAATTAATAAAATAGATAAAAGAAAGAAAAGATTATTCATACCTTTTCTAAAATATGAATACATATCTCCAAATGAACGGCCAATCTCGAGAAATTGAAACTGGAAAAAGGTAATGAGATAAAATCTTCTGATATCTTCTTTATTTTTCATATTTTTCCTAAAGTAATATTTTAGTTTGCGGAGCCTGTTTTTCCAAGACAGGTGAGCTGAAAAGAACTCTAAAACAACACGAGAATTATGCAACCTTGTGTTGCAATTCGTGCGAAAAAGTAGTAAATCGTCATTCAAACTCCGCTCGGGTGAGTGCGCTCTTATTAGTGCGAAAACACCAAGCGACAGCTTGATAATTAACGATCATCATTGGACCCCCGTTTCCGCTATCGACGGGATATGGCGTGCTGTCCAAGCATGTCCAACTTTATAGATAGTGTTTGAATGAGAAAAATTGTGAAATGAGAAAATCTCATTTCATATTTCGTATTTTACATGGGAAAAATGAGGATGATGGTGATGGTAATTATTAGAAATAAATATTAATAATAAAAGCACTTTAATAGGTGAAATTGAAGAAAATAAAGGATTTTAAAACCTTCAGCATTTCCCTTGCATACCAAACACGATTGTAAGTCCTTAGATCATTAACTTTTTCCTCTAATCCATCTACAAAATCAGCAATATTTAATGAAGAATTCTTTTCGAAATTTTTCACAATTTTTGGAAACTATTGATATCCCTTAGTTTTTTATCTTTTTTCGCGAGAGAAAACTTACTCTTTATTTCCAAAAAAATTTATATGCTTACTTCTTTATACAATTTATGATTTTGTATACGTGATATTATGAAGACATTATCATTTCGAATTGATGAAAAAGAAGATAAAGAACTAGATTCAATTGCTAAGAACCTCAAAACCGATAAATCTACCGTGGCTCGTAGAGCTA
>JAUXAJ010000122.1 GCA_030620005.1 Promethearchaeota archaeon | reverse complement strand
AATGTTTTCTTGGACGCCAATGGGTATTTTTCTGTACTTACTGCTCCACGTTTTATCGTTCATCATGCCTTCCGTCTTAATCATGACATTTTATAGCTACGCAATGAATTCAAATTTCCTGCATTGGCGTGTTCTTATTATAATGGTAGATGTTCTGGCGTGGTGGAGCCTTTATATACTCGCGATCCTTCTTTTTGGTAAGTTATTTTTAATTATATTAAAATTACTTCACGCTCCTAAAGAAGGACTTTTCAAGATGGAAAAGAAGAATAAGGATTACAATTTCTATTGCTTGAGAGTTATCGTGAAAAAGTTTGTGTTCTGGAATTTCAATAATTTCTGCTTTCCCTGGGCTTCGAACCTTGCTTTCAAAATGTTGGACATGAAAGCAGATTTTAAATCCACAATGTTTGACGGTTGGAGCGATGTGGAGTTTATTGAGTTTGGTAATAACATGATGCTTGGTCAAGGCGCAGTCGTTCTTTCTAGCGTCATTTTAGGCGATCATTTGTTGATTAAAAAAGTCATAATCGGAGACCACGTGGTACTTGGTGGCAATGCGGTTGTGGCGCCTGGAACGGTTATTGGCAAGGGTTCTACTTTAGGCATTTGGTGTGTAACGCATATTGGGCAAGTATTAGAACCCAATTGGATATATTTGGGTAGACCAGCTCGAAAATTCATGCCTGCTAAGAAAATGATTGAAGAAAGCAAGAAGCAAGCCACGAGAAGAATTGCTGATACGGGAGAAAGGATTCCATTTGACATCGAAAGCTTTAAAGAAAGGACAGAAAAATAATTAGACAACAATTAAAAACTACCAAGATCTCTTTTTTTGACTTATAACTTAACATTTTAATAATAGAATGACAAAAATAATATCAATGAGATTACTAATCATAAATCCTCATCCTGACGACGCGGAATTCACTTGTGCTTCGACTTGCCAGCAAGCAGTTGAGCTGGGATGGGATGTGCGCGAGATTTTAATGACAAGTGACGAGTACGGCACGGAGAGAGACGATTTTAAGGGAAACAAGATTAAAAGAATAAGAATCCACGAAATGGAAGAAGCGGCAAAAGTATACGGCATTAATCCAGATGGAACGCCGAAAATAAAATTGATATGGTTTGGAGAAATTGACGGTTACCTGCCGTTTAATCGAGATGTATTTCAAAGGTTAAAAAAGAAAATTCTCGAAATAAATCCCGATATTATAATTGGACCTGACAGTTTTTTTTCGTTAGATTTGCATTCAGACCATAAACACACGGGTTGGCTCGTATATCTTGCCGTGAAATCCATTGAACAACCTAAAAGACCGATGCTTCTCTTGTATCATTCGTTTAACGCGAATTTTTACATTCCAATTAAAGACTTATCAATTTTCATTAAAGCGTGGTCAAAGCATGAATCTCAAACTAGTCCACTTTCAAATAAATTATTTAGACCATTAAGAAAACTGTTCTACGTGTTAAGAAAGAGGCGAGCTGGGCCAGTAATGGCAGAAGGATATAGAAAAGTGAGCTTTAATAAAAACGAAAATCAAATCAGAAAATTGCGTCATAAAATCATGTATTATTTCGTGGCAAAAAAATTAAGTGGACCTTCTCCAGAGCGTTACCTACCAAATCCTAAAGAATTAGGATTAATTTCTTAATTGTAATTTTCCGTTTGTTTTTACAGAGAAAATGAATAGTTTTTTAAAATATAAGATAGAATTAATATTAATAATTTCAATTTTAAAAAAAAATAATTTTGGATGGTTTAAATGGAAAAATCAAATACCGAAATAAAATCAGCTCCTAAATTCACGACAAAATTTCGAGTTTATTGGGGCTTAGCTAGCTTTGGAGGATCGCTCATTAGTGGAATATACGGTGCATTATTGCCAATCTTTTACGTTGATTATCTTGGTCTTGTTGAGACCGCATATATCATCTATGTTGTGAGCTTTATATATGCAATTTGGAACGCGATTAACGACCCGCTTTTTGGAGTCATAAGCGATAGATCAAAATCCAAAAAAGGAAGGAGAATACCATTCATGCGATACACGGCACCATTCCTGGGATTTTTTTTCATTCTAGTTTGGTTCGCTCCTGCTGGAGGGGGTGAAGTTGTTCTTTTCTGGTGGATGCTTATAACAATGCTTCTTTATGATACGGCATACACGATAATTTTTCTAGTGTTTTCTGCGCTCTTGCCGGAAATTACCGAAGACGAACAGGAAAGAAACGGGCTTCAAGTTTTTAGTTCGTTTTTCAGCCTTATAGGCATGATTTTGGGCTTTATCATTCCCGACATGTTTCGACATCAAGCGGATCTACTTCCATTACAAATGTCAATGATTGCCGTTGGAATAATTGGTGTAGCATTTATCATGTTTACGACTTATAAATTCAAAGAACGTCCTGAATTTACTATAGTGGACGAACCTCTGGGGATTTTTGACATGTTAAAATTCACATTTAAAAGTAAAGCATTCATGATTGCGGTTACTGCAAATTTCATGAGCATCTTTTTGCAATCCATGATTATAGGTTCAATATTTTACCTAGCCGATTATGTGGTTCAAACTTCTACGATTGTAGTTCTAATATTTTTATTCATTCCATTACTTGCTGGAATTTGGATAACCCCCAAATTAATTAAAAAATTTGGTGTTGTTAAAAGCGACCAAGCGTTATTGTTACTTGGTGGTATTGGATTGATCTTGTTAACGTTTGCTCCAACTAACGAATTGATATTTTTATGCATAGTAATTGCAGCTTTCGGGTTCGTTGGACCGCTAGTTTTTTCTAATCTCTTATTCGCGCAAGTTGCCGATGAGGATGAATTGAAGACTGGAGTTAGAAGAGAAGCCATGTTTTTCGGAATAAATGCTTTAATCACCAAACCAGCTCAAAGCTTAGCTCTCGTAGTACCGGTAGCACTTCTTGCTGCGGCAAATTTCATACCTCGTGTTGGTGGTGTCGCAGTACAACAAACGCCAGAAGTCATATTTGCAATAAAGTCGTTCATTGGTCTAATTCCGGGAATTGCTTTAATTTTAGAGGCTCTAATTCTGCAACTTTATCCATTAAAAGGTGAAAATTGGGCAAACATACAAAAAGAAGTTCTTATTCTACACGATAAAAAACACGCTCAACTCAAAGAAATGGAAAAAAGTAAAAGTTCATGAGTGAAAATTTTTAAAAATTTTTTTTTTTTTTTTTTGTTCACATCTCTTTTTTTCTGCGTTCTTCCATCCTTTTCAACGCTTTGCGTTCTAAAAGCTTGGAATAATTTTCCCATTTATCAGGTTCACCAGGTTTCTTTCTTTGCATTATAAATCGACATTTTTCGGCTCCAGCGGGAATTGTTGATTTAAATTCAACCTGAAAATCAGCATTAGGAATGTTATCTCGAAAATAATCGATGATACCTTGAACTAAATACCTTTGAACTCGACAGTCAAACGCCGAATATACATCTTGAAGTGGACACCATAATATGTCAAACGAGCACTCATCTTCACTGTCTATTCTGGGATCTTCAATGGAAGTCCACGCTTGAGTATTAACTATCGTAGCTAAATAACTCATTAATTCTATTACCGGAAAATCTGCCGGGATCTTAGTAACATCGATCATTTGCCTTCCAACATCGTATCCCGTTTTTATCAACGCGTCGTTAACTGCTTTTTGACCATCCAAGCCAAATCTTGCTTCACATTCTTTTAAAATGTTAACTACGCCCATCGACATGAATAGCCCGAATTGAAGAAGTGATGTCGGATCAAAGTCTCTCCTACCTAATACATCGTCTCGAAAGCGATCGAGCGCTTCTTTAAATGGTTCTTCGAGAATATTTTTTACCTTATTCCAACTCTTCTCCTTCCGCTTGGCTCCTTTTAATAATCCACCTTCTTTCATGATCTTATTTAATTAGGAATTTGTTTTTTAAATTCACTCTTATTTATTTAATTAACATTTTTTATCAGATATCTATCTTTCTAATTATTTGATATCTCTTACTAATAAATCACTAAAATTAATCAAGTTTTATTTGTCCTTCTGATTTACTAATAAATAATATCGGAATCACCGAAAATGTCGAAATTAACCCTCCAAAAATGAATATCTCGGGAGTTGGAATGTATCCCCCGGCTATAGGGATTCCAAATGTGCTTATGATAGCCGCTCCAATTGGAGGTCCTATAACCATGGGTAAAAGAACCATGAAAATCATGCGAACGCCTTGAAATTTTCCAACATCTCCTTCGGGATAATTATCAAGAAGCCACCCTCCAAACGCAACCGAAGATATTAACGATGGAATCGTTGATACAAAATAAAGGAGGAATACCACTACTCCTAGAGAACTATTTCCTTGTACTAGAAATGATGTAAACCCTAATATAATCGTTCCTATTGCCCCCAAGATCGAGCCAATTACGACTAAAGTCTTGCGGTTAATTCGATGACTAAAAATACCGGCAATAATCAATACGACTATCGTGAGAAGCAAGAAAATCGCCATGAAAAGACTTAGTTCCGTTTTTGAGAAACCAACGTAATGTTCCATAAATATGAAGAGGTAAGGCATGTAAACTTGCATTCCTATACCCCCTAAGGCCATGGTCAGAAACAGCAAGAAAAGAGTCCGATTTTCTTTCAGAATTGTAGGATTCAGGAGATCAGCAAATTCTTTGAGAAATGACTTTTCAAATTTAATTTCTTCTTTTTTTATTGGAGTCGATTCAATTAAAAATGTAGCAATCAAACCAGTGAGAGTTACTACCCCCCCTAGAATGTAGAAAAACACGAAATACCCGAAGATATCAATAATTACTCCTGCAGCACCAAATGAAATGATAGCTGCTAGATATGTCGTTATATTATTAATATTTTGTATTCTATTACGATTACTCGAATGTCCTATGTCCGTTAACCAAGCATTATACGTAGCATCGTTTGCCGTTGATCCAAAAAAGGTCATGACTGCATCGATAATGATTACCATTATAACAGCCATCCCAATCACTTGAATCCATTCTACCATTGGATAGATTGCTGTTATTAGGCCCCAAAGAATGTATCCAATGACAAGGTAAGGTTTTCTCTTACCCCATTTCCCCGAAGTCCGATCGCTAAGAACGCCCATTAAAATTGTGGTAAGAGTAGCAGTTATTGCACTTACTGCCACCATCCACGCAATCGGTGTTGGATCGGTCGTAATCCGATCGTACACGAACGTATTGAACCAGCTATTTTCAACGGACCACGCTATTTGTCCCGCGGTTCCTAAGAAGAGAATGGACAAAATGTTACGCTTTCCAATTCTTCTCACTTTGGCTTTATCATGTTTTTGCTTGTTTTCTTCACTCATTATTCTAACCACTTAATATTTTTTTATTTTTAACAATATAAGATATGTTTGAATTGATTTAATCCTATCTTGTTTTTAAATTTATTTAATTGCTGAAGAATAGGGTCATATTCTCCATAAAATATTACACTATTTATTTTAATTTCGATAATTTTAGAATGATATACGATTTGACATGCTTACAGGCTAGATAGGAGAATCCTATAACAAAGAAAAAAAGAAATTTAAAATCTCTAATTATGGAATCTTTAGAACTTAGCAACATTCCTGTTTTTTACAGCATTAAAAATTCAGTTCAAGTTGTTTCGGCGCTTAAATTAAGAACGAGAATTCATGATTTAAAGAAAGATAATGTGTTTGGGAAAAAAAATTAAATAATAAGAGTGACTTACATCCCTATATATTGCTTTCTTCAACTTGACAGAACGGAAGAAATCTATAAATTATTCGAAAATATAAAGGATTTTAATATTAAATACATTTATCTATTTACTTTTTAGACTTTTTTCGGGATTGATTTATCGCATGAGATTAGTAGTTTCTAAGCGAACATTTAATCCTAATAATTGAAGAAGTTCTCATAAATATGATATTAAAAATAAATATTACAATAAATAAGGAAAAAAAATGTCCGTTGACAATAATATAGAAGATTTAACCAGGAAAGTAAAAGAATTTGCTTGTTCCACGGATTTAGATCCTGCAGGTATAGCCGATGCTGAGAATGAAAAAAGCATTTTGGAGGTTATCACATGAATAAGAAAAAAATTGGGCCCAGTTCAACTTTATATCCCATGCCAACAACAATAATAGGAGCTAACGTGAAAGGCAAACCAAACTTTCTTACTATAGCTTATTGTGGAATCATTGAATTTAAACCACCGACGATTTTTATTGCTTCTGGTAAAAATCATTATACAAATATTGGAATAAAGGAGAATCAGACTTTTAGCGTGAATATTCCTTCGGCAGATATGGCTGAAGTTACTGATCACATAGGGATTTACTCTGGAAATGAAATCGACAAATCTGAACTGTTCGATGTGTTTTACGGAGAATTGCAAACGGCGCCCATGGTAAAAGAAGCGCCGTTGAACCTTGAATGTAAAGTAGTAAAAACTATTGATATTGGTGGTAGACACGATCTATTCGTTGGAGAAATCGTTGAAACTCACGTTAATGAAGATTGTTTGATCGATGGAAAACCAGATGTGAAAAAAATAAACCCCATCATCTTCTCAATGCACGATAACAACTATTGGAAAATTGGAGAACTCATTGGGGGCGCTTGGAAGATTGGCCGAGATTATAAAAAAAAGGATTGAAGTTATAACTTTTAACTTTTAATAAAATAAAAAATTCAAAATTCATAAAATAAAAAAAATTAATATAATGGAATGCGTTTATTCCATTTATGTCCTTTTTAGATGATCCTAGGGTTTCTGGCATTGTATTTTATCCTAGAAAAGTCCCGGTTCCCGATGATTTGGCCTCAAATATTAAAGTTTTAGAGTTCTTACTAGATGATGGCGTCCTAATAGGCGGTTACATTTTTATTAACAGCGAAGATCTCCCAACAATATTGTTATTTCACGGAAACGGTGAGATTGCTCTCGACTATCGTTACTTTACTGAGACATATTTCGAATGTGGAGTGAATTTGGCCGTGGTTGATTTTCGAGGATATGGGCATAGTTCAGGAAATCCTTTTTACACCAGTTTAATTTCCGACGCGTTTCCTATTTACAAGGAATTTAGGAAATGGATGGAAGAGAACGGATTAAAAAATTCCCTATTCGTCCAAGGAAGATCGTTAGGTAGCGCGTGCGCTTCTGAAATTGGCGCTCATGACCCTGAAGACCTCCGGGGCATTATTTTTGAAAGCGGATTTGGTAGCATTTATAACATGATGACGAGATTATTTAGAGTTAATGGTCCAGGGATAACCAAAGAAGCTTTGGAAAAACATTCAAACGATACAAGGGTCAAGCAGTTTAAAAAACCAGTATTAATCATTCATGGAACAATAGATTGGATAATACCTTGCGACGAGGGTCAATTATTATACGATTCCGTCCCTGAAGGAGTTGAGAAAAAATTAATAATGATAGAAGGTGCGGGACACAACGATATATTTTCTTACACAAAAATGTACTTTACTCCCTTGAAAGCATTCATCGATAAATTTAAATGAAGATGGTTTTGGCAAAAACTCTATTATTTAATTAATTTTTAACCAATTTATTCATCTCTTTGATTTATTTAGCTTCATGCGTATAGAATCCGTGCTCAGCGGTCCACGCTAAAATTGTAAAGAGAACCAACCATTTTGAAAGCACGATCATTTCTCTACTTATTCCAGGAATGCTACTCAATAAAATTGAGAGCGCTAAAAATAAAACTAATAAAAAAGCAGCAATAAAACCTCCAAAGAAGAAAATTAAGAAATTTAGATTTCGAATATATTTTTAACAAAAAGCAAAATTTAATAGAACAACACGCTTATTTATGATTATTAATTAAAAATTCAATAGAAAATTGAGGAATTTATATTGACTCTTAGAAAATTAGTTGAAACACAAGCAGAAAAGTATAAAGATAAAGTATTTTTGTATTGGAAAGACGAGACCATATCTTATTCTCAACTGAATGAGCTAACAAATAAAGTAGCAAATTTCTTAAGTGATCTCGGTATTAAAAAGGGAGATAAAGTGAGCGTTTTCCTACCAAACATGCCAGAATTCGTGTATTTATATTTGGGCATCCCTAAAATAGGTGCGGTTATTGGTCCTGTCAATGCGCTTTTCAAAGCCCGAGAAGTAAAATTTGTTGTGGGGCATTCGGAAGCAAAAGCCATTGTTACAATCCCTTCTTTTATGGAATTAATTAATCAAATTAAAGAAGATCTTCCTAATTTGAAAAATATAATTGTAATTGGAGATCCAGTTGAAGATACCCTGAATTTTTGGGAATTAATGGATAATGCATCAGCGGATCCGCCTCTTGCAGTGGAGATTGACGAAAAAGAAGACTATGCTGCCATTCTCTATACCTCAGGTACCACAGGTTTTCCTAAAGGCGTTTTGCAAACACATTTCAATATCAAGAGAAATGCAGAAATGATAAAAGACTTCTTAAAAGCAGAAGAATACTTTCGATTCATGCTAATTTTGCCATTATTTCACGTGAATGCTCAAATTGTGACAGTCATGACGCCTTTAACAATTGGAGCAAGTTGCATTTTAACACCTGGGTTTTCAGCTCAAGCACATTGGGAAACTGTCGCAAAATATAAAGCGTCCACTTTCAGCGCAGTTCCCACGATTCTCTCAGTCTTGCTAAAAATGCCGCACGAAAATCTTGATCTTTCTTCCCTGAAGTTTATTATATGTGGAGCTGCGCCATTGCCGGTAAAAGTGATGAAAGAATTTGAAGCCACTTTTAAATGTAAGGTTGTAGAAGGTTATGGTCTCACGGAGGGTACTTGCGCTTCTTCAGTGAATCCCTTGCCTACAGAAACCGAAGACAGGCGAAAAATAGGAAGTATCGGCATACCATTACCGGGTAATGAAATGAAAATTGTTGATAAAGAAAGTAAAGATGTCCCTCCAAATACTAAAGGCGAAATAATAATTAAAGGAGATAACATCATGAAAGAATATTTCAAGAACCCTGAGGCAAACGCCGAAACCCTTAAAGAAGGCTGGCTTTATACGGGTGATATTGGCCACATGGACGAGGATGGCTTTTTCTACATAACAGATCGCAAGAAAGACATGATCATCCGAGGAGGCGAAAACATCTATCCTCGAGAAATCGAAGAAGTACTTTATTCACATCCAGATGTATCGTTAGCAACGGTTATTGGAGTGCGGGATGAGATCTACGGAGAGCTACCTAAAGCTTTTATAGTTTTGAAAGAGGGAAAATCGATATCTGCCGAAGAAATCATTGAATATTGTAAAAAAAATTTAGCTAATTTTAAAGTGCCTAAACACGTGGAATTTAAAGACGCCCTACCTCAAACACCTACCGGCAAAATAATGAAACAACCACTACGCGAAGAAGAAGAGAAAAAAACGGGTAAAATATTCAACTCTTAATCTTTTTTTATATTTATTAACGTTATTCGTGTTCTTTTTTATTAATTAAGTCAAAAATCAAAATTAGAAATCATAATTCGCTGTTGTTAACGATATGTGTTGCTAAGATTTCAAATACTTTATCGACATTAAGTCCTAATTTTGAAGAAGTCTTGACGTAATCGATCATTTTAAATCGCCTTTTAGTTTTTTCGGGGTAGAAATCGCCAATCATTGTAAATTCTTCAAGATCATATTTCGTGCTAACAAGCACTATCGGCAATTCATTATCGTGCATTCTAACAATTTGCGTCCATTTTTCAATATTAACAAAACTTTTCATGTTCGTAATATCGTATAACAATAATGCCCCTTGCGCACCAGGAATGTATTTCTCAACCATGAATCGAAACCTTTCTTGACCTCCGATGTCCCACAATTGGAGTTGGCACTTCACGTCGCGAACTTGAATGTCTTTCATGCGAAATTCGACAGCAACCGTCATTGTGGTATTTTCTATAAAAACACCGTCCACGAACCCATGAACTAGCGTTGTTTTCCCAACGGAGGCGTCCCCTGCGATTAAGAACTTTAAAACTACTTGCTTTTTCATTTTCTACAAACAAGATATATAATTTCATTTATTTTTTTTCAAATCTAAAGAAAATTTCGCACGTGATTTGTAACTTAAAATAGTGCTTGTATTGTTAAAAAACTTAGCGTTACTACTGAAATGTTATAAAAATTCTTTTTTTAAGATATCTTTCAGTTCAGAAGCATTTTTTTTGGGGAAATCTTCATCCTTTCCCTTAGAACTTTTTAAGCGACTATTCTTTTCAGATATTTTCCAAAAAGGAACGATTAGAGTAGAAATATCTACATAATCCTCCAAAGAATATTCATGAGTTTCTTTTGCACTAGTTCTGTTAATTTTCTCCGTTTTTTCCATTGTGAAAGATTTACGATTTTTACTTTCGTTATCCATGGTAGGTCCTTAGTAGATTATGAGTTGTAGAAACGAAAAAACGACATTTTGCCCCTTTTTTCCATTTTCTTTTTCAAATTTTTCATTTATTACAATTATTTAAAAATAAATCATTTCAAATTAATTTCACTCTATCATTTTATATTTAAATACCTTTCTTTTGTGAAAAATATAAATATGAAATTAATAATTGTTGAGTAGAATTATTATACTTTAGATTTATCAATTAAATTTCCATAAAAAAGAATAATTAATTAATTAGAAAAAAACATAGTTGAAAAATCATGGAAAATCTAGAAAAAACAATTCTAAGTAAAATTGATGCCATGAGAGATGAGATCATAAAATTTCATCAAGAAATTATAAGAATTCCTTCGGAAAATCCTCCCGGAAAATACAAGCCTATTTCAAAATTCGTAGAAAGCAAAATGAAGGAAATCGGTCTTGAAACAAATTGCAAGAGGAACAATGTTGTAGGAACTTACGGGAGTTTTGGGATTCCTGGGAGTTCTGAAAGTCCATTGTTAATTCTGTACGGGCATATGGATACCGTCCCAGCTTATAAGGGTTGGACAAAAGATCCCTTTGGTGCGGAAATCGTTGATGACAAGATATATGGTCGAGGGGCTTGCGACGATAAAGCTTGTGTGACGGCAGAGCTCTTTGCTACTAAAGCATTGATTGATTTTGGCATTGATATTAAAGGATTGACGGTAATATCAGTAATAGACGAAGAAACAGGCGGGTTTAACGGAGCTAAATATTTACTTGATAAAGGATTGATAAAGGGAGACGCTTGTTTATTAGGAGACGGGCGTGGAGGCTATCCAGCAGCTTATACGGGAGGGTTTCTTCTCGGAACCTTCGTGATTACTGGAAAAAAAGCTCACGCCTTGAGTTTTCCAGACATACCTACTTATCGAAACGAGTTTTCAGGGATAAATGCCGTCCAAAAAATGATAAAAGTCCTGAATTTTTTAACAGAATTACAAGGGGAATTACTTAAAACGGAAACAAAATATCCAAATTTCCCGGGTCACCCTTCAAAAGTAAGCACGGTCAATTTAGCAAGAATTCAAGGCGGAGAAAAAATGTCCACAGTTCCAGAGAAGTGTTTGTTATATTTTATCGTTAATACCATTCCGGAACACGATATTGAAAGCATGAAAAAAAGAATTAATGATTTTGTTGAGAAATCCAAGAAAGAAGATCCTGATTTAAAGCTTAACTTTCAAATTACATTTTCATTTGAACCATTTGTTTCAGATGTTAATGGAAGATTTGCTAAAGTTGTTAAAAAAGCAGTTAGTACCGTTTATAACGAAGAAAGAGAGTTTAAAATGTTCCAATCGGCAAACGACGCCCATTTCTTTCACGAATACGGAATTGAAACCATTTTAATGGGTACAGGAAGCCACGAGAATAACGTGCACGCTGAAGACGAGTTCGTGTATATCGACGACCTAATCGACACAACGAAGATTTTTACCCTTACTGCGCTAAATTATCTTAAGTGAACGCGAATGCTGAAAGAGTGAACAAACTTTAATTTGTTCACTACCCTTCATTCTTTTATAATTGCAAAATTTTCATCCCAAAGTTGCTTTAGTTGATATTCAATCAAAAAATTTAAATATCCAGATATCTTAATTAATCTCACTTAAAATAATATATTTAAAAAATTCAAAAAATTATAGGAAGTGTTAAATAATCAATGGTTAGTGAAGGAATGGAAAGAGCAATTAAATTACTAATGCAGTTCAAAGAGACTGCTTTTAGTGTAGAATCTATACGTGAGGGTTTAGACCAATTGGGAGCTATGGTAAAGCTTCCTAAGGATGTGAAATGTGAAACAGTTGATGTAGGAGGAGTACCTGCAGTATGGATTACTATTCCCGATGTAATTAATGACCATATCATTTTATATTTGCACGGGGGCGGGTATGTAGCTGGTTCCATTAAGTCACATGAAAACCTTGCAGCAAGACTCTCTCGGGTAACAAAAGCTCGTGTTTTATTAATTGATTATCGTCTTGCCCCTGAACATCCATACCCCGCGGCAATCGAAGATTCAACGACAGCTTATCGCTGGCTTGTGTCTAATGAAAGGATTCTGCCAAAAAACATGATAATTGGAGGGGATTCTGCTGGGGGTGGTCTAACAATTGCAACGCTTGTAAAGTTGCGAGATGATGGAGATACATTGCCAGCTGCAGCTGTATGCCTTTCTCCATGGACCGATTTGGCAGTTACTGGTGAATCCGTAAAAACCAATGCTGACATCGACCCCTTTATACCAGCAGAATCTCTTGAGGTCATAGCAGAATTATACTATGGAGATGAAGATGCTAAGCATCCTCTAGTTTCTCCTCTCTATACAAACCTCCAAGGATTACCGCCCCTTTTTATTCAGGTAGGAACTGCGGAAGTTTTAATTGACGATTCAACTCGATTGGCAGATCGTGCTAAGGCTGCTGGAGTTGAAGTCCAGTTAGAAATTTGGGAAGATATGATTCATGTATTCGCTGCGTTTGCAGAATGGGCGCCAGAGGGTCAACAAGGGATTGAACAAATTGGCGAATTCATTCAAAAGCATATCAAATAGGAATATTTAGTTGCAGATTAGTTCTTAACACTAGTTCTTAAGACTTGAATTTAGTAAAAATAAGTAATTTCAGACTAAAAGAAGTAGAACGCACATCAAAGCATAAATCATAGACTGAAAATGTTCTAATTGATCCCAGAACAAAACACGAAATTTGTTACATTAAAGGTGCAAGGTGTATAAGACATATTTGGATGAAGCTGTCGTCGCAAGATCCACATTACCTGAGAAAAATAATCATTCGTATGGGTGGGACGACGAAGAATTACAGAAACAGTGGCTAATACCGATTTAATCATAGAAGCAGTACCAGAAAAATTAGAATTAAAAAAGGAAATTTTTTCTGAAATTGACAAGGCAGCTCCGCCT
>JAUXAJ010000035.1 GCA_030620005.1 Promethearchaeota archaeon | reverse complement strand
CCTTTCATAACTTGTGGTCCTCTAATTAAAAGTTCTCCGTCTTGTCCTGTCTCTAATTCATCTAATGTGTCTGGATTTACAATTTTTACATCTGTATCTAGTATCGGCAACCCTATTGAGTTAGGAATCCATTTCGCCCATCTTTGAGGTTGCAAATGAGTACCTGGACTGCATTCAGTTAATCCATATCCTTGTCTAACTTCAACTCCTGCTATTTCTTTCCATTGTTTCGCAAAAGCCGGAGCAAGTGCCGCACCTGCAGTTATTACGTTATTTAATGAGGTTAAATCTCGTTTCTTAAAATCAGGGTGATTCGCAATCATGATATACATTGTAGGTATACCAGAGAAGTTTTCTACTTCATACATTTCAATTGTCTTAAGTATTGAAGGAATATCAAAGGAATCATAGATTATTAATTGACAAGCAGCTGCAGAATATGTTAATGTTGAAATTACACCAAAAGAATGACATAAAGGTAAAACGTTTACAAATGAAAGCCTTCCTAAATTTTTTTCAGACATTTCCTCAGAGAATTCTTCTCCAAAATGTAACAGTTGATTAATATTACTTACAACGTTAAAATGTGTTACCATTACTCCCTTGGGTAGCCCGGTCGTACCTCCTGTATATAACAAACAAAAAATATCTTCTTTCATGTTTATTGAGGTTTTTTCATCTAAAGGCTCATAACTGTTAAGCAATTCATGAAAAAAAATCAGCTCAACATCATCAGCAATTTTTATTTCTTTTTCCACGTTCTTATCTTCTCTTATCAGAACGATTTTTTCAAGGCCAAGTTCCTTACTTGATCGCTTATATAGTTTTAAATTTTTTTCATGGACTATTGCAGTTTTAATATCCCCACAATCATTAAAAATGTGAAAAACTTCATGTTTCTTAAATAAAGGATTGATCGGGACTAAAATTGCTCCAAGTTTTGTGCAAGCCCACATTGCAACAATAAATTCTGAACAATTCTTAGAATTCAATGCTACAGGATCTCCTTTCTTGACGCCAAGTGCTTTCAATGCCGATGCAATTTTTAAGGAATGAATTAGAATTTCTCGATAAGAATATTTTTCTTCTTTTGGCTTAAAATAAACAGCAATATTGTTTGGGAAGTGTAGTGCTGCTAATTTTAATATGCAGAATAGACCATTTAATTTTTCAAGGGTCTCGTAATCTAGAGTTTTAGGCATCCATTCGGGATAAGTCTTCGTCCATAACCGATTAGGTTGTACCCAAGTACTTGGAGAATCGAACTTGCCAAGTCCTTTTTTTAAATCTATCGGACACTCTTCATCTAATTGATTATTCAAAAAAATCACTCCATTTTTAATAATTTTATAATTTTTTTAATATTTATTTATTAATTATTAGTTAAATTGAATATAATCAAGTTCTATTTAAATGTTTTTCCTAAGTAAATTTTGAAAAGTATTTAAATCAATAAAAAGATATAATAACAATTGTTAAATTAAATTCACTCTAAAAATTTTATATTAAATTCTTAATATCGGGAAAAATTTCGCTAATTTAGGAATAATATTTAAGAAGATATAATATTGGAGAATAAAAAATTATGACTGAAGATATATTGTATCAGAAATTAGTTAATGTTTGTAGCTCAAAAAACATATCAGACGACCCTAATCTATTGAAAAATTATTCCAAGGATTTAAGTTTTTTTCCTAAAAAAGCACCAAAATATGTTGTATGGCCATCAAATACTAAAATTATAGAAGAAATTTTAAAATTAGCAAACGAATTGAAATTTTCTGTTATCCCTATAAGTTCAGGCTCTGGTCCCCGTCATCATGGAGATACTATCCCCCATAAGGATAATTCTGTAGTGTTAGATCTTTCTAATATGAAAAAAATTCTCAATATTGACAGAAAAAACAGGGTAGTTATGATTGAACCTGGAGTTACATTCGGGGAGTTAATTCCAGAACTTCAAAGTAAAGGCTTAAGATTATTATCACCTCTCCATCCGCGAGGTTCTAAATCTGTCTTAACCAGCGCACTTGAAAGAGAACCAATAATTATTCCTCGTTATTATTGGGATAGCTCTGATCCATTGTTATGTACCGAAGTTATTTTTGGAACGGGAGATCTTTTTAGAACTGGTGCAGCTGCGGGTCCAGGAACAATCAAACAACAACAGGCAGCAGGACAAACTCAAGTAAATCCAATGGGTCCTACTCAATTTAGTCCTTTCAGAGTTATTCAAGGGGCTCAAGGAAGTTTGGGGATTGTTACATGGGCTACACTTAAATTAGAGTTAATTCCAACAATTCAAAAAGTTTTTCATCTTCAATCAAATACTATTCCCGAGTTATTTGATCTTCAACATGAATTAATAAAATATCGCCTATGCGATGAGTTGTTAATTTTAAATAATTTAAATTTAGCTAGTTTAGTCAAAAAGAATTCACAAGAGATAAATGAGCATGTAAAAAGGATAAAGAAATGGAATTTAATTTATATTATTGCTGGAAGAGGAAAATTAGCAGATGATAAAATCTCATATCTGGAGGGAGATATTAGAAATATCATCGATGATCTAGGGCTTGCGAGTCTAATAAGTGAGAGAAAAATTAATGATAATGAATTTATTCAAGTTTTAAGTCAAGCAACACAAGATCCCTGGAGATTAAGGTTAAGAGGTGGATATCAAGATATCTTTTTTATTACTAATTTAGAAAAAATTTCTGAATTTATATCGCTTGTAGAACAAGAAGTTCCACAAGATTTAGGAATTTACATACAACCCATTAACCAAGGAACTTCTTATCACTGTGAGTTTGATCTTTATTATAATCCTTCTAATGACGAGGAAACAATGAATATTAAAGAGAAATTCTTAGATATAAGTACCAAATTAATGGATTCCGGTGCGTTTTTTAACAGGCCCTATGGTATTTTGGCAAAGGAAGTTTATAAAAGGCATGATGATTCAACTCAGATGGCTTTAAAAAAAGTAAAAAAGATATTTGACCCTAATAATGTGTTAAATCCAGGAGTTTTGTGTTTTGATGAATAAGTACCATATTTATTTCAACTAATCTATAAAAATTCAAGATTTTAAGATATACAAAGGTGGTTAAGATATGATGGATGATGAGGAGTATAAGCGTATGATAGGGCGTTGTATCCGCTGCTCTATATGCAAATGGATTCCACAGCTTCAAATTAAAAGTAAAAAATATGCTACTATTTGTCCTGCCATAGACATGTACAATTTCCATCCCTATAGCGGGGGTGGTAAAATTATCCTTGCACTTGCTTTGGAAATGGGAAAAATTAAACCTTCTGAAGAATTACGAGATATTGTCTATAAATGTACGGAATGTGGAGGTTGCGACATCTCCTGTAAATTTTTGAATGATTTTGAACCCTTAGAAATTATAATGAAATTAAGGGAGAAGTTAGTTGAATTAGGATATGGCCCAATGCCTAAACAGCAACAATATATTGATTCTATAAAGAAGAAGAATAATCCTTATAATGAACCTCACGAAAAAAGATTGGAATGGTTACCAGATGATATTGAACTCGATCCAAATGCTAAAGTATTATATTATGTAGGTTGCACCTCCTCCTACAGACGGAAAGAAATGGCAATTGCAGCCGGTAGAATATTAAATACTGCGGGAGTTCCATTTAAAATTTTAGAAAAAGATGAATTTTGTTGCGGGAGCCCTGTTTTTAGAACTGGTGATATTAACACATTTAGAGAATTTCTGAATAAGAACTTAGATGTAATTGAAGCTAAAAATATTAAAACTGTAATTTTCAGTTGCGCAGGCTGCTATGATACATTTAAAGTTCATTATCCTCTTTATCGTAAATATAATTTTGAAGTTAAACACACTGTAGAATTTTTTAACGAATTAATTGAAAATAAACAATTAGTATTAACAAAAGAAGTTCCTTTAACTGTAACATATCATGATCCATGTCATTTAGGGAGAAATGCGGAACCTTATGAAGAATGGAAAGGTAAAGTTGTGAATTTGATGCCCTTGATATCTATTCACGTACCTCCTAAACCCAAACGTTGTGGGACATATGGCGTCTATGAATCTCCCAGAGAGCTTCTTAAAAAGATTCCAGGATTAAAACTAGTTGAAATGGAACGAATTAAAGAATATTCATATTGTTGTGGCGCTGGGGCAGGTGTAAAATCAGCATTTCCCGAATTCGCTCTCAATACAGCAAAAACTAGGATAGAAGAAGCTGAAGTTACAAGAGCTCAAGTTTTAACATCTTCTTGTCCCTTCTGCTCCACTAATCTTCAAGATGCTATTCATGAAAGTAGTTCCACGTTAAAATATTACGATATAAACGAATTATTATTAATAGCATTAGGTTTAGATGATGAAAAATTAAAAGAATCCGTAGGGGAGGTTGTTTAAATGGTTTTAGAAAAAAAGATTTTCAGAGAATTTGAAGAAATTGTTGGCGAAAATAATATTAATGATGGTGATGTAATAACAACCGCATATGCTTACAATTGGTGCATGGAACTCTTTAATTACATGCAAGGTGAACCTACATCTCCATTTTCTCCTGTACCTAAAGCAGTAATTCTCCCTGCATCTACAGAGGAAGTCCAAAAAATAATAAAAATGTGTAATAAATATAATGTTAAATTCAAAGCTCAAAGCACGGGTTTAGGACCATGGAACCAACCTTCAACGGAAAATTCTATAATCCTCGATCTTCGTAGGATGAATAATATTGTTAAAATTGATGAAAAAAACCTCTACGCAGTTGTCGAACCATACATAAGTGGAGCACAACTACAAGTCGAAATAATGAAATATGGACTCAATTGTCACATGCCTGGTGCGGGACCCTACGTGTCTCCTCTTGCGAGTGCCACATCAATGGCTGGTCCAGGTTTTACTTCTCCTTCTACTGGTCATAGCGCAAGAAATGTCTTAGGCGTAGAATGGGTGCTACCCACTGGAGATATCATGAGATTAGGGTCTTACGGCCTTAATAATAACCCTGATTGGTATAATGGTGATGGTCCTGGGCCAAGTTTAAGAGGCATCATGCGGGGTTGGGTCGGCGCAAAATCAGGAATTGGAGTATTTACTAAAGTGGCAGTAAAATTATTTCCTTATCCATGTAATACAGAATTTAATGTGACTGGAAAATCTCCCAATTATGGATTTGAAATTCCTAACTATTTGAAACTTCATATTATGGATTGTGGAACTTATGAATATCTGGAAGAAGTCATGTTAAGGGTCGAAGAAGAAGAAATATCTTTCATGTGTAGTCACTTATCTGAACCAGCTATAGCGGCGATATTTTCCAATTCTTTAGAAGGGTTACTAAGCAAAGCCGGACTTGCGAATTTGAAAGTTCCAATAGTCATAATAATTGCCGCTCGCACGAGACCTGAATTTAATTACAAACAAAAAGTAATGGATTATTTGATGCAAGAATTAAAAATAAAAGATATCATTGGAAAATCATACACTCCTGAACCTGTGTTTTTTGCTGAGGCTTTACGTTCTAATTTGGGGTTACATGGCTTCATTACGACCGGAAGTTTTCAGTCTTCTAAAGGAGGATCGGATACAGCAGCATCATGTCTTCTTAGCACAAAAATGAATATACCGGTAAAGATGAAATATATTAAAACAGGAGCAATTGGCAACGATTTTGGGAAAGGTGTGTGGATGACATCCTACGAATCCGGGCATTACTATCATATGGAATCCCCTACAATGTTCGATCAAACAGATGAGCATAGTGTTAAGGGAATGGCAGAATATTTGGAAGCGAATAATCAATTAGATTTGTTTCAACATCTTGGTGTCCCATTTTTCGTCGAAGGAACGCGCATGCATAAAATTTTCGGACCTGAAACGTGTAATTACCATATCTGGCTCCAAAAAATTAAGAAAGCATTTGATCCAAACGATATAGCTGATAGTGGATTTTATATCTCAGGTAAGGAGGATTTAAATAAAAAATAGGAATTTTTTAAATTTTATGAATGAAAAAATATTAATCAGTCACTTTTTTAATATCACAAGTTAGTATTAAACGCATTCTTTGGGTAATTTTTGTATCTTTTGCAATAAAGTTAATGTTATCTATCATTTCAATAAGTTGGTTTAAAAAAAAAGAAACAATATAGGAGATTTCAATCAAGCGTCATCTAACAAAAAAGAAATTCCTAATCATTTATTTAAGTAGAATAGGCGTGAAAAATTTATTTAAGATTGTTATATTTAAAATATTTATCATTTAAATTCAAAATTTAGAAATCAACCCTTAAAAGCAATGGTGATTAAAAATTCCTATTTTTACATATAATGATATTGATATTAATCATATAAAGGTGGGACAAGGCGAGCCTCTAGTTTTCATAAGTGGGACTTTTACGAAATTACAATCTTGGAATTACCAAATTGATTTTTTCAAGGATAAAATGACAGTTATTGCGTTCGATAAACGTGGTGAAGGAAAGAGTTCTCGTCCAGATTATCCCTATACAATGGATATGTTTGTGAAAGATTTAAAGTATTTACTTGACCATCTTGGAATAGAAAAGGCTGTTCACTTATGTGGAATAAGCATGGGAGGGATGATTGCTCAAAAATTTACTTTAAAGCATCCAGATATGGTAAAAACGCTAATATTGTGCGCTACAATGTGTCAATATTCATCAAAAACATGTGATCAAAATCTTCTTTTTTATCAGCAGTTAATGGAATTAGATTTGGATAAGAGAGTTGAATTTGTATTTCCAAACTTGTATTCGAGAGCATTTAGAAAAAAATTATCAGAGGACAGAGAATTATTTGATTTTATCAAGAAAGATATAAACTTCATTGCCCACACCGATGATCCTCCTACTCATCAGGATTATATCAATCAAAATGAAGCATTAAGAAATTTTAACATTTGTGAATCCCTACACAAAATTATTCAACCTACCTTAATTATTTCAGGATCTAAGGATCGTATGGCGATTCCAGGAATGGTAGAATTAATGAATGACAGAATTTCAAATTCAAAAGTGGAAACTCTTCAAGCATTAGGTCATGGATTAACGATTGAAGCGCCAGATAAGGTTAATAATGTTATCTGGAATTTTCTTCGTGAAAATATATAAAATAGTTTGTAAAGGAATTTCTAGTTAGAAGTGTATTTTTGTTTTTCATTTACATTTTAAGATCTGTAATTAACTCTTTTTCTTTTAAATATGTCATTAGTTTTCTTGAGGTAAACCAGATTATCTCTTTTGAATTCTCTAAGGGCTTAAAATATTTTTCATTTCCAGACCAAATTGGACAATTAAGGAATAAAGAAGTTGCAATAAAAGGAACATCTTCTTCATGTTGAATTAATAACCTTGCTTTTTCTCTAAAGTCTTCGTATTTATCTTGAGGAATTTCTAAAATATTGAATTTTGAAATCAACTCTTCTACAACTTCCTTAGAATAATCCAATTTTTTAGCTAAATTTCTTCGTAACTCCTCCCAAAATATATCAGGTGCAAATAATTGAAGTTCTTCTTTTTCTATTGATAGCTCTAAGATTTCCCTCTCAAGACCTTCTTCATTATATATCGCTGAGAATAAAATGTTCGAACCTATTACTATAGGTATCATTTTTTCTGAATTACATCATGCCTCTTTCTTTCAAGATTTCTTTTCTTATTTCTTCTCCGGATTTTATTATCTCTTCTAAAGTTAAACCCTTTTCTTTTAATCTGACTTTAAAATCTTTACTAAATTCGTTAATATACTTTTTCTTTGCTTGAATGATTAGCTCTTTTATTAATTCATCCATCGATTTAGCATCGTACATTTCTTGTAATTTTTTTAATTCTTTTTTAGTCTGTTCTTTAATAGATATGGTAGTAAAAGTCATTTTTTAATCATAAATTAATATATTAATTATTTTATTATTTAATTAATTAATAGATATCATTCAAATTAATATCTTTTGAGGAAAAAAAAGAAGCATTATGATGAATCATATGATTCGTTGAGAAGTAATTCCTGCAAAATTATCACAGTTCTAGCTAATTATCCCATATATTTTGTTGTTTATCAGTAAGCAATTTGCTATATTTATTCTATTAAGTATTATAATTATAACTTTGTATGGCAAACAAAAAAAAAATACAAACCTTTAAATATGACAAAGTTATATATTACATAGAGTAAAATTTTTTATAAAGTTCCAAGAAATAAGATTAGAGAAGGTAAATTACAAGGATAGTATCATTTAGGTAAAAAAAAAAATTGATAAGGTAAAGGGAAAAGATGATATAAAACATGATAAAAGACAAAGATTTGAAAAAACTCGAGAAAAAAGCTTTATTAACTTTATATGAAGATGGTTTTACTGATATAATGTTGGGCGTTTTATTTTTGGGAATGTCTTTTAATAACATATTTAGAATTTCTGTGTCCATTATTTTGAGTTATATATTTTCATTTTTGATCGTTAGCGTGGGAGTTATAATATATTATCTTGGCAAGAAATACATTACGACTCCTCGAATAGGCGTCGTAAAATTCACGGCAAAGCGGAAAGCTAAAATTAGAAAGTTTAACGTGGTCATGACCATTTGTGTAGTTATCTCATTTATTTTCACAATTTTAATCCTTTTCGATTTCATTCCTTTTGACCTTGAACATGAATTAGATCTTCATTTAATTGGTTTCTTATTAAAATCAATACCTTTTTTCGTCCTCGGTATTTTCTTGAAATTCAATCGTTTTTACTTATATGGACTTTTATATGGTTTTACAGAGATACTGATTTATATATTTCTCCATTTCATGGATTTAAATATGGCTCTTTTTTACTCCGTGAGTCTCGTGAGTATAATTATATTAATCATTGGTATCGTGTCATTGGTTCGATTTTTCAAGAAATATCCTCTATTAAGCGAGGAGTTGATGTAAAAAATGGGTAAGAACATCGGTGGGAACTTGGAAGGGCTTGAAAAGAATATTTTTAGATCCTATTTCGAAATTACCATTGCTGCAATGGGGTTATCCTATCTAATCCGAATTTTACGAAACCATCCATTACCTAAAGAAATCCCAGAGATGGAGGTAGATAAAGGCGACTAAAAAAAAAAAGGAGAACGACGAATTTTCGTCCATTATAAAAATAGATAAGGTAATTCACGAGCCGGCTCGATTAATGATCCTGTCTTATCTATACGTTCTTGAAAGTGCGGATTATATTTTCTTGATAAATCAAACTGAACCCAAAATGAGTTGGGGCAATCTCTCGTCGCATGTCAGCAAGCTTGAAGATGCTGGCTATGTTACTGTTAAAAAAGAGTTTGTCGGGAAAAAACCCCATACAATGCTTAGTCTATCTGAAAAAGGGAGGGAAGAATTTGAGAAGTACCGACTTAAGATGAAAAATTTCTTAAGTTAAGTTGAATAAATAAAAACTTATTTGAAAGAAAAGTTAAAACAAAATTAAAAAGTCAACTAGCTTTTTTTATGATATTATAAATTCTATTTATCCAAAATGGTTTTTTAACATGTCAAAAAAATTCATTACTCAAGCGATAGACGATTCAATTCTCGAAAAATTAAGTCTTGAAAACCGATACACTTTCTTGAACGAAAATTTGAGATTTATTTTGTCTGACGATAATTTCAAATTTCTTGAGCAAGTCCAAAATTTTTGCGTGAAGTTCGAAAAGGAAAACAAAATTACTCATGGACCTGACGAGGATATTTACGATTGGACTCCAAAATTCGGAGAACAAGGTTATATAACGCGACAACACGCATTTAAATGCATAGACTTGAATTACGAAGAAACAGGGCTAGCAATGGACTTGATGAGGACGTTAGCCCTTACCTTTTTTGACCCTCAGTTTGCCATGAGCTTCGGAGCAACGGTAATATGCATAAATCCAATTTACGAGCACCACGAAAATATTCCAGTAAGATTAGAAGCGCTGAAGGAACTAGTCACTGGTAAAACGCCCGGATGTCTCATGATTACAGAACCCGAAAGGGGTTCAGACGCAGTGCATCAACTTACTACTTGCGAAGAACAAGAAGACGGCAGCTTTCTTCTTAATGGTGAAAAAATATATCAAACGAACGCTCCAAGGTCAAAATGGGCGGTAGCTTATGCAACAGCAGAACAAAACAATGGAAACACGATGGCTCAATTTTTAATCAATACGTCGTGGGAAGGATGGAGTTGTAAAAGAGTAGGAATTCCGTGGGTGCCCAAGCTTTACCTTGGAAGAGAGAAATTAACTAATTTACGCGTTCCAAAAGATTACGTGTTAGGAGGCGTAGGGAAGGGGCGGGACCACCTTTTTGAAGGTTTAATTCCAGAGAGAATAGCCATTGCTTTGAGGGGAATAAGCGAATGTTGGTCCTCAATTGCTCACGCAGTAATATACGCCAACATGAGAAGGCAATTCGACAAGGAAATCTTGTTTTTTCAAGGCGTTGGATTTCTTTTAACCGATCTTTGGGCGAGAGCAACCCATCTTATACATGGAATATTGAAATTCTGCGAAATTTATGACGAAAAGATGAAAAAATACGGAGGAAAGTTGCCCGATCATATTTCTCAAGCGATGGTTCCGGCAGCAAGTCAATACAAATACAGTTGCGCGCTACTTTCCAAAGACACTTGCTACGAAGCTGCAAATTTGATGGGTGGTGCTGGTCTTTCCGATAACACGTTGATGCACGACTTATTGAACATTTCAAGGATTCAAGAAATAATTGGTGGAAGCAGGCAAATCCAAAACTTTATAATGTCAAGGGGTTTAAGAAAATTTTTCAAAAGTCTCTAAAATTCAAAATTTCAATAATTTTTTTTAATTTTTCTTGCGTAATTTGAAATTTTAGGCAATAAAGGAATGAACTCAAGCGGATCTCCAAAGACAGGAACCTTACTATTGGCTAAAATTCTAGATATTCTCATGTGTTCCTCGGGACAATTCGCTCTTTGTACGATCGGTATTAAAGGTTTATCGTATTTATGTCCAAGATTTAAAGCCTCAAGAATAATCGATTCGAATTTATTATCTGGATTAGTAAAAAATTTGAAACTAAAGTACCAGCTAGGGAAATCCATGATCAAGGCGTCTACATGTTCATCTGATAGAGCAATATCAATTATTTCCTTGATTGATTCAGGAAACCTTAATTGGGCAGCAACATCTAGAGGATTTTTGGAACTCGTTCCGTGAATGAAAAATTTTTTATCCAATTGCTCTTGAATTTCAGGACTAAACGGAGGCACGTTCATTCCGGCTTTTTCAATCAAATCTACTAATAAAACTCCATACCCTCCACTTATACTAAAAACTACAATGTTCTTTATATCATTAATTCCATAGAATTCAATTAAACGAGCAGTATTTATTAATTGTTCTAAAGAATCTACTTCAATTAAATTATATTGTTTAAAAAGAGCTTTCCAAATCCTATATTCTCCTGAGATTGAAGCTGTATGGGTTTTAGCGGCGATTGAACCCGTTTTTGTTTGGCCTCCCTTTAAAATTACGATTGGTTTATTGTTTTGAACGAGAATCTTTTTTAAATCCTTTACTCTCTCTTCTTTAATCCCTTCTACATAGCATAAAATAATTTCCGTTTCAGTGTCATTGCATAAAAAATGTAAGATATCAACGAAATCTACGTCCGCCCCATTTCCAAAAGAGAATACTTTTGAAAAATTTAATCCGATTTCCTGTGCTGTATAGATTGCAATATTGCAAATTCCGCCTGACTGTGCTATGAAACCGATGTTTCCAGGTGTCTTAGGAAACCTCGTGCGCCACGCAATTCCTAATTTTGGATAAAACAATCCCATTCCGTTAGGCCCCAATATCCTTACTTTATTTCGCGTTCTCTTGACCAATTCTTTTTCGCGCTCTTCTCCTTCTTTTGTTCCAGAATCTGAAAATTCTGCCGTGAAAATACTCGTTAACTTTACTCCTTTTTCAGCGCAATCGTCCATTACATCTAATATTTGAGAGGCTGGAACCGCAATAAAGGCAAAATCAACTTCTCCCGGAATGTCTTTTACAGAGGAAAATATTTTTCCCTCCGTGCCATCGTCAAATCCGGGAATTGCTTTAATTGATGGATGAACAGCATATATTTCTCCCTTAAATCCATCTAAATGATTTCTTAGGAAAAAAAAATTGCGCTTTTTTGATGGACCGATTACGGCCATTGATTTGATATCGTTAATAAAAGTAAGGTCTTTAACATTAAGGTCAATAGTTTTAGGCGTGGTCATTAAACTAAGAAAATGAATCATGAATTTAATAATTTACAAAATTTTTCTTTCTTATATCCTTAAGTTATTTCATTTAGTTGATAAATACATTCAAATATATCTAAAGAATTACTAATAATAAGATGGAAGAAAAACGATTCAAACGCTACAATGAAAAATTAGATTATTTAAATCAAACCATTGAAAATCTATATAAATGGACTGAAAATGTTGATTTAAATGAATTTTTCAACAAATTAGAATTGCAAAAACGCTATGGTATTTATCATGCTTTCCAGATCTCAGTTGAGATTATTACTGAATAGCCGCAATGATTGTAAAAGACATGAAAAAAATTCCAAAAGATGATTATTCTAATATTGATATTTTAAAAAAGAAAAAGATAATTACTCCAGTTTTAACTACTAACATTAGTGAAGCTAATGGATTAAGGAATAGGATCGTTCACAATTATAATGGTTTGGATGACACTATTGCTCATGCGAGGTTGCTAGAACTCTTAAAGCATGTTGAAAATTTCAAGGAGGAAATCAAGAAATGGTTAAAAAAAAGATGATTAAACAGATTAAAAATGATCTTTCAATTATTTTTGAAAAAAAAGAGATTCTAGGAGTTTTATTATACGGTTCTCATGTTATAAATAAAGAAACCAATAGAAGTGATGTAGATATTTGCGTAGTAGCACCTAAAGAAGATCTCCATGAACTTTTATCATTTATATTGCAAAACATTAATGTTAATTTAAAAAAGTATGATGTAAGGATTTTCGCAGAATTACCCCACTATATAAAGATTCAAGTTATCGAAAACGGAATATTGATTCATTCTCCCAATAGATATGATTTATACGAATATTTCTATTTTTACTGGAAGTTATGGGCTGACCAAAAACATAGACAAAAAATAACAAAAGAAGAATTGTTATCAATGTTGTAATTTTCTTTATATTATTACTTAGAAAGCCTTATAAAAAATTTTGACAAATTATTTAAGTTTTTAAGAGTAAAATAGGAATCGATTAAAAATGCATAAAGGAAAAATAATTTGATTAACGATAAAATTCAACATATGATTAGTAATTTACGGAATGATAATCAATCTGGTGCTAATGAAATGATAAGTAAAGCACTTGAAATCATCGAGAATCAATTACATTCAATATCAAATAAGACAGAAGATATAAAAGATTTAATCGTGGAATTATCTAAACATTTAATCAATTCTCGACCAAGCATGGCTCCATTAATCAATACGATTGGATTTTTAATTAATAATTTAGAAATATATTCAAAAAATACCATTTCATCCAGATTGGAGCAATTTGGCAAAAATAAAGAGAAAAGAGAAATAGCGATTGAAAGTGCTTTTCGGACATTTTTAACCGATAATTACGAAAAAAACCTTAAAATAATGTTGATCTCCTATAGCTCTACGATCAACAATCTCTTAATAAAACTTAAGGAACACGCTCTAGAAATATTTGTTTTAGAATCACGCCCTCTATTCGAAGGTCAACGTACTGCCGAAATTTTATCAGATTATTTTGAAACACGTCTCATAATTGATGCCGCTGTGGGAAAGTTTATCGATCAGGTTGATTTAGTCTTAATAGGGATTGATAGCGTCTTGAGAGATGGCTCCATAATTAATAAAATCGGCTCGTATCCTTTAGCAGTCTTAGCTTTTGAGAATGACGTGAAGGTATATGCAGTAGGCGAATCCTTGAAATATAATTTAAAGAGTCATTACGGGCAAGATATTATAATTGAAGGGAAGCCAATAAAAGAAATCTATAATAAACAAATTCCTAATAAGAATCTTAAAGTCCACAATTATTATTTTGATATAACACCCCCAAAATATATATCTGGAATCATTTCTGATTTAGGTACTCTATCGACTCAAGAGTTTTTATCTAAAGTTATTGAAATCCTTCCAATAAATTGGTATAAAACAATTTTGAATTAAAATAAAATTTGGGCGTGTTTCAATTCATTTAATACTAAATAATTATTCATTTCGAATTATAAAAATTTATAATAAAGAATTAATATTATTTAAGAAAACAAGTACATAATGCATCGAATAAAGAAATAAAGAAGGAAAAAAATTATGAGCGGACGCGGTTTCGTATTTAAGGTCGTTGTAATCGGAGATGGAGCTGTCGGAAAGACAAGTTTGATCCAACAGTATACACACGGAGAATTCGATAAATCGTATATCCCAACGCTCGGAGCACAGTTTACTAAACACAGTAAAGAGGTTGATGGCAACCCCGTAGATTTAATCCTTTGGGATATCGCTGGTCAAGAGTCATTTGCTTCAATGCGCCCTAAATTTTATAGGGGGAGTAAGGCTGCAATTATGGTATTTTCTCACGCTCCAGATCAAGAAAAGTCTTTCGATAATCTTCAAAAATGGCTTGCGGATTTAAAAAAGAATGCGGGTTCACTTCCTATTGCCCTGTTTGGAAATAAAGTTGATTTAGGCGTTGGAGACGGTAAAAGATCCGATAAGAATGTTGAAAAATACGCAAAAGAACAAAATTTTCTAGGTTATTTTAAGACAAGCGCATTAACAGGAGAAGGTCTCAATGATGCTTTCGATAAGTTAACCGAAACATTATATAAGGCGTATCAGAGTTTTAGTACTTAAAATTCCATATTTTTTTTAATTCTATTTTTACTTTCTTGTCTAAAACATGGCGATTTTAAACCTTAAATTTAACTAAAAACATTGTTTTTTTGAAATATTTAAATGCTTTATCATAAAACTTTTTTAACTTACTAGTTATTCTTTAAATTATAATTATAATTAATAAGTCATAAAATTTCATTCACAGCTTTTTTCTTCAAAGGATTCTTAAAAATTAATTATTAAACTTTATTAAAATTACCTGGGGATTTTTATGGGAGAAGATGATAAAAAAATTAAAGAACGATCGGACCGAATGATAAAATTATTTAAATCAGCAAAAGGCATGGATTTATCAAAATTTCCAATTCCTGCGTTTTCAAAATGGTTAAATGGCAAGGTAGTGTCTGTGAAGAGGGGCGAAATTGTCATGGAATTTGAAATAAGATCAGACATGACAAATCCTTCGGGAATCCTTCATGGAGGCGTGCAGTGTGCTTTCATGGATGATACAATCGGAGCAATGACGGCAACCTTAGGATATAAAGGAATTCTAATCGCAACTGGTTTACACGCAGATTATCTGGGAAAAGCAAGAGTGGGTGAGAAAGTTCGCGTCAAAGCTAGAATGGTACGAGAAGGTCGTAAAATCGTACATGCGATTTCTGAAATTACTAACGAAAATGATGACTTGATCACTAAGGGAAGTTCCAACTTGTTAAAAACTCAATTCACGCCTGAATTCGTAAAGTATGTAGATGATAAAGCTTCTAAAGAGTTTAAAACACAAATCTAATTTGGATAAATAATGGATAATTGGAAGGAACACTTGAATTACGACCCTTTACCTTCTCTCTTACAAATTAGAAACAAGGCAATTTTATATTTCGTTAGTCGTGATCTCTTAGAAGAAAAAGTAGATTCTATTGAGACTTTGTGGAAATTACCTGAAGTAGAAAGGATTCTTAAGAAACAACAAGCTGATGGCTCATGGAAATATCCTGGTGGTAAGGAACATCTTCGTTCACAAGAAGATTATGATTTAATCGAGACATATAGACAGTTAGGCGTGCTGGTAGAAAAATACGGCTTCAATAATAAGCATCCTGCAATTAAATCAGCTACTAATTTCATGCTTTCCCACCAAACTGAAGAAGGAGATATTCGGGGGATCTACGGAACTCAATATTCACCAAATTATACCGCCGCAATTTTAGAACTTTTAATTAAAGCGAGATATGAAAACGATGCTCGAATTGAAAAAGGACTTGAATGGCTTTTATCAGTACGACAATGCGATGGAGGATGGGCGATACCTATGAGAACAAATAATGCAAAGTGGAAAGAAGTCATGAATAGGCAAGAAATCTTGCAACTGAGTAGAACTAAACCATTTTCTCATTTAGTTACTGGTGTAGTCTTGCGCGCTTTCGCAGCTCATCCAAAATATCGAGAAAAAATTGAAATAAAATGTGCTGGAAAACTCTTGGTATCGCGATTTTTTGAGAACGATAAATACCCTGATCGCAAGAATAAGGACTTTTGGACCAAATTTTCCTTTCCCTTTTGGTTTACTGATCTATTATCGGCTCTTGATACACTATACCTTCTAGGATTCAAGAAAGACGACCCGAAAATTAGGGAAGGTTTGGATTGGTTTAAACTTAATCAACAGGAAAACGGCTTATGGGATTTAAAACTATTAAGAGCTAAAGATAAAGACTTAAAATCGTGGATAAGTATTGTAATTTGTCGAACTTACAAGAATTTTTTTCAACATCAACCTTAATGATTTGGACACATTAACAATAATTTATTAATAAAAGGAGCCTATAAGCTTTTTATTGAAAGAAAACAATAATAATAAATAACAATAGTAAAAAAATTAGATACGATATTGTAATGTCGATTACCAGCATTGATTCTGAACGGGCTTACGAAATTACAGAACGGTTAGCATTCCCCCGCTTAGTCGGGTCTGAAGGAGAGAAGAAGGCAATAGAAATTATTGTTGACGAATTAAGAAAAACGGGTTATGAAAGCATCCATCGAGAGAAATTTAAAACTTCGTTCTACAATTGGCTCGTGATAAGAATAGTATTCGTTCCTTTTGGTTTGTTATTAATTTTAACAGCGTTTACATTTTTTGATTGGCCTGGATATTCCATGTTTTTATCAATATTTTGTCTCATTATTTTATTCAAATCTCTTGGTATTTCCGACGTTAGTGAGATTAAATTGAGGAAAAATGAAGAAAAAAATTTTGAGACGGAAAATATATTTGTTGAATTAAAAAGTAAGAATTCTAAAGCCAATGTAATTTTTATGGGACACTGGGACACAAAATCTCAGACTTTTCCGGTTATAGTTCGAATGATAATCTTTATTATTGCCGTTCTTGGAGATATAATCATTATCTTCACGTATTTAATCCTAAGTTTGATCAGGCTTTACATTTATTTTAATTTTCCGTTATTATTTGAAATATTCTTCTGGATAAGTATTGTTTTAGCCATTACAGGGGCGCTTAACTTTTTCAATAAAACAGGAAACGAATCTCCGGGTGCTAAAGATAACGCGACAGCTATAGGCACGGTAATTGAATTGGCTCGTTTTTTTCGGGAAAATCCATTGAACAACATTGATTCTACTTTCCTTTTAACATCTAGTGAAGAATTGAACTTGGGTGGTGCTAAAGATTTCATTCAAAAACACAAAAATGAATTCGAGGGAAAGCCTTCTTTCTTTATAAATTTAGATACGGTTGGTGGACATGGAATGATAAGAATTTTAACCGCTCACGGAATTCCAAAAAAGACCTCTTCAGAAAAATTAAACGCCTTATTTCTTACAAGTGCTAAGGAACTAAACGTGGAAATTAAGGGCATCTATATTCCAACAGGTGCTTGGGGGGATCACATGCCCATTATCAAACAAGGATTTGAAGCGTGCATGTTAGGATCCTTGGGTGGTCTGAAAGAAATGCATACATCCAAAGATGACATGACAATGGTATCTAAAGAAGGATTGAAAAATTGTCTTTTATTATGCTTTAAAGTTGCTAAAAAATTAAACGACGAATTCTCTTAGGACATTCATTCAAGACAAGCTTGACGGAAGAATTAAAGAGTAATGATTTCAAACTCAACCTTTTCTTTGGAGACGTGAAGATATCCATAAGAGTTAACATCGGTGAATCTCTTATCGTTTACACTTCCTGGGTTTATGAACAATTTTCCATCTTTTTTTTGATTAAAGGGATGGTGGGTGTGGCCGAAGACGACAATATCACACTCAGACAAATCGTGTTTCTTTTTTAATCTATTAACAATGAAGTGTGGGGAACCGCCCCCATGAATCATGAAAATTCTATGACCTAATACTTCAATTTCAATCGTTTCGGGTAAAGTTTCTTGTAACTTGACATCAGAATCCATGTTTCCGAGGACTGCAAAAACCTTTTCAACACCAAAAGCGTTTACAATACTTTCATATGCTTCAAATGTGGTATAGTCTCCTACAGCAAGCAAGTAGTCAATTTTTTTTTCTTTAAAATCTTTGATGACTCTATCTGGAATGCTTTTTGATTCTGAAGGGATATGAGTATCTGAAATCACCCCAATTAATAATTTATTCTTATCCGTTTTAATTTTCTTTACCATGATTCTAATTTAACCTTTATCTATTTATAAAATTTTTGGGGCAAGAATAAATACAACGTTAAATTCGTTTAAATTTTATCAACACGAAATCTTGTTATTTTTATCCTTTTTCAACTTCCTCTGTTAATACTTCAGGTTGGAATTGATCTTTAAGATAAATGTCAGCAATTTTAACTTGTCGCGATTTGAGCGGCAATTTAGGTAATAAAAGCATGAGACCTCATCGTGCGCATTAGAACCCGCGAGATGTATCCCGAAGGATCTTCCCTAGAATCCCGAAATTAACAGAATAGCGAATTTGAGCCTTAATCCATGAGCCTTAATCTTTAAACCATGAGTGTTAATCTATAAAGCTTCACAAATTGGGAATTGAACCCAGCGGATTGGATAATCCGTTACCAGTGGTGCTTTCTCTCAACTCCAAGATTCACGGTTTGTTCTACGCACGATTAATAACTTACTTTACTTTACAAGCTCAACTGACCAATTTTTAGCTTGAAGCAACTTGTCCATATCTGCTTTTTTCTTTTCGATATCCGAAATCATCTGGGCAATCTCATCTTGCCGTTTTTGTGGAATATATTCGACTGCTTGTCCACCCAAGTATACAGGACCACGAGTTTTAAGATACTGCATTTGCATTAATTCAGATCTCAAATCACCAATGAGTAGTATCAATTCTTGAATCGACATTTTTTTGCTCTCGACTTCGAGATATGAACTATTATTAGTTTTTGCTATTTTTACTTTAAGATCTCGAATTTCTTGAAGTAATTCGTTAATTTCCCGAGAAACTTCTCCAAAATTAACCTCAATCTCTTTGTTTTCCAAAACATTAAAAGTTTCCCGTCTAAGAACATACAATCGGGCAAGTTTACTCTGTTTTATCTTTAGCTCTTGTAAAGCTGCTCCTAATAACATTATAAAATCCTCGATATTTTTATTTAGAAATGCATGAGTTACAAGTGTATTTGTTTTTATAAATGATACCTTTTTAAACTAATACATCGATTTATAAAATTATAAAAGAAAATTATAAAAGAAAATCTTGATCTAAAAGTGATTTAGAAATGAAAAATGATATAAATAACAAAGGAAGTCCCGACATTTTACATTCCAAGTTAAGCATGGCATCATACGGTTTAGGCGATTTCATAATGCAGACTTTTGCGATTACATTTGGGGCGTATGTTTTTTATTTTTACGAAGCCGAAATTGGTTTAGAAAGCTGGCTTGCGGCTTTAGGGTTTATCATTTACGCGATATGGAATGCCGTGAATGACCCTTTAGTAGGCTATATTTGTGATCGTCCCTTTTTTTTCACCAAAAAATATGGGAGACGCTTGCCATGGATTGTTAGTTCGATGTTTCCTTCGATTTTAATATACGTGCTTTTATATGCCCCTCCTAACGTCGATCCTGTTGAAGGGCAGTGGATAATTTTTGGGTGGCTCATTTTTGCCACTTGTTTATTTGACACGACTATTTCTTTCTGGGGAGTCAATTTTGGAGCCCTATTTGCCGATAAATTTCGAGATCTTGACGAGAGAAGGACTGCTGGCGGAATTATAATGATTTTAGGTTACTTAGGAATAGCCTTTGGCTCGCTAGTACCACCATTTTTTATTCATTATGGTGTTAAGGAATCATTTATAGACCAAGCTTGGATATTGGTAATCGTTTCGTTAATCGTTGGTGTTTTTGTCATACCAGGTCTGCGAGAAGATCAGGAAACAATCGATCGATTTTTAAATGCGTGGGAACTCCAAAAAGAAAAAGGCGATAAAGTTTCACTAATGGAAACTGTTAAATTGGCCTTAAAACAAAAAAGTTTCGTCGCCTATATATGCTTATTTCTTGGCTATAACATATTAAGGGCTTGCTTGCTAGGGTCTCTACAATACGGACTTCGCTTCGTTTTGAACTTGCCTGCAGTATATTCAACCATCATCATGGCAGGATATTTAATAAGTAGTTTAGTTTCTACTCCCATATGGATTAAATTCGCCAAAAAAATTAATGATAACAGAAAGGTCTTAATAATCGGTGCGATTGTGTCTTGTATCTTTACACTTCCAATGACATTCTTGGTTGATTTGACTAGCTGGGTAATCATACTAATTTTATGGGGTGTAGGCATAGCAGGAATTTTTGCCGTAAGTAGACCAATTTTTGCCGATATAATTGATGAAAGCGTTACAAGATCGGGAAAAAGAAACGAAGGCCTTTTCAACGGTGTTAATGCATTTTTAATGCGGTTTGCAATAGTGGCTCAAGCAATTATCTTTGCTGTTGTTCACGATTTAACCGGATTTGTTGAGGGTGCCGATACCCAAGGTGGTTTAGCAATCTGGGGAATTCAACTTACCATCGGAGTGATTCCAATGATCTTCTTGTTGATTGGGACTCTACTTTTTTGGAAACTCTACGATTTAACGCCTGCAAAAGTGCAAGAAATTCAGGCAAAATTAAAAGAATTAGATCTCTAACGCATTAAGAGCGTTAGTATTAAATAATCACTTTTTTTTTTTTTAAAATCTTTATAATATTTATATTATATTACATTACATTAAAAACATTTTATATAAAAAAAAAAAAAATAAAAAAAATTGTTAAATCAAGACCAATTAAAGGAAATCTTGAAGGAAAACGTCGTAAATTTGCGTTTTCACGCTCGCGGGGGCCAAGGCGGGGTGACAGCTTCAAATTTATGCGTTGAAGCATTTTACGGCTATGGCGTTTGCCAACCAAGATTTGGTGCAGAAAGAATGGGCTCGCCAACTGAAAGTTACGTGAGGCTTAGTGCGAACGAGGAATTAGTAAGGACCAACGAGCAAGTTTACGCGCCTCAATTCGTTGCCGTGCTGGACCCTTCTTTACTTGGAGAAATAGACGTAACTGCGGGGGTGCCTCCAGGAGGGTGGCTCATCGTTAACACGGTCTTGGACCAAGTTCAAATTCAAGAGGCTGTTGGTAGAAAAGACATAAATGTGGCAACGATTGATGCGACAAGAATCGCTATGGATGTATTGGGAAGAAATATTACGAACACAATTATTCTTGGCGCCTTGATTCGCGTGGGACCGATATTTTCTTTTGAAGCGCTCTCTGATGCAATAATGAAAAGGTTTAAGGGAGCCATAGCAGGAAAGAACATTGAAGCGATAAAACAAGCAATAGAAGAAACTTGCGTGTACGAGAGTAAAGACGCTCCTGAACTCGATTTTACCGTGGATACAAAAGTTCCTTGGCAACAAGTCTTTTTAGGACTTCCAGGATATAAAGAAGTTGATATTGCTGGTGTTTGGTATTGCGACGAAGATGTAATTCAAATTGGAAGCGCTCAAGTTAATACGGGCTCCTGGGGTGAATGGGACATTATTTGGGACGAAGAAAAATGCACTGATTGCGCTCAATGCTGGTATATTTGCCCCGATTTCGCAATACTCAGAGAAAAGGGAGATGACGGGCAATGGCACATGACGGGGATTGATATGGGCCACTGCAAATCTTGCCAAAATTGCCTAAATATTTGCCCGGTTAACGCTATAGATAAAAGAATGAAACAAGGTCCGGCATCTTGTGCTGCGCCGGAAACTTAAGGTATAATTTTTTTTTTTAATATTTTATATGAAAAAGTTTTTTAGAATTCAATATAATTATTAATAAATTATAATAATATAAATCATATATTCTATTTAATTAAAGTTCAGAGGTAATTAACCATGTCCATCGAACCAATGAAGTTATTCTTTAAGGAAATTAAAGAACCTATCGAAACTGCCATGATTGGAAATTACGCCGTTGCTGGAGGAGTCACTCAAACGGACCCGGATGTTATTTGTGCTTTTCCCATTACTCCACAGACCCAGTCGGTTGAAGGGCTATCTGATGTAGTTCATCAAGGTAGATTAAAAGCAGCATTTGTAAATGTGGAATCTGAATTGGCTGCAATGAGCTATTCTACTGCTGCTTGCGCTGCAGGCGCCCGAACTTTTACTGCAACTGCGTCTCAAGGTTATTTGTTGATGGCTGAAGCGTTGCCCATGGCCGTTGGATGGCGCGTGCCTTTAACAATGATGATATCGGCTAGAGCTTTTAACGCCCCTAATTTGTCGATTTGGAATTCTTGGGAATTCGTCTTAACTGATTTTGGCTGGAATTGCATTGTTTCTGAGAATGTGCAAGAAACTTACGACGCAGCAATTCTTTCTGTAATGATTTCTGAAGATACATTATTTCCTACGATGTTTGTCCACGATGGTTTTATAATATCTCACTCCGTGCAAAAATTAACCTTAATCCCCGACTCGGTGGTTCAAAAATTGACGCCCAAGAAACCAAGACACACCGTTGATACCGAAAAACCAGGAACGTGGGGGGGAATTGTAACTCCAAGTTATTTCATGGAAGGAAGAATGAGGTTAGACGAAGAGAAGAAACCTGTTTTGGGAAAAATGGTCGAGGTTTTTAGGCGATTTAAAGAAGCTACGGGAAGAGAATACGACTTAATTGAAACGTACAATTTAGACAATTCTTCAAAAACAGCATTTATCACGATGGGTTCAATGTGTGGAAATATCATTAGTTGGATGACTAAGAATAAAGACACAGGTCTGATTAAAATTCGAGCCTATCGACCGTTTCCATACCAACAACTTCAAAAAATTGTAGAAGATCACGGCATCGAGAAGTTGATTATTTTAGAAAAATCAGATTCTTTGAACAATCTCTTACCTCCGTTTTCAATGTCAATTGCTACTGCTTTGTATTCAATGGGGACAATATTTAGATGTTTCATTGTAGGATTGGGCGGAAGAGATGTGACACGGGACGAATTTAATGTGGCCAAGAAAAAAGTTCAATCCGTTTCGGATATGAAAGGACAACTATATTCCTATCTCGGTGTGAGAGAAACCAAAGATAAGATTAGCGGAGTAGACCGATAAAATGTCGAAACTAGAGAGAATTTTTTTAAATTTCTTTTTTTAAACTTATTTTTATTCCATTAATAATAGAGACTTTTTTACTAGATACATGAAAAGTTTTAGATAAGTAAGAGTTTTTTTGATTTTAAAGATAGAGAAAAACTATTGAGTGTTGAAGATATCATTAAAAAATGTAATAAATTTCGAGGATATATTAAAAAGGAACAATGAAAAATAAGGAATTAAAAATAACACATAATAAAAATATCAGTAACGAAAATATTCAAGAAGGCACTAAAATAATAGTCCGAGAAGTACATAAAACTTTCAAAACTGGAGATCTTGAAGTAAGGGCGTTAAATGGTATTAATTTTGAAGTGGAAAAAGGGGCTTTCAAGATGATCTTAGGACCTTCAGGATGTGGAAAAACAACCTTATTAAACGTGTTAGGAGGTCTTGATTCGCCAGATTTAGGAGAAATTTTTGTTGAAGGAAGAGATATTACAAAACTTTCGAAACAAGAATTAACATTATATAGGCGCATGAAGATTGGAGTAATCTTTCAATTCTACAACCTCATACCAATTTTATCGGCCTTGGAAAATGTTGAATTAGCGGCTAGATTTTCTCATATCAAGAAACCGAAAAAGAAATCTACTGAGTTATTAGATCGGATGGGAATAGGTGATAAATTTAAAAACTATCCAAACCAACTTTCTGGTGGTGAGCAACAAAGAGTGGCTATTGCTAGGGCTTTAGTAAAAGATCCAATTCTAATTCTCGCAGACGAGCCCACGGGAAACTTAGATACAGTTAAAAGCAACGAGATATACAAATTGTTGAAAGAACTATCTCAAGAATATAGTAAAACGATATTAATTGTTACTCACGATATTGACATGGCAAATAAATATGCTAAAGACCATATTCACATTCGAGATGGACGTATATTTAAAAGTACAGATATTGCACGTCGAGAATTGTTAAAAAACAATAGTGGTGATTAAATGAGCTTATCTTTTTGGTTCATGTGGAAGAAAGGTTGGCGGACGCTTAGTAAAAATAAAGCGAAGGTATTACCGATATTGATATTGATGATATTTTCTATTGGATTTTCTAGCGCCATGTTTTATATGGTAGACGCTCAATATGAGATCTTAGATGATGTAATAGAACGCGGAAATTATCCAGACGGTACAGTGTATTTAAATCCTGTGAGAAATTCTGTCGTTGATCAAAAAATCACAGAAATTTCTACTGAATATTTATCAATATGGGAGTTTCCCGAGTTCCGCTACATGCAAAAAATTGAAATGATTTTAAATGGTACTAAAGTTGATGGATTACTAATCGGTGTAGATACTAAGAGAAAGGCTCATTATTTTAATTTACTTGACATTGAAAAAAAAAAGCCACTTGAGAATGTTGAATACTGCTTAGATTGGAATTATGCAAATGAGCATGACATTAAGATTGGAGAGAGAATTGGACTTAAGCTTGGATCGATGGAAAGGAGTGCAAGAATAAGTAATATAGGATTTTCTCCTGAATTTGTATTATTCCCATTAGATGCCACAATATTATTTCCAACTTTTGAGCCTTTTCCCATATTTTATGTTGATGTAACGTACATGAGTCGATATTTTCTAAATTCGAGCACACCATTAGTTAATCAAATAATGTATCGATTAAAACCAGGAGTTGATCAAGAAATTGTTGAAGATAAGTTTGAAGATGCTCTTGGACCATACCTTCAGAGAATTGTCCCAAAAGAAGATTATGCACAAATAAGC
>JAUXAJ010000258.1 GCA_030620005.1 Promethearchaeota archaeon | reverse complement strand
GACTCATTTGAACTAGCCCCTGAGCCAGAAGAACCCGTTTTCGAATCAACTATAATGTTGTCCACATTAATTAACCCCTCTCTAACTAACGGATATAAACTATAAATTGCACTTGATGCTTGGCAACCAGCTACAGCTACTATATTGGCATTCTTAATCTCTTCTCGATGTAATTCAGGCAATCCATAAACGGCAGTTTTAAGTAATTTTGGAATTGAATGTTCTTTTTTGTAATATTCTTTATATATTTTTTCATCCTTTATTCGAAAATCTGCGCTTAAATCAATAACTTTTAGCCCTACTTCTACTAGTTCTGGGACCATCCCCTGCGAAATTCCGTGTGGAACTGCCAAAAAGACAATATCACATTTTTCCTTTGCTTTTTTTATATTAAATTCTTCAAATTTCAGATTAGAAATATTCCGAAAATTGGGATAAACAGAATGGAAATATCTCGCTATTAGCTTTCGCGAAGTAACATAATTAAGATTGACCTTAGGATGATAACTTAGCAATCTAACAGCTTCTCCGCCCGCATAACCACTTGCGGCAATAACACCTACATTTATTTCCATATTATTTTAAAGTGTAAAAAAATTAAAAATTTAACGCATGCTTCATAAAACCATCTACGATAGAATAACATCAGATAATCGTTGCCTTCGAATGTCAAAGTCGTGATCTAAATAGATAGTAATGCAATGTCGATCGTCATTCTTTTCATGGACGAAACTTATTGGTACAACAGGTAATTCTGATTTTTTAACTATTTTTTCCGGTACTGGAACCGGAATAACTCCCTTACACCTCTCACAATTTACCAGTACAACTTTAATTTCTGGACCTTCCATGAGCTTGATTTTTTCTATGATCTCGGTTGATAATCCTGAAGTATTTATAGATATTTTTGAAGCCTTAGGGGCTTCTGGAATTTTAGGAATACTTAATTCCTTATCCTCTTCTGATAAATATTTTAATTCTTGAGTTTTTAATTTCAAAAGTTGTTGAACGATTGCGCTAATATCCACTACTAAAATCATGAGAAGGATAATTAAAGCAGCTAATAAGTACATATCTCCATTAAAAGTGTAAAAAATTGCTTGAGTGAAGATGAAAATTATACTTATTGTAATTAATATTATATTCAAGGTAGTTAATTTCAATGAATTTAAATCCTTTTTAATTTGTATTGGCAATTCTTTCGCGATTTCACCTAAATATTTTAATTTTAAAATTAAATAATTTTCTTTATTTTTTAACTTAATTTTTGGAATTTTGAAAATATAAAGAAATTTAAAAAAAATTTCAGACACCAAAAATTTGTCTTAACTCAGCGTAGATTTTGGACAATTCAGCTATTATTTGAGCGTTATTCTGTTAAAGATAATAATTAATATAGCCTATTAGCCCTTCACTATCTTTAATCCAGGCCAAAAACCCTTGAATTTCAGACTTCAATTGAGAATCGATGTTAGCACCGCCTACGCCTCCACCACCGCCAGCCGAAGCTGCACCAGCCATTCCAGACGTTTTATTGCCAAATTGTGTGTTTGTATCCATATATATACCCTTTGAACTCATATCAAATAAAACCCTCTGTATATCGCCCGACGCGCCAGACATATTTCCGTCAGGTTCTAGATAAGCTATTATTTTTCTTTCATCATTTTGACTTGCAACAATGTGCCCTTCTTCCTTGTATGATGTTGCGGTAAATCCTTCTTGTGTTTGAGCTAACATGGAATATTTCACACCAGAAATCATGATAAATCTAGCGGATAATGATGCCCAACCGGACAAGACTTTACCGTAGTCATCACTTATGTCCCAATTGTCAGTAGAGTATACGATTTGACCCCCTTCAATTACTGCTACAGCTAAAATACTGGGATCGTTTTGCATTAACTTATTTACTGCTGTTGCAGCATCAACACCAGGCATTCATTTTACCTCGTTTTGTTTTTATTCACAGTTTTATGATATTGTTTCAAAAAAAATAAAATTCAATTATAAATATATCTATAAAATTCTTATTAAAAAATTTATTTGTTTCTTTTTTTTAGATTTATTCTTCCAAATTTTGAACCTTGCTCTGAATTTTTAAAAAAAATTTTTAATCCATTGTGAGTTGTGTGAAATTTTCCAGAAAAATATTCTTTAATTAATTCTTTATTAATAAACATATTATGAAGCTCATCGTTTCGATTGGAGGATTTTAGGTGATCTGCTAAATTCTTCTCGTTTTTAAATAATTTTCCGCATATTGGACATTTAGAAGAAGGTTCTATTAACAATCCTTTTGGTTTTTTAACAATGACTGGATACTTATTTTTTATATTTTTTCCGATAGACTTCCGACAAATATGTCTTAATAGTTTTCCGTAAGGGGGATACTGGAAAAAAACCTTGCTTCCATGCGTGCATTCCCAATAGATTACATCTTTACCGCATCTTGGGCAAGTTGTTTGAAAAGAACGAAGATAACAGTGCTTCCCATGTGATTTATAAAAATGTCGCATTATATGAAAGAAAATATTATTCTTTTAAAAATTTTTGATTTAAGATCAACATAAAAAAAAGAAAAATGTTGATCTTATTAACCAATAAATCTTAAAAACGCAAACATTTAAAAATGCTAAATTAATTATAGAAACATAGGAAGAGAATATTTATGAGGAGGAAATATATTATGTCTCAAATGAATTCAAATTTTTGCCCTGAATGTGGTAATAATAATTTAATTTCAGACGATTCTCGTGGTGAAATCATTTGTAACATGTGTGGTTTAGTAATAAAGCATAGAATTATAGATTCTGGTCCTGAATGGCGGGCTTTTAGTTCAGAAGAAGCAAATAAAAAAGTTAGGGTGGGCGCACCTACGACACTTACTTTGCACGATAAAGGTTTAAGTACGATGATTGGTTGGAAGAATAAAGACGCGTATGGGAAAATGATTAGTCCAAAAATGAAAGCTGATGTTTATCGTTTAAGAAAATGGAACGCCCGAACAAGAACGAATAAAGCGATTGATAGAAACTTAGCTCATGCTATGAATGAACTAGATAGATTTTCTTCCCAATTGAATCTATCCAAGGATATAAAAGAATCTACCGCCCATATATATAGAAAAATGGCTCAAAAAAATCTCATAAGGGGGAGATCCATTGAAGCAATGTTGATTGCTTCCGTATATTTATCTTGCAGAATTAACGGCGTTCCAAAGACTTTAGACGATTTTGTAGAATATACTTCAGTAGAAAAAAAAAAGATTTCTAGATGTTATCGATTAATCCTTAGTGAACTTAAAATAAACATACAAGTTTCTTCTCCAGTAAATTTTGTTTCGAGGTTTTGTTCAGAATTGAAACTATCAGGAAGGACACAAAATCGAGCCGCGAACATTTTATGCTTGGCGAAAAAACATCGTATTACTGTTGGAAAGGCCCCAACTGGTCTGGCAGGAGCAGCACTATATGTTGCTGCGATTCAAGAAGGTGAACGCCGAACACAAAAAGAAATATCCTTGGCAGCCGGAGTTACAGAGGCAACAATCCGTAATAGATACAAGGAACTCGTTAATCATTTAAAATATGAGATTAATTTGTGAGTAAATCTTAGATATCTAATACAGATATTACCTCTATTAAGTTATATTTTTAATGTTAACAATTTAATACAATACTCATTAGTTAAAAAACAAAAAAATTTAATTGAAAGTATTGATTTATTAATGCATCAGAACAAATAATAACGAATGATGTGATTAATATCAAGTACGTTTGTGCAAGAAAGAGTTGCGGTAAAGAAGTAAGCAGGCAAGAACTAAACGCTTTACCAGGGATAAAATGCTCTCATTGCGGGTTTCGCATTTTATTCAAGAAACGGCCCGATGTTATTAAAAGAATAAAGGTTCTTTAATCATTCTCGTCAAAATTAGATATTAAGAATTATGCTTCTATAATGGTTAATAAGAGTTAATTCTTTTGTCTTAATGGAACTTTTTCTAAAGTCATAATTAATGACTTAACTCTTCATGAAATAAAGAAAAATAAAAGAAAGGATAACATTTTAAATGTAAAGCGATTTACGCTTATCGTCCGTATCAATGATTTGAAACATGTCGAGATCTTTTTCTAATTCAGCTCTTTTTAATTGGAGATTTTTCGTTAAATCATCTATTTTTTCCAAGGAATATTTTTTTTTAATTGGTAATGTAAAGGACTTCTTCAACATTTCTAAAAGTGCTATGGAAGCTTTTAAATCAGTAATATCGTCGTTAACCATCGCTAAATTATCAGTTTCTGCAAGAAATACTAGTCCATCAATGTTAAATCTCGCCTTTGCTAGACATGGCACTAATCCATTTTGACCTATTATAACGCCCTTTTGTATTTTTTCGCATTTATTACTTGTTAAAAATTTTTCTAACAATTTGCGGTTTGTTGAAGTTACGTAAATTTTTGGTACTTTAAGATCTATGTTATTACTATTTACGGGATAGGCACCTACAGCAACAATTAATTTTATATCAAGTTCTTTTAAAAAATTCGTAAGGAAGAATCCCATCCGATAAATGCCCTTTGGCGTTAAACTCTGCGCATCAGCCGTGATTAAGATAATATCTCGCTCATTATTTGGATCTTTCCATAATAAAACTTCTGCTTTTGGAACAGATAAAATACTATCATCTACAATTGCCCCAGCAGGATAATCGTCAAAGATAATATTCATATAATTTTTAGCTTCAAGTTGCCCAATCAATGAGTCTATTGCGAATTTACCCACATCGGCAATACCTGGCATACCAATAATGCAAAGTGGGTTGTTTAAATCCTCTTTATTTAGGTCAAAGTGAATAATCGTTCTAATTCCAGAAGTTTCATCCATTATACAATCTTTCATTCTAAAAATGCATCTCTCAACTTTAGTAGTTTTGAGAAATATAATATTTGTAATATTCCTCAAATTAGGTTATTAAGAAGAGTTATTTTTTTATTGTTTAATAAATACAATATTACATGGATAGAAGCGCAATTAATCATTACAGTAATAATCCGACATATATTTGCGTAATACCTTTTTAAAGGTTATATAAAGTTAAACTCGAATTTCAAATCGTTCCCAAGTCTTTAAATAGTGGTTAAATTCTTCATGTGATATTTCGCGCAATATTTCAATTTCTTTTAAAAATTCCATTTCTTTAATTTTGAGTTGTAATTTTTTATTTTTTTTGTAAAATTTTTCAGCTTTCATATACTCCTCTTTGAATATTTCTTTAATAGTATCTAAAGTAGCACCCTTTAACTCGTTATAGTTCCTTACGACATATTTACATAACGGGTCAACTGAAAGCTGAAAGCTGAAAGCGTCTTCGCGCTTTAAGGCTAATAGATATGCCTGACACGCTATTGGTTTAATATCGTGAGCAGAACAACCATTCTCCTGATCATAAAAGGGACATCGCACCTCAAGGTTGTCTAAATTTATTCTATATGTAATTACAAGGATTCTCTCATTTAAAATATCTGGAAAGATTAAATCTTCTATAACTTTAAACCGCACGCCTCGTTTTTTTGCAATAGATATCAACTTATCCACTTCATCTGGATATAAAGGAATTCTTTTAACATATTTTCCTTGGAATTCTTCTAAAACAGCACAACAAGCACCACATTTCATGCAGCTATATTTTAAAATGGTTATCACTTTGAGAAATGTAAAAATAAACTTAATATAAGTAATACAAAATAAAATAAGATAAAAAACATTTTTGCATTTTAATGAAAAAATTCGTATCTTTACTATCTGGGGGCTTGGATAGCCCCATAGCTGCGTATCTGATGATCAAGAAGAATTTTGAGCCGATTTTTCTTACATTTTTGACATCAGATGATCACCAACGATCAATGAGAAAAAAAATTATTGAACTCGTTAAATTATTAACTACATTCACAAATAATGAAAGTAAATTATATCTCATTAATCACGATCCGAATTTAGAGACTTTTAAAAAAAAAAGTGATAGAAAATTAACATGTGTATTATGTAAAAGATTAATGATACGATTTGCAAAAATAATCGGACAATCTGAAAAGACCAATTTTATCGTAACCGGGGATATTTTGGGAGAACAAGCGAGCCAAACACTTGATAATCTTTTTGCCTACAATAACTTAATAAAAGAATGCGTAATTTTGAGACCATTGATCGGATTTAATAAATTGGAGGTAATAAAATTAAATGAATCTATAGGTTTTTATGAAATAACTTCTAAAAGCTCAGCAGGATGTCAATATAACCCTCAATATCCTGAAACTCACGCTAAACCCCTGGAGATTAAGATTGCCGAGTCAAACGTGGATATAAACAAATTAATAAGCGATTCAATTAAAAAGGCAGAGATTTTAGAAATTTAGCTTTAAATCCTTGACTAGTTCTGAAAAATTACTATCATCTAATTCGATCTCTTTATATTCATTTAAGGCTTCACAAATGATTTGGGCTAATATATGTTTACAAACGACCATGTTTTTTTCCTTTTGATTGAGGATTTGATTATAAAAATTATGACAACTACAAAAAGTCTTCGGATATATTAAATACTCGTCATTTTTTCCCATTGCAACCCAAACGATTCTATTTGAAGGTTTATAAATATATTTGGAAATTCCTCTTTTTATTGTTTCTAGTACTCTTCCAGATATATTAGGAATAAAATCATCTAGATATGCTAAAAATTTATCGTCGATAATTCCCATTTCGTTTACCCTCAAATAAATTTCCGCTAGAAAATTTTTTGACACTTGCATCTCATGTTATTATATAATTGATACAAAAAAAAGATCTTTAAAACCTTGAAAAAAATTTTATATCTTCCGACAAGGTACTTCCCATCTATTTCAGGAGCAGAATTTTATCTACAGAGAATGGCCGAACTTTTAAGTTCAAGGCAAAAAATAGATATCTTTACTTCAAACGCAATTGACTTTAAAGCTTTACGGGATCCTAAAGGGCGTATCATAAAAAAAAAGGAGAAATATTTTAAAAAAGTAAATAATTTAGAAATTAATAGATTTCCAATAAATTACGAAATCTCGCTAGAAGATAGAATAACTTACATTAAAAACATTAAGGAATATAATTCATTAAATTTATCAGACGATTGCTTAAAGGAATTATTGGAAAATGGGCCTTTCATGAAGGAATTAATTGATTATTTTTTGAATACAAGTGATTTAAATTATTCTTTAATCCATTCAACATTTTTTCCTTATTTTAATCTTTTAATTAACTTGATAGTCGGAAAATTAATAGATAAGCCCGTAGTTTGCACTCCTTTCTTTCA
>JAUXAJ010000286.1 GCA_030620005.1 Promethearchaeota archaeon | reverse complement strand
CGGACGGTGTTAAGCTGGAATTGATAGACGCAGGAGGTGTCCCCGCAGAATGGCAAATCGTTCCAGGTGCGAACGAAGAGCGAGTGTTATTATACTTCCACGGAGGAGGCATGGTCTTAGGGTCGCCTAAAGGCCACAGATTATTCACGATAGCTGTAGGAGAAGAAACAAAGATGCGTGTATTAAGCGTGGATTATCGCCTCGCCCCAGAACATCCTTTTCCTGCATCCTTGGAAGATTGCATGAGTGTTTATAATTGGCTGTTATCAACGGGAATTAAGCCCGAAAATATCGTAATTGGGGGAGATTCTGCGGGAGGTAACTTGACAATCTCTTGTCTCTTAAAATCACGCGATGAAGGCATTCCTTTACCCATTGGGGCAATTGCTCTTTCACCTGGTATTGATTATACGGATAGTAGTAAATCATTTCTCGAAAACGCTGAAACTGATCCTGTGTTAGCAGATGTTGGTGTGTTTTGGTGGATACCAGCTTACTTGGCAGGAGCAGATCCTCATGATCCCTTGATCTCTCCAGTTCATGCTGATTTAAAAGGACTCTCTCCCATATTATTACAAGTTAGCAAGAGTGAAATGCTTTATGATTGCTCCACGCGCTTTTTTGAACGGGCTAAAGCAGCTGGGGTAGATGTTATCTTGCAAGAGTGGGATGGCATGTTGCACGTGTTTCAGGCTTTTGGATTACGCGATTTACCTGAAGCTAAGGATGCCATGACAAAAATTGGCGAATTCGTAAAAAACCTATTCGTTTAATTTTTACATTTTATTTGTTTTTAGAGAAGAACTATTTTCTTAAAGTAATATTTATTATTACTTCTATAATATTGAATATTATACTAGAATATGGAATATTGAGTACTAATTATTATTACTACTGAATAAGTAAAAAAAAGGTATCTAATATGAATTTTAAAGAAAGAGTATTTGCAGCCCTTAATTTAGAAGAACCAGATCGAGTACCTGTACATGCAATTTTAATCGATGCGAATAATGTAGACGAGATTCTAGGAAAACCTGAAATGAGCGATTTTGATTTGGTTAACCAGTTGAAACGCGATAATCCCGATGGATGGATGGAAGAATTGAGCAATTTGATTGAATCGGTGGAAACTTCAGTTTTTTCTCGATGCACCGAAGCGGCAATTGCGATTGGTCTCGATGTAATGCAAGTGGGCGTGATTCCGTTATACGTGCATGACGATCCTAACGACGATAGGCTCCTCATGAAGGATATTTTTGGACGAGTCTGGGAAGCTCGCGATAACGAGGGGAACTTTAACCCGTACTATTTATATGGCACGATGAATACGCCCGAAAAATGGAAAGAAACTAGGGAAAACATTGAGGGGCCAATGACAGAGAAATATACAAAGATGGTAAAAAAATTTTATAGACGCATCAATAAAAAACATAAAGACAAAATTCTCGTTGCCGTGACGAACGATTTAGCGGGTGTTTTCGAGTCAGCTAGCCAAGGAATGGGAATGATTTATTATTCAAAGATGCTAATAAAAAATCCTAAATTTATTAAAGAGGTGCATGAAGTGATAGCAGAATTTACTGCTGCTTGTTATAGGAGCTATATGGACGCTGGAGCTGAATTATTTGTTGAATCTGGAGATTTAGCATACAAAAAGAGACCGATGATGAGCTCAAAGAAGTTTACAGAAGTTCTTTTGCCCGCTTACAAAATAATAACGGATACTGTTCACGAAAGGGGGAAAAAGATAATTTTACACTCAGACGGAGATATCACGTCAATTCTTGATTTCATTGTTAATTGTGGATTCGATGGCCTTCATAGCCTTGAACCTACTGCGGGTGTCGATTTAGCCGTGGTCAAGAAAAAGGTGGGCGATAAACTTTGCCTATTCGGGGGTATTGATGTAGGTGAAGTGCTAACACACGGAACTAAGGAAGATGTATTTAATCACTTGAAATACGCAATAAAAACCGCGGGACCAGGGGGTGGTTACGTTGTTTCACCGGCAAACATGCATCCAGCCGTCAAGGTTGAGAATCTAAAATGGATGATTGAAGCAGCACATGAATATGGAAACTATCCCATTAATCTATAACTCTTTTTTTATTATTTCATTAAAAAAAAAAAAAATTAAGTCAATTAAATTGGTTTCATTGAAAAAAAAGCAATTTGGCCAAATAACAAGTACCAAATCACCATGAACGAGATAATTACAATAACAGAGACAAGTCCGAAACCTTTTATACCTTTGGGAATCCCTAAATCCTCGTTTTTTCTCTGGACGAACGCCCTGCCCATGGCAGCAACATAAATGACAGAAACTATTATTGAGATAAGATATAAAAACAAGATAAATAAAGCAAGCGTATATACTGGTTTTTCCCCTATAGTAAACTCGTTTAACCAAACCCAAAAAGTAACAATTAGATATGTTGGAATTGTAAAAAAAATCACGGCAGATAAGAAAAAAACAATGCCCCATAGTATGCCTTTTGCAGCCATTGTAACCAAACTGTTATTTTAATAACAAATATTTCTACTTTAATTCCTAATGATATTTAATATATTTTAAATTATTTTAAAGATTTGTAAGAGAATTATTTCACTCTTTTTGATTAATTATTTTAACTTTTAGGTTCAAAACCCTCATCTAAGATTATTTCTGTTGTAAATTTAGCAATAGTACCTACAACGTTAGGACAATGGTCTGGTAATCCTCCCGGAGAAAATGCTTCTGCCATATCGTTCATATCCCATAAGTTAAATGTTCTCCCCATGAGTGATTTTTGAACGTCATGACATCTACAAGAACCATATTGTTCAATATATTGAGAATGCAATTTTTTAACTAACTCGTACGATTTAAAAGGTTTGAATATATCCTTAAAATCGCCGTGCTTTCTTCCGAATAAATGACTTATCGCCATTGCTCCCCCAGTAAACGCTCCACAAGTTCCATCTCCCGTTAATCCCAGTCCATCAGCTAAACCGCTGGCAGCTTTGAATACATCGTCGTTCCAAATTCCTAAAGCTTCAAAAACGGCAGCAATGGTGCATTGCGCACATCCTGTACATTCTGACTCGTATTTCTTTCCTAGTTCGAAAGCCTCATTTATTATTTGTTCTTTCGTTTTTTTCATTTAAATCACCATTAACACGTGAGGATACAATTAATAAAATGATCTATTCTTATCTTTTAAATTATTTATATAATTTAATGGCTTTCTTTTTTGATAATAAAAGTTAAAAATTATTTAACCGATATTATAATTAATTAATATTAATCATTTTCATTGAGATGGGTTTTTAAATGAATTTTGAATTAACAGAACGACAGAAACTTGTTAGACGCAGCGTGAGGACGTTTTCGGAAGAGGTTCTAGCACCATTAGCACCTATACTTGATCGAGAAGCTAAATTTAGTTGGGACGTTGCTAAGGAGCTCTCCAAAATAAACGCTTGGGGGATTCAACTTCCTGAAAAATATGGTGGTGCTGATTTGGATTCGATAAGTTATGTCATAGTTATAGAAGAAATCTCGCGTATATGTGCATCAACTGGTTTAGCTGTAACTGTCCATAATTCCGTTGGAGCTTTTCCAATTTTAAAATGGGGCTCAGAAGTGCAAAAAGAAAAATATCTATACGATATTGCTACTGGAAATAAAATAGCTGGTTTTACTTGGACAGAACCAAACGCAAATTCAGACGCACAAGGTATAGAATGCATGGCAATTCAAGACGGAAACGATTTTATCTTGAATGGATCAAAAATATTTGTAACAAATGGAGGTATTGGTTCTGTCTTTTTAGTTGGAACGCGATTTCAGACCAGTGATGGACAAAAAGGAATAGCCACTCTCATTGTTGAAAAAGGAATGGAAGGATACGAGATCGGTCCAAAAGAAGATAAGCTAGGAATGCGAGGAAATCCAACGACGAGTTTATATTTCCACGATATTCGGGTTCCAAAAGAAAATGTTTTAGGTAATCTGTCTGATGGTTTCAGAATCGCAATGCAAGCGTTGGATGTAGGAAGAATAGGTATCGCAGCTCAAGCTCTAGGCATTGCCCAAGCTGCTTACGAGCACTCCGTTGATTATTCAAAAGGCCGAATTCAATTTAAAAGACCAATTACCCAGTTTCAAGGTATTTCGTTTAAATTAGCCGAAATGGCAACTAAAATAGATGCTGCTAGGTTGCTAATTTATAGAGCAGCGTTTTTAAAGGATAGGAAAAAAAATTTTTCCAAAGAATCGGCAATGTGTAAATATTTTGCGGGTAAGATTGCTCGCCAGATTACACAAGAAGCTATTCAAATTCATGGTGGTTATGGCTACATGAAGGATTTACCACTTGAACGCTACTATCGAGACGTTAAAGTTGTAGAAATTTATGAAGGAACTTCAGAGATAATGAAATTAATTATTGCTCAACAGATTTTAAGAGGTAACATGTAACATGGGTTTGAAAATATTCGTTTTAATAAAGCAGGTTCCAAAACTACAAAGCCTTCAAGTCGATAATAAAACGGGAACAATAATACGCGAGGGGGTCGAAAATGTCGTAAATCCAGGCGATCTCTACGGTTTAGAACTTGGATTAAGGTTAAAAGAGCAATATGGCGGAACTGTATCGGCATTGACGATGGGACCTCCCCAAGCGGAATCTGCGTTGAGAGAGTGCTTATCCATGGGGGTTGATAAAGCCATCCTAATTTCTGATCCTAAATTTGCTTATTCCGATACTCTTCAAACTACGCTTGTATTAAAAGAAGTGTTTGATAAAATTAAGGATTACGACATTATTATAACCGGAAACCAATCTTCTGATTCAAGTACGGGACAAGTCCCTTACCAATTATCAGAGGCCCTTGATATTCCCTTATTAACGCACACATTTAAACTAGAATTCGAAAATGGAGCATGTAGGTGTATAAGAAACTTTGGACACGAAAGTCAACAAGTGTCAGTGAATCTTCCAATTATAATTCGAGTCATAAGTCATTATAACAAGCCAAGACACACGTCTCTTTTGGGAATTAAAAGAGCGTTTGAAAAAGAAATAGAAGTGTTTGATTTTAATGCTCTTAATTGCCCTATACATGTTGATGGACGCACTAATTCTCCAACGGATGTAGTAAATACTATAGAAATCGTGCAAAAGAGAAAAAACGAAATTATCGAAGGAAATACCAACGAAAAGATTGAAAAATTAGTAAATATAATGCAAGAACACGGAATTGAAAAAATATGGACAGGAAAGAAATAATAATAATGGGGTTCGCATGTAAATGATTAATACAAATAAATACAAGGATGTATGGGTATTTGCTGAAATTAAAGACCACGAGCGAGTTCACCCCTGCGCGTTGGAAATATTAAGTAAAGGGAGAGAACTTGCAGACAACTTAGAACAAAAACTTGTTGCAATTGTTTTAGCATTGGATGCAGAACAATACTTACCTGTAATTGAAGAGTATGGCGTTGACAAGATAATTTATTTGAGCGATAACGATTTAAAACATTATCATGAACGGATCTTTACTACTCTTGTTAATGACCTTGTTCAAGAGCATAAACCTTCAATATTTTTGTTTCCTAGCACTGAAGCGGGGAACGCATTAGCTGCGCGAGTAGCTTTTCGTTGTCGCACGGGTTTAGTAAGTGATATTTTAAATTTAGAATTAAGCGACGAATATGGAAGTAACCTTTTATTAACCGATAAACCTGCGTATGCGGCTTATAAAAAAAACTTTTTTGTGCAAATTACTTGCCCAAATGCCAGACCGCAAATGTGTACCATTACAGCGGGAACATTTAAAAAGAAAAAATTAAAAAAAGGCAATGTTGAACTCGTTAAAGTGGATTATAAATTTGATAGAAGCAAGTTAAAGATTAAGATAATTGGAACTCCAACTCGAAAGGATAAACCTACTTCAACTCTCTCAGATGCGAAATTCGTTATTGGCGGAGGGCAAGGATTAAATTCGAAAGAAAATTTCGAACAACTTAATGAATTAGCCAAGTTGACAAATAGTCAAGTAGGAGGAACTCGGCGTCCTATTCTAAATGGGTGGATGCCAGAACATTTACAAATTGGAATTAGCGGTGAAACGATCTTTGCAGATTTGTATTTAGCTTTTGGGATTTCAGGTGCAATACAACATGTTGTAGGCATTATGGACTCCAAAACTATCGTTGCTGTTAATAAGGACCCAAACGCCTCAATTTTTAGAGTCGCAGATTACTGCATCGTTGGAGACGCTAAAGAAATACTCGAGGGATTAATGAATTACTATAAAGTATAGTAATACAATAACTTTTTCATGTATTTGCTGGATTCTTGAAAAAATATCAATAAATAAAAAAGTTATTGATCTAGAGCTTTTTAAAGGCTACATTCCGTTAGTGGGGCTATATATTAAGCGGCAATGAATAAAAACTTAAATTCGATGATCACCTAAAAGGACTATACCCTAAAAATTCATTTCTATAATTTACATAACTTAAGTTATCAATGTAAAATTTAAAATA
>JAUXAJ010000133.1 GCA_030620005.1 Promethearchaeota archaeon | reverse complement strand
GATTGTCCTAAGCAAGACAGATGCATTATGTACGCATGCTTTATCTACACTTCTTCATTATTCCACAATACTTGAGCATGATTGGTGTCCAGTTAGACTTGGTCTTACCACAGAAAAAGATCGCGATCACGCTTACATGCAATGTGTTGATCCTGGAAAGCCATATACTGATGGTGGAACAGTTATTTTCAAATGGCGTAAATTGACGTGAAAATAGTTATTTTTTTGAACATTTAATCCAGATAACATTAAACAACCTTTAATAACAATAATATCTTAAATTGGACCATTTACGATTTCGCTTATAAGAATTGGAATTAGAGAAAATTATGTTGGTCTTTATTAAAAGAAAAATGTCAAAAAAAAGGTATCAACAATAAAGAGAAAGAAGTCAAACCTTAAACCAACGTAATTCATTTGACAAGATCCACGATGAAAAAAAGGAAAATTGTAAAGACGGGAAATTACAAAGCGAGAAACAGAAGTCAAAAAAAGTTTTTTACTTCTGAAATTGAGACCGAAATAAATTTTTCATAAAAAATCTCAAATTTCTTTATGGCAAGAAAAAAAATTTATATAGAGAATAGTATCTTACTTATTGAAGATTATAACCTTAAAAGCAATTAAAATTAATGAAAAAATATATAAGAACCTTTTAGACACATAATAGTATGTTTTTGAATTTTTATTATGTCAAAACCACAAACTCTTCGGGAGCGAGTTTTAAATACTTTTGCTCGGAAAAAAATTGATAGAATCGTTTTTAGTCCAAGACTGTATTATTGGTACTACGGAAACCGTCTTTGGAGGAGGCCAAGAACTGATAAGAAATGTGGTGGAACGATACCTAGATATATTTTAAGAAAAAGCATTTTAGGAATTTTTGATTATCTTGAAGCAAGTCCGAGGTACGTGATAGAAAACTTCTATTTGCCTATAATCTGGCCCCGTAAAAAAGTAAGGTATATTCGGATTAGATGGAGCAAGGATCGAGATGGTTCGTTAATCTCTGTCTATAAAACCAAAGTAGGTAATCTATATAAAAAAAGTCGAGGAGGGCATCTTGTAGAATATCCCGTTAAAACTGTTAATGATATGAAAATTCTAAAGTATATTATAGAGCATACAAAATTTCATTTTTATTTTCCTGTTTTTAAATTAGCAAAAAGGATAATTGGAGATAGAGGTGTTGTGGGTACTTATTATGCCCGATCTCCCTATATGTCATTAATTACAGAACATATGGGTTTTGAACGAACAATTATAAACTTAAGGCGATATCCGAATGAAATGGAAGATTTATTGAAATTTATTGATGATTGGCAAGATGATATGTTTAAAACCCTCTGCGATTCCCCGATTAAAATATTAAATTTCGGAGAAAATATTGATTGTAATTTAACCCCTCCAAGATATTTTGAAAAATATCTCATACCTTATTATGAAAAAAGGGTGAAACAATTCCATCGAGTTGGGAAATTCTGCCATATTCACATGGATGGTTCTTTAAAAGATTTACTTCCTTATTTAGAAGAATTACCATTTGACGGATTAGAAGCTCTTACAGCTAGACCACAAGGAGATGTAACTTTGGAGGAATTACGAGATTCGATAGGAGACAAAATATATCTTGATGGAATTCCTTCCATACTTTTTTTACCTCAATATTCATATAAATATGTAAGAGAATATACTCAGAAAGTATTAGAGATGTTTTCTCCAAATCTCGTTTTAGGAGTTTCTGATGAATTACCTCCTAATGCTGACTTTAGAAAATTAATAATGGTAGCAAGTATAGTAAAAAATTTTGAGCCTTGAAAGTATGTCCTAAGTATTTAATTTTACTTTGGCTGCGAGTTTTTGAATGTATTCCCGCTCTTTTTTCATGGATTCTTTACTCAAACTACTTTTATTTAAAAAAAATTCAGATCAAATTGATAAGTGAGATTTAAAAGTAAAAAGACAACAAGGTCTATTAAATTTAAGAGCGAAAAACAACTCAAGATTTTTCTTTTTTATACAAGAATAAACCTTTTATTATTTACAACTTCAAAATTAAAATATAGTTCGTCTCCATCAGTCCAATTTTAAATAACTTGATTTCATATCTTAATCATATTAATTTTACTACAAGGATAATTTCTTACTACTTAAGAAAAGTAATGGCTTTATCGACTGCTTCTGGGGCGTTATTGGCAAAACCATCGGCTTTAATGGACTGAGCAAAGCGCTTCGATACAGGTGCCCCCCCAACCAATATGGACACTTTATCACGTTGACCAGCTTCTTCAATTGCCTTGATGTTATCTTCCATTTTTAGCATGGTTGTCGTTAGCAATGCGGACATGGCTACGATCTGAGGCTGATGCTTTTTCACAGCTTCCACAAATTTTTCAGGCGATACATCAATCCCTAAATCAATTACTTCAAAACCAGCGCCTTTCATAAAAACTGCCACTAAATTTTTTCCAATATCGTGAATATCCCCCTGTACAGTGCCTAAAACGACTTTTCCAATATATTCTCTTTTCATCTCGCCAAGAGCTGGTTCTACTATTTTCATGGCACTGCTAAAGGTTTCAGTAACAATCATCATATCAACTACAAATAAATCTCCTTTTTTAAACCACTCGCCCGCTAGATGGAGACCTGCAATTAAAGCTTCCAGCACTTCAAGTGGCTCAGAATTTCTTAAAGCATCTTCTGTTGCTTCTTCGATGTCGTAAATATCTCCCTCAGCAACCATATTAGTTAAAGACATTATTCATACACCCCGTATTTATCTACAGTTTCAAATACACGATCTATTTTAATTAATTCAGTTCCCAGCGATACTGCTGCTAACCCTAACGACATAGGTTTATTTGCTTCTACAGCTAATTTGCATATCCTTTCTACTTGGGTTTCTATTTCTTTTACTGTACCATCTCGCAAGAATTTTCCATGTAAGAGATACATGTAGGGCGTTTTAATCTCTTTTGATATAGCAATCATTTCTATATCATATTCATGGGGTGTAAGTCCGATCTCGTTTTGAGGGAACATGTAATTGTTAAAACAAGCGATACCACTAAGTGCAGGATATGCACTGATTTCTTTAGCTACAGTTGGTGTATGTGGCATGTATCCGGCCGTTGGACGATAGCGTTTAAACGCACGCCACACTTTCTCTACATATGGATAAATAAATGTAGTAAAGTCGAAGGGCGACATTATTGGGGGATTAACATACTGATTGACGATTACCATTCCTAACATTCTTACTCCTTGCTCTTTGAACATCTTTCCAATCATTATGCTTGCTTCCGTAGTAAAGTCTAATAAACGAGGAAAATACATCGGATCGCCCCTTTTTTTTATTCTTTCTTTCCGTTCAGGGTCAAATGTTGATTTATAATCTTTAAAAAGCTTAAAATCATTGAATATTTTTTCTCCCCTCAGTAATATGGCAAGGTCGAAGGATCCTACAATGATTGGAGGAGAATTCATCTCAGGATAACGATCCTGTACCTCCGCACACAGTTCTATCTGCCTTTCTAAATAGCCTGTCATCTTAGGCATGGGTAATTCGTCTAGAGAACACCGATCTAAAGCGTAGATATCTGGAGAGGGCTCTACCATTGGTGTGATTCGCATACTCGTGCCCATTTCTACCTGCCCACATCCTGCTAGTCCTAACCAACTAGCCGGCAAGGCGGCATCTACATTCGGAAATCGTTCTCGTAATTTTTCGAATAACTCTAAATTTGCCTCAACACTGGATGTCAGGCGAACAAAATCATAATTCGAATCAATCAAGTGCGGGTGAACATTACTAGGTGTTATCAACGTAGCTACGCGATCTACTTTGGAAAATAATGAAGTTAATAAGAAGCGTTCGGATCCTGTTAAGGTCCGTCCTAGCTTTGCTTTAACCATCCCTTTTACTATAGTCTTTACTATTCTAAACATTACCATTACCCTTAATATGTATAAACTCTAAATTTGATTTTCATGCTTGTAATTAGTTTTAAAATTACAATTACGTATAATTATTATTTGTATTGTTCAATTAAAAATATGATTTAACTCAATTTTATTAAGCGTTCAAGCCCTTGAACGCGATTAGATGGCGTTTCAGTCCCCTCAATATTAAAATTAGCGAATTCCTTGAATTAACGAACACATTTGACTATACTTACGTGAAAATTTATATTTATCCTCCTCGACTTGATTTTACTTTCAGCGATGTTCTTCTGGCTTCGTAAGGTTAATAGATTAAGAACCATCTAGAAAATTTGAAATTGTCCAACTATTTTTAAAAAAAAGAGAGGAATTCATGATATTAATACTAATGTGTAATTTGAAAATCAAGAATAAATAAGAAAAAATTGTTTAATGTTTTTTCTTATTCAGCTAAAAATTTGATTAAATCTCTAAAAGATCAAAATTTATATATTTTTAAATCTTAAGTACATATTACATACATTATTGTAAAATTATGTTTTAAACTAGTGTGAATTTTCTTTTATTTCAAGACCATAAATTTTATTCTTCCAAGCTAATTGATAAATTGAAATCTTTAAAACAATACAAGAAAGAGTAAGAAGAAGTAGTGATAGAACAAGGCGTTCCGAAAAAAGTTGGAGGCGATGCGAAATGACGGAAGTAATGTTGTGGGATCCTGTAGTGCGAGGTTTATGGGGCGTTGCTATTACGGTCTTGTTCATGGCTGGATTGCAATATTTAATTAAAGGGAGAAAAAGAGAAGTTAAAAACGAAAGGATAATGATGTATGGATTTGCAGCTTTCCTTTGGAGTCTCACATCATCTCGTATATTTTTTTACGTGTATGAGATTTTAATGCCAGGAAATTTTATAAACGGTACATTTTACGGTAAATACCCGGTGGATGAATCGGAATTGACGATTTTTCTACTGATTGTTGGTTCGTGCTTTGACCTTTCATCATTGGTAAGATTTACTTTATTCTTTTTAGCGTTCGAAATAGTCATGAAACGCACTAAATATATTATTTCAATAACTTGTTTTGCTTATATTGTTTTTTACGTTTTTTTTGTCATGGTACCATCTTTCATGTATTACATGTTCCAATATGAAATTATTCCGAATTATTATGAAAATATAAAATCATGGTTCATGACTACATGGCTTATTTTTCAAGCTTTCTGTTTAGTTATAGTATTCTTAATGTGCTATTATATTACTAAATGGTCGCGATTAGAGTTTAAAGGAGTAACTTCGCTTTTAGCTTTTGGGTATTTGATAATATATAATGGCTTGATATTAGGTTTAAACATTAAATTGTTATATGGTTTAGCTCCTTTATTTCTCTCCCCGATTATAGTTATTATAGGAACGCTCGTTTTTATATCTCCTACGATCATTAGTCCTAAATTTATATCGCGAGCTTTAAATTTTTGGAAAATCTTAGGAATATCAATCCTTTGTTTTTATTTTCTATTAAATTTCTATTATATATATATTGGAATACCCATTGATTATTTTGGAATTGTCTTTGATGCTATTAATCTTGGCTTATTCATGTACCTCATCATAAAAAACATCAAATCTGAAATGATTTCAGAGACTAGGGAACCAGACCCTAAATCAATTTCGCGAGCTTTAGCTTTTTGGAAAATCGCAGGAACATCGTTAATTTGCATTTACTTTAGATATAATTTCTACAAGATATACGAAGGAATACCGATTGATTATGTTACAATTGCTTATTCTGTTATTCTTTATGTTCCATTAATTTTCATCATCATAAAAAATATTAAGTCTGAAATGACTCCTGAGAGTAAGGAAGAGATTAAAGAAAAACGCCTTGATGTTTTAGGCGCGTTTATCAAGCCTCAAAGGATTACCGAAGAAGAGGTTTCCGTTTCTAAAGAAAAAAAAATTTGCTTGGTATGCAAGGGCACTGGACTGCGGTTCACTTATATATGTCCAGAATGCAACGCAATATATTGTCAAAAGTGCGCCCGAGCATTATCGGACTTGGAAAATGCCTGTTGGGTCTGCAGCGCACCTTTTGAAGAGTCCAAGCCCTCCAAGCCATTCGAGAAGGAGAAAGTAGAAGAAGTAATGGTGGAAGAGGACGATTCAAAAAAAGTTGGAGGCCATGAGAAATGACCGAAGCAATCATTTGGGATCCAATAGAAAGATTAATTGGGGGATTTGCGCTCGCATTTGCATTTTTAGTTGGAGCGTTTTATCTGAACAAGGGGAGGAAAAGAGAAGAATTTAGCGAAAGGATAACTTTATATGGATTCGGGAGTTTAATTTTAGGGTATACCTGCGCTAAACTTTTCACCTATTTAACAGATTTTTTAATCAATGGAATTTATAAAGATTATATTTTCTACGGAGATTACTCTAACCCCATCTCGGTAGAACTTCTCGAACTATTTACGAAATTAGCGTTTATCTCGTTGGGATTAGGATTTACGCTATTTTTTCTCAGCTTTGAACTAATTGTAAAGCGTACAAAGTATTTACTTACGATCATTTACATCACTGCTGTTGTGTTTATTATTTTTTCTCCATATGATTTAGCAACTACAATTGCAACGATTTTTTTCGGAACTTTATCCATGTGGATAATTGTTTTTGTATTTTATTTACAAGTAAAATGGGCAAGCTTAGAATACAAGAACATACCCGCTTTTTTAAGCTTTGGTTATGGTTTTTTAAATTTTGGATTTCAGCTTTCTTGGCATTTTGGAAAACAATTTAACATTAATCCTGTAATTTTAAGTCCAGTAATATATCTAATAGGAATTATTCTCGTGATCATTCCAAGCATCGTTGATTCTAAATATTTTTCAAGGAGTATATTTATTTGGATCTTGGGTGCCATTCCAACCTTTATTTTAAATTTCTTTACTCTTCCTTCTTCTCTTTTAATTTACGGATTCGAAATTATAATTGTTACCATCGCATTTCTTTGCTACGCTTTAGCCTTACTTATTCTTATTCTAATCAATATAAGATCCGAAATGATATCAATTAGTGAAAAAACCGGCAAATTAATGAAACCTGATATTCTAGGAGTTTTCACTAAACCTCAACGCATTACGGAAGAAGAAGTGTCAATTTCTAAAGAAAAGAAGATCTGCTTGGTGTGTAAGGGAAAAGTATTAGGAATAACTTTTATTTGTCCTAAATGCGAAACCTTTTACTGCGAAAAATGTTCCAAAGCGTTAATTGATCTAGAAAACGCGTGTTGGGCGTGTAATGCTCCAATTGATAAGTCGAAACCCTCAAAACCGTACAAGGAAGAGGAAGAAGAAATAACAGTTGAAGAGAAAACTTCAAAAGATGAAACTCAAGAATTTTAGAAATGATCTTGGGATTTTTTAAGATAATACATGTTTATTTTGAACTAAAGCAGGAGGAATATTATCATAGTTTAAAGAATAAAGAGATGAACTTGCCAACATTAAGAACAAATGAAGGGTTAAGATAAGAATATCGTAACAATATTATTTTTCAATGTGTTGAGTAAAGATGCCAAAAAAAGTAAGATCTCGTTTGAAGGAAAGATGCAAAAACAAATTGTTTCTCGAATCTCTTAACAATGTGGAATTAAACTTTTTAAACTTTTTAGTGAATGGTAATGAAGTAAAAACCATTTTACGGGAAAAAAAGTAATTATTAGCTCCGCAAATTGGTGTAAATTTATTATTTTCATTCTTTTTTCAATTTTTTTTATTTCCTTTTCTAAGCTAAATGGTCTCACCAGATTTTTCTTTTTATTATTGACAGGTTAATGGAATTGATATTTATCTTTAAAATATTAATGATTTTGCTTATATAGGCAAAAATAATTAGATTTAAAAAAATCATGTCTTACCTTTATTTTTTAACTTATAGGAAATGGCATTTACTCGACGACCTATCTCCGTTAAAAGCTCGTCTCTCCCCTTTAATGCTTTTTCCAAATTTATCGCGCGGACGGAGCTTTCGTTACCATTAGGACTTACGACGCGCTTACGGGCGTTTTGTCGGTCTTCTGGTGCAAGGTCAAGAACCAGGTGCTTTTTGAGTACGATTTAGGTCTGACAATATTTTTTAACGGAATAGGATATGATAATACGCTACCGATCTTTTAAAAGAGTGAATTCAAGTATAGGATTAATGTCTTGAAAAATTATTGATTATTTTGGTAAGTAATTAATAATGAGATGTGATAGCTTCTGACTTTTTTAATATTTTTCAACTTTAAATTCTCTAAAAAAAAATAAAAAGTAAATTTTCATTATTAAGATGAAAACTTTCATTTTAATCTTTAGTCCTAACTCCTAAATACATAAAAATCACGCTGAAAGTTGTCCCGATTCTTATGAAAAAAGTGATGACTCCTGGGTCAAACAATGCGTCTAAAGTCCCACAAACAATGAATAAGATCCAGCCCAATGATAAATATAGAAATTTTCTTTTTACTACTCCCGTGGATTGAAGACTTTTTTTTAAAAATCCGAATCCATTAAAAATAAGACCTGATATTAAAAGTATGACCATTAATATAAAGAGTGGAGATGTTAAAACAACGCTAGTATTAAGTAATTCATTACCTTCCGGAAGAGGATCTGGATAAATAAAGATTTCTTGAGGAGATGTAAAGGAATAAGTAAAAAGGATTATTTCAAAAATTAGTATCAATGCAGTATAAACAGATAAAATTAATTTCTTTTTATCAGGTTTAATGAGTTCTGCTCCAATATATAGTCCGAAGATAGTAACGGGTCCAGTCCAAAAATAACTCAAGAGCCCATATAACCAATAAGGATTCATATTACTTCCGGTTAATAGAATAATCACAAAATCCGTGGCAGGACCTAAAAGCACGAATCCAGCGCTAAATATTGCTAAACCAGTAATACCTAGAAGCTTTTGTTTTAATTTTCGCGATTTGTAAAAACTTAATAATCCAAAAAAACCCGCAATCACGACTACTGCTAATGCGGTACTTCCGTCCAGCCAACCTATTGGTTCTAAAAATAGCATTTTTTTTTGTTTTTTTTTATTAAAATCTTTTATATATCTTAATAACTTCTTTTTTACTCATTTAAATGTTACTATTATTCTAACAATTTGTAGGACATTTAAGGAACGATTGAAAAACCACTTCCTAAAGATAAGTGGGTTTCTTTTCAATAATCATACTATCAGTATGATTACAATGTTATCATATAAGAAAGACAAATAAAAAAAAAATTAAGAAGTTTTTATTTCAATATCTAATAATGTAATTATTCCCATTTTTTTTGCTAATTTAGTAATATATTTCTTCCTATGATTCCAAGATATATCCATGAGTAAGATTGCAGGCAAGCACCAAAGTGAAAGCAAGAACGGCCATATAATTAAGAACAAGTAAATAGAGAAGTGAGCTTGACCACCTGTCATTGCATATACATCTGTCGCAAACCTATATAACCCAATTAAAATCCCAATTCCTGAATAATCTTTTAAAAAGCTTACGAACGATTTTCCTACACTATTTATCTCAATGGGTTCAATTTTATCTTTTACTATTTCTTTATTTGTGTGAACTAAACCCGTATCTATTAAGAACCAGGCTCCTGAAAATAAAGCTATGGGGACTATGACGCTATAATTCGTTATAATAAACATAGATATTATACCAGATAGAATGACATCATCTATATTGGGAGAGCTTACAGTTATATCAAGCAAGGTTTGGACAGATGGTTCAAAAGCAAACATCAAAGCAATGTTTGTAGCCATGAGAGCAGGAAAAAATGCTTTAAATATTCCTCTAAACTTTTCACGCGCCGCTTTTATTTGCTCAGGTCTCTCTTGCATCCCATACACCAGTCCTCTTCCAAAAATTTTTTTATGGATAAAGAGATATATAGGAGCAATACCATATCCCAGTAAGAATCCAATAATAGCTCCTATAATTGCCGCATATATTAATAATGCTATCTGTAATGACGCGGTATTACCTGGTAATACTTTTGTAATTAAAGTATCCCCTCCCGAGGTTGCACTTAATATTGTCGTTAAAAATCCACAAAAAATAATAATTAATATTAATGGCTTAATATATTTTGTTTTTGACATCTTTATCACTTTTTTAAATTTTTTTATATATCTTAATAACTTCTTTTTTACTCATTTAAATGTTACGATTATTCTAACAATTTGTAGGACATTTAAGGAACGATTGAAAAACACAATGAACTACCTTATTTTCACCATTTTATTTTTAAATAAAACTCAAAAAAAAAGAAGTAAGATTAGGACCGTTATCCAAAAACAATAGAACTTAACTTTTATTATTAACTAAAAAAATATAATGATGGAATTAAAAACTCTTTTTAGCCCTGCTAAAATAGGGAATGTCCAGATAAAAAATAGAATTGTTCGTTCAGCAACATTCGAAAGAAGGGCTACGAAATACGGTTTTGTTGGTGATGAATTAATAAATTTTTATACTGAATTAGCTCAAGGAGGGACTGGACTAATAATATCGGGGTTCATGGCAGTAGACCCTAGTGGAACTGCCAGTCCATACCAAGCACGTTTGGATAATGATGAATATATACCTGGACAGAAGAAATTAGTAGATGCCGTTCACGAATTTTCTGATGTTAAAATTGCTGCTCAAATTGCCCATACTGGTAGATTAGGCGTCCATTCAAAATATCCTCCGATCGCACCTTCGTCAGTTTTTGCAGAATATACGGGTTTAACTCCACGAGAATTGAAAGCAGACGAGATTAAGGAATATGTCAAGAAATTTGTAGACACAAGTCGGAGAGCCTACGAGAGTGGATATGATATGATACAATTACACGCCGCTCATGGTTATTTCTTGTGTAATTTCATCTCTCCATTTACAAACAAGCGGACGGATGAATATGGAGGGAGTATCCTAAAAATGGCTAAGATTTTAATTGATTTATATCAAGGAGTAAGAGACGAGCTTGGAAAAAATTTTCCAATTACAATTAAATTGCAGACTCAGGATTTTTTTCCTGGTGGATTGGAACTAAATGAAGGCATGGAAATTGCTAAAATCCTTGCGGAAGTAGGATACGACGCAATTGAACCAAGTGGAGGAGGATCGGAAACCATGATAGGTAAAAACGACACTTATCCAAGTTTAAGAGTTAAATCTCCAGAAGACGAGAATTACTTTTTACCGGCAGCTAAAAAATTGAGACCAATCCTGAAAGATTGCGCGTTGATGTTAATGGGCGGAATTAAAAACCCAATATCAGCTGAAAAACTACTTCAAGAAAAAGTTTGCGATTTTATTTCAATGTGTAGACCATTAATTTATGAGCCCGATCTACCAAATCGTTGGATGAATGGCGATACATCACCAGCAAAATGCATTAGTTGTAATTCTTGTTACATGACAATGGTCAAGGGTCCCGTTTATTGCGTGGTAAGAAAAAAGTTAGAAGACAAAAGGAAAAGGAAAGAAAAAAAAGATACTCAGAAAAATTGAAGAGATAATTTTTATTCAAACTTCTTTTAATTTTATAACAAATCAAATGAATCTTATCACGTAAATAATAAAAACACTTAATTGATTAAAGAGCATAATTACATTAAATAAAAGTAATTAATTATAAATCAAATAATTCAACGGAATAAAGGTAACATTGAACATATTCCTCTGTCATGTATGCGGTACAGAAGTGGCAAAAAACAATAAAGTCGTATTTAAAGGTAAACGAGTAAATTGTCCCAAATGTAAAAGTAATATGACTAAAATTAAGAGTGTTAAAAAAAAAGAATATAAATGTGAGAAATGTGGTCATAATTTTTCATAATTTATAACTGAAAAATTTAATAATTAAAAATTAGTAGTTCCCGAATTTCTCCTCGCTTTGATGGATCGCTATTAATAGATCTTTTTGCCTTAACGATCTCCATATGATATTCATGGTATAATTCCAAAATAAATTCATTATAAGAATTACTTAACATCAATTTACATCCACGCTCATCCAATGTTTTAAAGATATTTAATATTTTTTCTTGAGAATGTTTCCCAAAATTTTCTTTCGTATAGCTCGTGAAATTCGCTGTATCAGATAGGGGGTGATAAGGGGGATCAAAATAAACAAAATCGCCTTTCTCAGCATGTTTTAAACATGATTCAAATGATCCAAGAATGATTTCAACCTCTTGTAAAACCTTATGTACTGTAAGTAAATTTTCTCTATCGCAAAATGTAGGATTTTTATATTTGCCAAATGGAGTGTTAAATTGCCCCTTCTTATTAACTCTATAAAGTCCGTTATAGCAACATCTATTTAAATATATTGTCCGAGAAGCTTTTTCAACATCTGACCATTTATTATATTCTTCAAGATTTCGATCAACTGAACGAATTTTATAGAAATATTCTTTTTTATTTTTATGTTTTTTAAGAGATCGAATCAAATCTTCAACATTTTCCTTTATTACTTGATATGCATTGATCAAATCAGGATTATTGTCAATTAAGACGGCTTTTTTTGGTAGTAGATAAAAGAATAATGCACCACCACCAAGAAATGGTTCAATATAGGTGTCAAAATCATTTGGAATAAAAACATCAATTTGATTCAATAAATAACGCTTCCCTCCTACCCATTTTAAGAAGGGATGAGGCACACCTATGATGGTACCATGTTGTCTATTTTGTGTTTTAATTTCAGTTAGATTTATATCTTGCATTCTATTTCAAAACATATTTAGGAAATATTTTTTTAAATCTAATTAATTATATTTAGCCAATTAAATATTAATTCTTTTCATTTAATTAAACCTGTTTAAAAATGATCTAAATTGTTCAAAAAATGGGTTCGTAAATGAAACTCTTCTCTCACTATATCACTAAATTGACATGCCCCTTAAATTTATAAATGGGTATTTCTTTTTCTTCTATATCAAAAAAATCTCG
>JAUXAJ010000374.1 GCA_030620005.1 Promethearchaeota archaeon | reverse complement strand
TAGCCCCGTCAAGTGCGAGCCGAAGGTTCGCAGATGGTGGCTGAGGCTAATCAACTGGGCTTGAAGGATGGTACTTTTCAAGCCCACCGATCACTTCGTGTCGGTGGGTAGTTGACCTAGTCTTAATTCGGAATCTTGCTTATCGTCTTTTAGGCTTTTGAGAATGGATTCCAATATCTCTATAATGTGCTCTTTATACGATTTTTGATCAGGATATTGATAACTAAAGCGCTTCCAGTGAGGACGTTTATGACCAATCTTATATTTAACTCCTTTCATGGAAGTCATGTAAGAATTACTATTTAACTTCGTGGCAATTTGATCCGCTATAATATACCAATGATATTTGGTACGAACTTTCGCACCCGTATTTATTGGTGCGGAATGGGCTCTTGTTTTTATACTGTCAAATTTTATGTTCCATGCATCGGGCGATTTTTTTGTTTCGTACCATCTGCCATCATTATAATCCCATATGTGAGAACCTCCAACTTTCATACCCGTATAGATTTTATTATTGTACGTTTTTAATGTATCATACATTATTATTTCATTTTATGAGTTGTATTTATGTCCAAGAAGAAATTTAAATATAAAAATACGATAAGACCGACAATTTTTTGTAAAAAACTTTCTTATAAAATCTATGTTTATTTTCAATGATCTTGATTAATTAATTAAAATGTTGTAAATGAGTGAGAATGAAAAGATGACGCTCAATAGGGAGTGTCCAATTTGTCAATTGCTATTAAAATTTCAAGATTTTAAAACCCAACACAAGAGTAATCTCACAAAATTATGGAATAATAACAAAATAGCAATTCCTTGTTGTAGATGGTTTGAAATTCTACAAAACTTTTTTGACTCAAATATTTTAAATTTATAGCATCCCACCAATATTAGTCAAGCATGGATAATTCTTAATAATCTGGTTAAGTTTGGATTTATACCAGAAAAAAAGTGTAATGAAAAATATAAAGATTTTCAAGAACATGTTAAAAAGTTAAATCAACGTAAAATTGTGGGTTATTTTTTTGAATAGTTAATTATTAAAAATAATTTCTTTATTGATTTATTTTTAAGAACTAAATCTATTTAAGAAAGAGGTTGATATACTTCTTCTTTGTAGAGCTTCAAATCGTTCAATTTGTCTTGTTGGTGATTGTTGGTATGCTTTCTCAATGGCTTTTATGAATTCTATACCATCTCCAGATAATTCATAAATTCCATATTTTCCTCGTTTAATTAAATTTGCATTAATCAATTGAGAAAGATGATTTGAAACAGCAGTTTTTTTTAAGTTTGCTTCCTGGACTATAGAGCCATATGATTGAACTCCACGAAGTAAGTATATTAATATTTCCAATCTTTTTTCGTTACCTAATGATTTCAATATTCTTGCGATTTCTGAAAAGTTTTCCTTAAGAGATTCAATTAAATTATCGTAAATATTCTCTGATATCATGTTTTTTATTTCTCTCCTTTCATTTTAATTGGTACATGCCAATCCATTAAAGATCCTTCAATATCATCGTTTTTCCATCTCTTAGGTGAGTAAGATTGCATGATATATGGATACGAAGGTTCATATTCAGATTCAGGCAACCACTTAGAAAAAAAGTATTCAGCACCTTCCCCCATGTACTTAGTTGTAAAGAAAAGATATTTTGTCTTCGGTAGTACCTTATAGAACATTTCTAAGGGAAAAAACTCAAGACTTTTTACCTCAATTCCTACAAAGATATGGAATTTCCTTTTCTCATCATAATCTACAGGTTCAATATGTATCTCATATCCATACGCATCACCAGTTTTAATTTTCTCAAGAAATTCCGAGTATTTTTTTCCTAAACTTTCAAATCTTTTCCATGTTTTCCCTATTTCATTATTTGGATCCCAAGCTTTAGCTGAGTGAAATGGATTTCCGTAAAATACACAACCTAAGAGTCTAAAGACCTTTTCATCTAATATTGTTGTTTCCACTTTGAATCTAAATCAAATTCCTTATCTTTAATAAAAATATAACTATAATAGTATTTAAGTTTGTTCATTTTTTTTAGGGATAAATTCACTAAACTTAAATATGATAAAAAAATTATTAGTTACAAATATGAAATTGAAGATATGGGGTAAAAAAAATGAATAGTTCACGAAGGGATTTTAGCTTAAAACCTATAGGATATGTAAGGATTGAGGGAGATGATCCTAAGGAAGCGGATTATTTCATAGATATTAAAAATCCTTATCGCTCGGCTCTAAAACAATTAGATAAATTCAGTCATTTGATGGTTTTTTGGTGGGCTCATGAGAATGACGTCGAAGAAATACGCAACCAAACCTATTGGGCTACTACGCCACCTTACGGGGAAGACGCACCTGAAACAGGGATTTTTGCCACGAGAGCAGAATATCGCCCAAATCCGATTGCTCTTACTACTTGTGGCATCTTAAAAGTTGATGAAAAGAAAGGTATCGTCAAGCTTGATGGGATAGATGCTTTTGATGGATCTCCTGTAATAGATCTTAAAGCATACTTTCCAATTTGCGATCGTGTAAGAAATTGCTACATAGCACCGTGGTTGAAAGATTGGCCTGAATGGATGGAAGATGGGATAACTTGGTGGGAAGAATAAGGTTTTTTTGACGATTATAAAGGATAATTTTAAAATTAAAATTAATTTTTTTTATGATAATTAAATTTTGAAGGATAAATTATCGGAGGTCTATAAGGTGAGTCCGACAATCCCCAGTAGTGGAAATTTAGGAAGAATGGCTAAAATTATCGCAGAAGAATATAACGAGGAAGTAATAGATGAAGTGTTTCAAGATTATTCTACTTCTTTAAGTGGAAAAAAAAAGGCGGAGTGGGTCCTAAAAATGATCAAGAAGCTCGAACAAAAAGTTGGGCTTGAGACTACAATTAAAATCGTAGAACAATGTGGACGTCAAAGCTGCACCAAGCATTTTAAAAATACTGTGAAGCAGCTCATGGAAGAATCAAGTTCAATATATAATTTTATATGTAAATTACAAGAACGTTACAAGCGGAGCTCGTTTTTTGAATTAGTAAACGACAAGACCATCATTGGAGGTCATCGGAAATGCTACGACGTCATCAAATCCGCATCCAAACCGATTGATTCTCAAACTTATTGCCAATGTTGTGTGGGTCATAATAAGGCGTTTTACGAATCTGCTTTTGGGAAGCCGGTAGAAGTCGAAATAATCGAAACCGTAATGACGGGTGGAGACACCTGTAAATTTAAAATAAATTTTTAATTTTGTTTTTACTTATAACATATTAGTAAAGGAGGAAAGAAAAATGGCAAGAATAATAGATATTAACGAGAAGAATATTGATGAACAGGAATTGTTTTGTAAAAAAACCAAGAAGAAATTAAATGGTTACCAAAGTAAGGTGAAGTGGATTAAAGAACGCTTCAAGGAAGGACTAAAATATAAATTGCTCATAGTAAAGGAAGGAAATAAGGAAACTTCGCGTGGAATGATCGAATACATACCAGGAGAGTATAACTGGCGCGGTATTGACGCCGATGGCTGGATC
>JAUXAJ010000031.1 GCA_030620005.1 Promethearchaeota archaeon | reverse complement strand
AAACAAATGAGGGTCTTAGATCGTTTGAGCAGTAATTCCATTTGTAAATATTCCACATGCGGTGTAACGGACAAGGACATGACCTTTAACCCCGTTAGAAAAGCTTGGTTTTGCGTGGATTGTTATAAAATAAATCGTAGTTATTGTAAGAAAGAAAGGGATTTTCATTCTTTTCCATGAAGCTCTTTCCGCAATATGGACACGTTTCTTTTTTCTTTTTGGCTATGATCCTAAAATATCTAAAGTTTCATTCTTAAAATATTTTGTCCAAGTTGGATATCCTTTTAATAAGTTTTTACAATTTTTAATGTTTTTAATAGATTAAGTTATATATTACTTGTGAAATTTAAAAATAATTTTCTCGATAAAAATGAACATTCATGAAATTTTAAATGTGAAAAAAGAGCAAGTTCTTGAAACTAAGTTTATTGTGGTTGATTCTTTTAACGATAAACGAGAAAAAATTTCATTGAGTTCGGGTTTAAAAAATTTTGACAATGTTTTGGGGGAAGGATTTTGCTCTGGCAAAAAGTATTTAATATACGGAGCAAACAAAACTGGAAAAACTCAATTATGCCATCAAATATGTAATCAAGCGTTTAAACTCTTTTCAATTGATTTAAATAAAAAAGGCTTTAAATTTTCTATATATATTGATACCGAGAACACATTCAGACCTGAAAGAATTCGAGAAATCTCAAAACTATACGATCTAAGTTATGATTCCTTGTTAAAAAGCATTTTAATAGTTAAAATAATGAATAATTCCACTCTGTTGTTCTCGTTAAATAGGGTCGAAGAAGAAATAAAAAAACATCGATATCGCGTTTTAATAATTGATTCTCTGAATAATCATTATAGATCTGAACAAGGTGATAAAAATATATCTTTTTACGAAACAAGGAATTTGTTTATAAAAATTTTAAAAAAAATCAGCGAATTAACAAAAAAATACAATTTAATAACTGTAACTACTGCGCAAGTTGCTCCAAACTACCTTGAAAGTGCAATTATTAAAGAATTACCAGTTGGAAATCAATTTTTAAATCATTTTTTTACGGAATATCTATATTTGAATTTAAATGACGAAAATGAAAATCAAGTTTACCTCACGAATTCAAATTTCCTTCCTGAAAAAATCTTACCTTACGTTATAACAAAGGACGGATTAAAAGATAATATATGATGTGCTTATTTCTAAAGTGCATATGTATTCTCCATCAATTTTTAGCTCATCCCACATGAAAATATAATCATATTAAATGGTGTTTTTGATTAGTAAATGCTCCCTTCCCTTTTTTTGAAGAATTTAAATAAATCTCAAATAAATCTTTCAAGAGGAGATTACACCTTTATATTTTTGTTTGAGAAAGAACTCATTTATTAATATTTTGGGCTATTGTTTAATCATTTTCTCAAATTGTTCAAGTGTTAAATAATTAAATTTTTTTGATGCGAATAAAGAATTAATAAAAAAAAATTCGTTTTGAATTTTGTCTTGAATCCATTCTATTAATTGAAGGGCGTATTTAAGTTTTTTCTTCTTTATAGGATTTGCTTTTTGATGCTTGTTAATTTTTAATTTTGAATATTTACCAACTATATCTTGAAAGTCCATGCCAATAAAAAAGATTTTTTGCTCCGGCAATAAAAGGGTTCTTAAGAAGAAAAGAATCCGATCTCCATCCGTAAAACCTCCGGGATTTAGTATATTTTCTGAGGGTTCAACTTGAGTTGTCCCTATAATATTTTGAAATCTTATGATATCATTCTCAAAATATTTCAATTTTTCAATATTATCACCATGTGCGTGGATAATGTTAAATTTAGCATGTTTAAATTCATCTTTTGTTATCCCGTCTAAGTCTGTGAATATACCATCAATTGGGATTTCATTTTCTTTTAGTAATATTGATGATCCATTGGCTGCTAAATTAATACACTTGTTAAAAAACTGTCTTGTATTATTTTTTAGTAAATTTAACGTAGTTGTTTCAAGAGAAGGTCCACAGCCGTAAATTATTATGCACGATTTTTCTTGAACAAGATTTTTAAAAGAAGATATTACATTTTCAAGGTCCCAATTTTTTTCTTTTCTGGTGAAGATTTGCGACAATAAATCTCTAGCTTCTACATCCTTACTATAGTCAAATTTAAAATCATTCATGATTTTAAAATACCAGTCTTTAAAATCGATGTTAAAATTTAATTGATCTTTAAGGTTTGACGCCATGCTTTCGAGATTCTTACAGTGTTGCTAGTAATAGGAGTTATTACTATAATAATGTGCAAATTAAACAAGAAAAAATACTTTTAGAAATGAAAAAAACATTAGTTCGCGAATATTTTTATTGAGAAAAAAAAGATGAATATATATTAAAATTAAAAAAAAAAAAATAAAATTGCATGTAACCGAGTTATATTAATAAATTATTGAGCAATAAACGCTTTATAGGCTGCTTCATCAAGTAAATTGCCCTTTTCAGCCTCCCAATTCGAAGCTTCAATAGTAAATAACCAGGCTGCTAAAGGATCTTCGTTAATCTTTTCAGGCTCATCCATTAAGTCAGAATTAATTGCTGTGACAGTTCCGCTTACAGGCGAAAAGATATCACCCACAGCCTTACTGCTTTCTACAGTACAATCAATTGGATCAGAAGCAGGTTCGTCCCCATCCATTTTGATTTGCTCTAATGTAGCCCCTTCTAATCCGTCTACATCTACGAAGGAAATCTCCCCTAACTGTTCAGCAGCATAACTGCTAAGCCCTACTTTGCCCGAATCGGGGTCGTACCACTGATGTGCCTTAGTGTAATATAGTGGACTCATTTTTTAACATACACCATTTTTTCTTTTATTCTAATTAAAAATTAATTGAATTTTTTTTATATTGAAATAAATTATGTCTTAAATTTAAAACTTTTTTTTATTAACTGAATTTTAAATCTAAAACTTTTTTTTTCATATTTGCTTAACAAATTTATTTTTGAGATGATTTAAGACTACTTTTTGTGGTTTATATGCTAGTTTAAAAAGACCATTTAAATCTGAGCTTTGCAACGTGTAACGTTCTAAAGCTGTGGGTGATATTTTTAACCCATTGTCCAGGAAAGTCATAGCTGTTAACAGCGATTTAATGGACGAGTCAGAAAAGATTAACGAAGATGCTATGGCCGCTTGGTTATTCCAAATTAAACCAAGCAATTTGGATGATGAAAAAGGAAACCTGTTAAACGAAGCCGCTTATAAGGCATTTTGTAGCAAATAGATGTTCAATTTAAATTCAATTAATCTATTCCCAATTTTTTTATTTTTTTATTTTTTTAATAGATTATAAATGGATAAGCTCAATAAGTTCAAATTAGGCTTGATTGTAAACCCTATTTCAGGAATGGGTGGCTCAGTTGGATTAAAGGGCACTGATGGAAGTGATATTCTACAAAAAGCACTCGAATTAGGGGCTAAACCTAACGCAATTAACCGAACTAAAGAGCTACTTACGGAATTAGAATCAGTTAAATCAAAATTAAAATTCATAACTTGTCCCGGTATCATGGGCGAAGTTGCGTTAAAGGACTTGAATTTTGAATACGAGACGATTAACCACGAAATCTTCGCTAACATGGAGGAAATTGAAGACACTTCGAACGAAAACACGATAATTGCTGCCGATATAATGAAAAAAATCGAAGATTTAAAATTGTTGTTATTTGTTGGGGGTGATGGAACTGCCCGAGACATCTTGAACGCCGTTGGAAGAGAGAAACCTTGCTTAGGAATACCTGCGGGCGTAAAAATATATTCAAGTGTTTTTTCTTTAAATCCAAGAATAGCTGGCTCGATCATCATGCAATATCTATGGGATGAGATTCCACTTAAAGAAATGGAAATCTTAGATATCGATGAAGTTGAATATAGAAAAGGTAAATTAAATTCAAAATTATACGGGTACTTACTCACACCATTTAATCCAGATTATACTCAGTTATCTAAAATGGGAACACCTGATACCGACTTAAACAATCAAGAAAGAATCGCTAAAAGAATTGTAGAAACTCTTGAGAAAGATATTTATTACCTTATTGGTCCCGGAACCACTACTAAAGCAATTACTGATAAGTTAAACCAAAAAAAATCTGTTTTAGGAGTAGATTTATTATTAAATAACAAGATCTTGGCATTAGATTTAAACGAACAACAAATTATAGAACATCTAAAGGGAAAAAAAGCAAAAATAATAGTTTCACTAATAGGTAGGCAAGGTTTTCTATTTGGTAGAGGAAACCTCCAAATTTCGCCTCAAATATTACGGGAAATTGGACCTAAAAATTTCATAATTATATCTACAAAATTTAAACTTCAGAACATTCCTAATCAAATATTAAGGTTAGACACTCGAGATCCAGAATTAGATGAAGAATTGGCCGGTTTATATAGAGTAATCGTTAATTACGACGAGATTAAAATTTGTAGGGTTGAGTAATAAGAGCAGCAGTTAAATCCGGAATATCTTTCAAGTCTAATTCAAGTCCAATCTACCTTCATTAATCTCGTCTTGGATAGCAATGAAGTTATCTGGCTCCCTACCTTGTCTAATTAATTCATACTTAAAAGGGTAAAACTTTTGTTTACTTTTTAATTTTCCAGCCCAATTAGAAGCAATGCATATTTCTTCTTTTAGCTTCTTCTAATAATTCTGGAAAACCTACGAATGAAAAAAGTTAAAATTTATGACAATTTTTTTAAAAAGAATATTAACCAGGAGTCAGATCGTATATATTTATGCCAATTTTAGCGTTTATCATGTATTGTAAGAATACAAAGGACACTAGCGTTAATATAATTCCAAGAATAACAATTCTTAAAGCTATTTTTCGATCGTATAAATATTTTGAAGCGTGGTATAACAAAATATAGCCCATCGAACATAAAAAAATCAATATCGAAGCGACGATGCCTTCTATTATGAAACTATCGTGGATTGAAGGATATAGAAACATTGCACTTCCGTCAGAATTGGCTCCCAGAGCAGGAGGGTCTCTATAAATTAAATAAACAACGCCAGTTTGAAGGATAAAGAGTATGACGTAAACACCTATCAGGCTTAATGTTTTTGCAGGTAATGGAAGGGATACATTAATGCGTTTAAACTTAGGGAAAACAATTTTCGGCTTCCTTAACTTTGTGCCAAAGATCCACGGTGTTTTACGTCTAATTTTCTCAAAAATTGTTTCTGATCCTATGACTTCATCTTTTCTAGCATTCTTCTTTGTATACTTCTTTGTACCTGTTGACTTCTTTTTTGACACTACTTTTTTTGCCATTATAAATAATATAAATTAATTTTAATTAAAATATAGCTCCTAAATTTATTAATTTATTTTAAAATTTAATACTTTTTCTATTAGACTACATGCGATAGATTTCATTAAATGTCCAACTTTGGATATATTTTTTACAACTAGTCTCTACAGTAAGGTTTCCTATTTTGTCAATTATCGTCTCAAACCCAAATTTCTCCGCTTCGCTCTTAATGTATTCCCTCACTTGTTTTTTATTGCTAAAACAGCGGGGAATCTTCGAAACTTTTTCGAAATAATCCCAAAATTCAGAAGGTTTGCTCAGATTCTTTAATATGTTTGCTAAAAAAATCTATACCTCTTAAAATATAAATACTATACACTTCTTATTATTTATAAGATAAGCAACAATTACTTATATTTTTAACGAGAATGATGGATGATTGAGCTTTAAAGACCTCTATTCGGAAGTTAAGAAAAGAAAGATGGAAGCTTTAAATAAAAAAGATGTTGTTAATGCAGTAGAAAAACACGGCAAAATTCTTGCTGTAGAAGGTCGATTTGAGAAACCAAAAAAAATTATCTCCCACATGTACGCTTACGAAAAAAGGGTAGTAAAACCAGAAGATTTGATGAATATAGATTTGAATCAATACGATGTAGTATTAATTGGTTGTCCAGGAGACAAAATATCGGGTAGCACGCTTCAAAAAATAAGGAATTATGTGATTTTAAACGGGGGATGGTTAATTACAACAGATTGGACAATTACAAATGTTTTAGAACTCGCATTTCCAGGCTTTATTAAATGGAATGGAAAACGAACTGCCGATGCTGTTGTAGCGTGTCAAATTATTAAACCAAATCACCCTTTTCTTGATGGAGTTTTGAGCGAAATCCAACAAGGTAAATGGGCAAAGAAATCGGATAAAAACATAAAAAAGGACGAATTTCGTTGGTGGCTCGAAAATAGAAGCTTTCCCATAATGAGCCAATCAAATGAAGTTCAAGTTCTAATTGCGTCGTGGGAACTTAAGAACAAATGGGGGGAATCACCGGTGCTTGTCACTTTTCCCGTTGGAAAGAAGGGAGGGAGAATCATTCACATGATCTCGCACGCACATCTACAGAAAGGATCATCGCGTGGGAAGTACATATCAGCTTTAATTTTAACTAATATATTGGATGAGAAAGTGTCCCAAAAAGTAGGAATTTCAAGAAGAGAAGAGTCTGATTATTTTTATAAGTGGCAAACGCCCTCAACCACGGGAGATATGGGACTTACTGGAACTTCTCAAATAATCGAAGTGAGTAATAACTCCATTTCTCTTAATAGCGTTTGTGTTTACTGCGATAATGATTTTAACGATTTTATCGAAAAAATATTAATGTGTCAAGCGTGTGGCACTCTATACCACGAAAATTGTCTCAACTTGCAAATTAACGAGGGAACTTGTAAAAAGTGTGGAAGCATTTTGTTATGGTAAATTTAATTGTAAAGATTTCAAGCGTGCCTGATTAGTAATCTCTTTTTACCATTAAAGTTTTTATTTTACAAACTCTTACTTTTCATTATAAAATGAATTTATGAAGGAGTGAATTAAATTGGAAAATATAGAAGAGATTTTGGAAGAAGTAGATAATTTAGATCCAGAAAAAGTAATGGAAATAATGAAAGTATTAATAAACATCGATACATCTGTACCGCCGTGTAATACTTACCAAGAATATGTGGATGCTATATCTCCGTATTTTAGAGAATTAGGATATAAGATGGAAGAAGTGATCTTACCAAAAGAGCTTGTCAAAGAAATACCGTATCCATTAGAAGGCCCCAGGGTTAACCTTGTTGCATCAAAAGATTACGGTCAAGATAAACAAGTGAGTTTTTACGGACATATGGATGTAGTTCCTGCTCCAAATGAAGGCGAACACAGATGGCGATTCCCCCCTTTTGAAGCAACCATGATAAAAAGCGGAAAAATTTACGGAAGAGGAACGTCTGATATGAAAGGTGCAATGGTTTGTCTTATCTTGGCACTTCAAATGATAGAACAATTTAAACTCGTGCCTAAGTACAACATTCACGTTTTAAATTGTACTGATGAAGAAATTGGAATTCACCCTGGAGTGGCCTATTTAGCAGAAAAAGGGTACGTAAAGGGAACTGTTTTTTGCATGGAAGGTATAATTACTCCTTTCATTTCAGCAGCTGCTGCAGGTGCGTTGAATGTTATAGTCGAATCGATTGGAAGGAGTTGTCATTCAGGAACGAATTTCATGGGAATTAACGCTTTAGAAGAAACGGTTCCTATCATGGTTGAACTCATGAAGTTAAAAAAAATTGTGGAAGAACGTGAAAGTGAAGACATTCCAGGACTTCCTAGGTTAGGTTCAGCCGAAAAATGTAACATGAGTCCAATGTTTAATTTAGATATCATTAGATCAGGTACAAAAACTAATATCGTTCCAGATCTCTGCACTTTAACCATAAATCGGCGCATGATCCCCGAAGAAAAATACGAAGATGTAAAAAAAGAAATTGAAGAAGCTATAGAAAGAGGAAGGGCAAAAAGCAAGCTATTAGATGTGAAAACAACTTTTCTTTACGATTACCCTGCTTTAAGAGTTGACACTAAAGGTCCAGATATTATCAGAATGAAAAAAGTCATGACCATGGTTCAAAATATTCCTGAAAAAGACATAATGGATATTGGCATGAGTGGTAGCACGGATATGGGAAATGTGTGCCAAATTCTTAATACAAATGATATTATCATGCATGGATGCGGCTGGGGCGGGTCAAACCCACATGGTGTGAATGAAACTGTTAGGTTAAAGGATTTGAAAGTCTTTATAAAGGAATTGATAGTGTTCCTTTGCGCAGATTTGTGAAATCTTTTAAAAATCATACTTTTCTTTCCTTTTGATATGTTCTTGTTTTAAATTTAATTTTTGATTCACGTGCTAGAAGCAAGACGCGTAGAACATCAAGTTTTAAATAAATTAAGCAGCATGGCTTGATAAGTTCTTCATAAATTGACTTACTGGATCTTCAAGAATATCTCTGATTTTTTCCCGGAAATCAGAAAACTGGCTAGTATCGTTCTTCCAATTGTCTAAGTGTTTTTTCGAATAATTACTAAAAAATCTATTGATGAGGATGTTCAATTCTTTATCCACCTTTTCTTCGCTGGTCTGTTTTGAAGAACTTGCAACGAACAAAATGTTTCTCCTTTTTTTTATTGTAAAGCGTTTACCTCCTAATTCAAAACTAGACAATCCTTTTTCTGCTATTGCCTCTGAAAGAGATTTTAGCGCACTTATGAGCCCCCCAAAAAGTTGCTCGTTAATTTTCGAACTATTAACCGAATAAGTAAATATTACTAATCCATCTTTAAAAAGAATCCAGACATCTTCTATGATTTTTCCCAATCATTGCACCATTTTTAAATTTAATAAATCTCCTCAAAAATTATTTTTAGTCCAATTCTTGGTTGGACCAAATCATTCTAAATAAAAATTTCTAACTTTTGAAATTTTTTCTTTTAACTCCAATTTTAAAACATTTAATCTACATAGTTATTTAAATTGAACTTTTTAAAATGAACTAAAAAAAAATGTGAATTAAACAGAAAACCAAGATAAAACATCATGGTTTTAATAAAAAAAATCGTGCTTATTAAAAACGATTAATCAAACATTTTTTCAATGAATTTTACCTATTGACGAAAACCAGGTATTATTTGACACCGATATTGAAAACTTAATAAAAATAAAAAAAGAATTAATCAAAAAAAGAATTAATAAAAAAAAGAATTAATAAAAAAAAGAATATAAAATCTTAGGAAAGTTGCACTCTTTTTCATTCAAGGAAATTTAATCGTCTGTAATGGTTATTGCTTCTTCTGGACATTGCGTTTCACATGCTCTGCAGCCCACGCAATCATCCCGATTTTCCTCTATAATTTTTACTTTACCGCCCTCAGGTTCTCCAAAATTTTCGCTTGGACATACTTCGTAGCATGTTCCACAACCAGTGCACGCATCATTATCAATTTCTATTCCAAATCCCATGATATTTCAAATCTTTATAATTTAATTTTGTTTACAAGCTTTTCTAATTAAACTATATTTATCCTAATATAGCAAAAAATATAAATTTCTTTTTTATAAAAAAAAAAAATGATTTTAATACAACTATGTCAAAGAAATTTTCGCTTACTTTTTAGAGGATTTTTAATTATGTTTTATAATAAGAGTTTAAAAAATTGGTTTTTCGTGATCTAATTTAATGTGTCGCATGTTTCTCCTGTGCTCGAAGAAAAATTTCAATATCGAAACGAAGATCTTAAAAAAATTTATTTCCTCGTGTCATTGGAGATATTTTAGAAAATATAACATCATTGGTCATCATAATTTAGGATGGGGATTTGCCTATATCCCCGAAAATAGTAAAAAACTCGTCATAAAAAGAGACATTATACCAATTTACCGCGCCGATTGGAAGAAATTAACCAAGATTAAAACACGATTTCTATTGGTTCACGTAAGAAAATCCTATCCTTGGAAAAAAAATGTTAGAGATATTCATCCAATAAATATTAACCATAAATACGTCATTACTCATAACGGAATAATCAAAAACCCCTCGTTTCCGAAATTAAACGACTCTGGATTAGAAAAAATTAAAGAAACTACTGAATTGGACACTAGAAAATACTTATGCTATATCTTGGATAAAATAAAAGAAGGATTTGACTTAAAAGAAGCTCTAGAATCCGTATTTAAACAGATTGAATTAGGTATCGCTGCAAATGCGTTTCTTTTTAATGCAAAAGAATGCAATATCATTAAACGAGCAAGTAAGAAATTCACAGGAAGACATAGAACATTATTCATCGCAAACCATGGAAGCAGTATCATTGTGAGTACCACTCCATTAAGTTCAAATGCCAAAGAAATCCCCAATAATTCCCTGATTCGAATTAATTTATCCACTCTTAATACAAAAATGATCAAATTAGAAATTTAAATACAAGTTCTCTTTTAATATAAACATTACAGAAAAACAATTTTTACACGCATAACACAATTTTAATAGTCTTAAAAGGTGCAAGAAATGATAGAATCAAAAGATTTAGAAGATCAGTCTAATATTGAAATATTTTTACCTTTTACGAGTAAAAATCTTCAGCTTATTGATATTAAAGGTTGGAAAGGGCAAGCCCTTAAAATGGATATCAATACCTTTAAAGAACTCGTAAGTAGAGACATGCAATTATCTGTTTCTGATGAAATCAGAAGTGATAAAAAACTAATGAAAAAAATATCTAATGTGGAAACTCAAATTATAAAAAGAACAGAAAAAGGAACTGTTTTCGTGTTAATAGAAAAAAGAAAGAGTGGGTTTGCGTTAATCGGGCAAAGCGGAACTATATCAGATAAAAGCGACTGGAATTTCTCTGATGATAGGTGGATTAAATTAAGGGAAATTTTCTTCTTTTCAATGAAAAATGAATCGTTTTCTTTATCTTTAAGAACTTCGGTTGAAGCTAAGTTATTAAAGAACATCATGGAGCGCGGTTATAAAAATTTTCACTTCTTCAACAAAAAAAATGAATCTGAAGAAAAGATAAAGTTGGCAGAATTTCAGCTCAATGATATAGAAGTTCAAGACTATTTTAATAAAATATTGGCAGTTTTAAGATGTTACGGAGTTCAATTATTTAAAAAATAAATTATTTTCAAAAAAACAAGCAAAATAATAATAAAAAAAAATGATGTGAATTTTATAGCATTATTTTTCTTCTTCTGCGGCTTCTTCGGCAGCTAGCTCTTCTTCCAATTCTTCGAGGGGAACAGGTGCAGGCGTGGAACTCCCATTTGCGGAACGCTAAATGGTGTAAGCATGCTGTACCCGATCCAAATCGCGATTATCGAAATTAAGATGACTATTAGCCATAGTGGAGCCACAGCAAACAAACGCCAATCAAGAAAATCGATACCAAATGTAAGTATTGTAATTGCATCATCCCAACCTGGATTTTGACCGATTGTTTCGAAGAATAAATCAATGATACTACCCAATGTGTAAACAATGGCGATTAATATGCCGACTATCATGACTAAAAGTCCGATTATTTGATATATTTGGATTTTTATATTCAAATATTTTATCTTTGGCCATAATTACCACTTTTTTCTTAATTTTTTATTTTTTTCTTTTAATTTTATTTGAATTTTAAGCTTTTTATTTTGCTTATATTTTTCTTATAAATCACTTTAAAATAAAAACCATGTGTTTTTTAATTATTCAACAATATCTAAAAATAATTCTTATTTTGATAATAAATCAAAATAATATAAAAAAAGATGATTGTTATTATTAAACAAATTCATATTAAAAGTTTCAACAAAAATAGGAAAAATAAGTGAATTTCATGAAGAATCAAAAAGAAGGATATATCTTGATAATTGGGTCAAGCAACATGGATCTAAACATTTACTCAGAGCGATTGCCAAAACCCGGTGAAACTGTTACTGGAGGAACTTTTAAGCAGTGTTTAGGGGGTAAAGGTGCCAATCAAGCAGTAGCTGCCGTTAGATCTGGAGCAAATACGGTTTTTATCGGCAAGATTGGAAAAGACGCTTACGGTGATATCATGTTAGAAAAATTATCAGGTGAAGGGATTGATACTTCCAATGTAATCGCGGATTCTCGAGAAGCAAGTGGAATTGCTCTTATATTAATCGATAAAAACGGAGAAAACATGATTAGCGTGGCACCTGGAGCTAATCTCAAGTTAAAACCCGAGGAAATCCAGGCTATAAAGGATATAGTTAAAAATGCGACATCGCTGGTCGTTCAAATGGAGATTCCTATTGAAACAATTGATGTGATATACAAAATAGCTTCTAGGGGAAATGTTGTTAAAATTTTAAATCCCGCTCCTTTAAAACCAATCTCGTTAGAAACCTTAAAAAACATTGACATCATCATTCCAAATGAAGGAGAGTTAATGCGCTTGCATTACCTTTTAGGACTCAACGAATTAAAACAAAATATTAAAGATTTAGAAAGAATAATCCAAGCCTCTAAAGATATATCTAAATTAGGCGTAAAAGTAGTAATCACTACTTTAGGAAGTAAAGGAAGTGTTATTTACGATGGAGAAAACGACGAGGTCACGGAGATATCGGCGTTTAAAGTTGACGCTGTAGACACTGTTGGGGCTGGAGATTGCTTTAACGGGGTTTTTGCGTGCAAGCTAAGTAAAGGGGAAACAATTCTAAACGCTGTAAAATACGCTACTGCGGCAGCATCAATCGCAGTAACTAGAACTGGAGCTCAAAAATCCATGCCATATCTTGACGAAATTGAAAAAAGATTCAAGGAATTAGATTAAGTATTAAATAAAAATGTGATAAATTAGGAGTTGAGAGTATTGAAAAAAGAAATTTTACATGCAAAAAGAGGTACTTATCTTAGAAAAAATGGACCAAAAACGCTGGAGATTTTAATTAAAAGAAAAGATCTCAAGAATATTTTTCTTATTATTGGCACAGCTTTTATAACTGAAAATATTTCTGAATCGGATTTGAATGTTGATCCTGACGAGTATTACATGATAATAAATAATAAAAATGGAGAAATCGAAATACATTATAATCACGATATCTCCAATCACGAAATCATCTACAATCCGTATAAATTCGAAAATTCTGAAAAGATTAATTTTGAACCCGAATTATTTATTGAAAAATACAAGATCCCGAGCGGATACATTGATACGCTTCCAAAATGGTATAGCTTTAAATTTACATACCCGAATTATAACATGATTTTTATAAGACCCGAATTAGGAATTTCAATTCAAAAACACGAATATAGAACTGAATATTGGGAAATAATTGATGGAAAACCGATAATAATAAATGGCAATACGGTTCATTATTTCGTTGAGAAAGGAACAAAATTTCAAAGCACAATTAACACGTATCATTCAGTTATTAACCCTAACAAAGATAAAGACAAGTTTGTCGTTTTAAAAGAAAAATGGAGCGGAAAATTCGACGAGAATGATATAGAAAGAGTGTATAACCCTAACCATTATAGATAGTCTAAAAAATACTAAAAAATTTACTTTAATGGAACGTACTTCGAGCTTCTCGTTGCCCCGATTCCAGGTGAGCCGTGTTGGACTCTTTTTCTGGTTGGGGAAAATTCTCCAAGAAATTTTCCTATCATTTCCGGTTTAATGTCTACTACTATAAATTGCTTCCCATTATACACGCCGATTTTGAATCCGGCATTAAATCCCGCGAGATTTAATGTGTCCGACCATCTCAGCGAATATAATCATATCTCTAACGTGCGTGCGCACGAGCAAGTCCTTGCCTCTTTTTTTTGCTCTATAAGCTCTTCTCAACCTCTCAAGCAATTTTTTCTGTCTTGGCGGTAAACCTCGTTTTAGTGAACGCCGTGCCCGCGCCGGCAATAGCTGAATAAATGTATCCATATTCATCTTTTTTAGCTCGTCTAAGGTATATCCTCGATAGTGAAATCGTAATCTATCCAATTCTTTTTCGGTATCTAATTCATCCTCAGTATCTTCTTGCGCTTCGCCTTCCACTTTTTCTTCTTCTTTTTCATTATTTTTTTCTTCTGAGTTCATTTTTTTTATTTTCGTTATTTTTTATATTTTTAAAGAATTATTTTGAAAAAAATCTTTCGATTTTTAACAATTTTATAATGTCAAAAAATTAATTTCCATTTTACCTTTTAAGCGAATGTGGAAAGATCTATACGAAAAATATATTAAGATTCTTCTAGAAAACGAATCTTTGTTTATCATTGCCCTCTTTTTTCTTTATGATGTGTTCAAGTTAGTTTAACAAGAAAAAATAATTTATATTACATCTTATCGCGACATTAAAAATCAATTGTCAAGAATTCGCTTTCAAAACCATTTCAAGATATACAATCAACACATTATTTGAATTATACTAAAATTGACTTTAGAATCATGCAATAAAAATAAAATAAAAACAAAATCTTAGGAATTGAAAAAGTAGCGAAAAAATATAGAAATTGTTGAGGATCAAGACGATATAACGAATCCAGTAAGTTAAGCTAACTCATGGGCTTAGGATAAGCTTTTAATTTTTACTTTTTTTACATATTTTTATGATTTTTAGATAAAGTTAAAATTTTATACTTTATTTATTAAAATATTGAGTTTATAAAATTATGGTCCTTCACAAAAGTAGGTACATTCCACTAAATCACTAAAAAAAAAAAAAAAAAATACAAAAAAATGACTCCTAACTGGGGATACTCGTTTGTCGAGGAAAAATACGATCAAGATCGATTGGCCAAAGCGTCAGGCAGGGATTTGAGGATCAAGCCAAAGCACGCAAGAGAAATTTGCGCTACCATAAAAGGCATGAAGGTAGAACAAGCAAAAACTTTTCTAGAAAAAGTGATTCAATTAAAACAATCGGTTCCATTTAGGCGTCATAAGAAAAAACAAGCTCATAGAAAAGATTTAAAAAGGTTTAAATGGTATGCTGGAAGATTTCCTCAAAAAACCGCCGCAAGAATTTACGAAATTCTCTCATCTGCCGAATCTAACGCTGAATATAAAGGGTTAGATGTAGATTTATGTAGAATTATTCACGCTGCCACGCATCACGGGAGAATCATAAAACGATATATTGAAAGAGCTCACGGAAGATCCACAGCCAAGTTTAAACGACTATCACATGTTGAGATTGTAATCTACGAAATTGCAACTTAAAATAAAACTTTAATCGACTTCTTCTTGCATGAGTTAAATTAAATCGTCTTCATATTTTTGGAAAAATTTCTTTTTGGAAAAGTAATTTGTTCTATTAAATCTTATAAATTTTATGGTTTTACTTCTATTTTTGATTATATATGATAAAGTTAAAATTTAATCCAATACTTGTTACACTTACAAAAGCTTGTAAGAAGAAAAAAAAGTAATTAAAAAGTAGATAAGAAAAATAATGATAACAATAATCAAATACTTCATTGGTGATCATCATTCCGCTCTCTAAACACTTCATTAAACGAGTAAACCTCGTTTTAGGTGAGATTGAGAACGGCATTAAACTGATGCAAATAAATGAATACCTGCGTTCCGAGCTCGTAAGAGCGGGGTTTGCTGGCGTAGACCTTCTTGGGTTCAAAACTCACCCAGAAGGGCGCATACCTTCAAAAAACTCCGCTTGGCGTAAGGATCACGCTTAGAACATCCCGCCCCGGTTTAGTTATCGGAATTCTAAATTAACGGTTCGTTAATTGACCGAAAAGGGGGGCAAGCGGATTCAAGAAATTACGGATGTTTTGGCTGCGGATTTTGGATTAGAAATGCCGCAGATTGAGGTGGAAGAGGTAAAAAATCCCGACTTAGACGCACAAATAATGAGCGAAAGATTGGCCTATTCTCTTGACCGGGGCAGGCATTACCGAAGAGCGGGCTATTATATCTTGAGGAAGATAATGGATGCCGGGGCCAAGGGCGTTGAAATTATCGTTTCCGGTAAAGTCACTTCTCAGCGAGCACGAACTCAAATATTCAGGGCAGGAACCATGAAAAAGAGCGGTAATCCGGCACAAGAAGCAGTAGATAAAGGAGTTTCTCAATGCATTCAGAAATCAGGTGTTTTAGGAATAATAGTGAAAATAATGCACGCTAATTTCAGGATGGGAGATGGTGTTGTCATTAAAGAAGATCTTTTAAAAGTAGCTCAAAAGAAGATAAGTGCGAAATTATCGAAAGAAAAGAAGAAAGTGTCGTTAGAACCAGATGATGAGATTGAAGAAGAAGTGGGAACGCTAAGTGAGGAAGAAAAAGAATTATTGGATGAAGTGGACGAAGTTAGCGAGGAAGACATTACTGAAATTTCTTTAGATCCTAGTAAAGAATGAAACCATTATATTTTCTAAAAACAAGAAGGAAGTGAATAAAAATAAAGATAATTTACGCCGATAATATTAGAAAAATGGATCAACGGGAACGAGAAAGATCTTTAACTGATTTAAGAGAAGAATTGATGCTTTTATACAGCATGCAAACTGGCGGTGGACTTTCAGATAATCCTGCGAAAGCCAAAATCTTAAGAAAGCAAATAGCAAGAATACTTACAGTAATGAACGAGGAAAAAGATGAATATTAATCCAAAATACGTGATCTATCACGATTTAATAGGTTTGAATACTTTTGCAAGATTAAAATCAAAATCGAGTAATAGTGATTTTTTAGATATTGGTTGTGTTATTGACGAAACTAAAAACATGCTAATAACAGTAATCAATGAAAAAGAAAAAAAATATATAAAAAAAAATCATGTCTTTAGGTTTATAATACCGAAGCAAGATAAAGCTGAAGAACGTGTATTGGAAGTCAACGGTTTAAAAATTATTGGGCTTCCAGAAAATAGATTAAGAAATTTAAGAAAAAGGAGAAGATTAAAATAATGGGCCGAAATATAGAGGCACGAAACATTGGAATTCCTGGAGTAAATCCCCCCCAAACTAGGGAAGAATGTCATGATGAGTGTTGTCCGTTTCACGGGACCACGAGAATTAGGGGTAAAATTACTCAAGGAGTAGTTGTTAGTAAAAAATCGAGAAATACGATTATTATTAGACAAGATTATGTTCAATTTATTAGAAAATACCAAAGATACGAGAGGCGTAATTCGCGGCTCGCGTGTCATTTACCCGAATGTTTAGGACAAGAAATTAATATTGGAGATTTAGTTCGAATTGGCGAATCTCGAAAAATTTCAAAAACAAAAGCATTTATCGTGTTAGACAAAGTTTCAAGTGAGGCGATCTAAATAGGAACGATGGTTTGCCATAGCTCTTGCTGCTAACCTAACTTTAATTTAAAATAACATACTAATCCTCCAAATTTATCTACGATAACACCCGCCTCGGATTCTTGCCTGGCGATTTTAGTTTTAATCTCAAGATTTTTTGCGATTTGTAAAATTCGATGTGTTTTATTTTTATTTTTTGGATTTTTTAAATATTCTTCAGTTAGAATAATATAATTTGGCTTAGTTAAATTAGGATTTTGTTTAATAAGTCTTAGTTCATAATCGATTTCTCTCCATGTATAAAAAATTCTCTATGGTCATTTGTTATACTTTAAATATATCTAAATATTAATTAATATTTAAATAACTTTCACAAAAAAAGTTATTTAATAAATGAAATTAGTCAAATAAAAATTAAAGGTATATAATTGAAAGGTTTTTATGATGAACGATATGGATATAAAAAGCACTAATGGAGAAAACGATCTTCAAACATCGAGGCATTCTCGAAAGACTTACATGTCCTTTAGCATGTATCAAGTCACGTGGACAATCATGGTTTCGACAAATGGCATGTTCTTGTTTTTTTATTATCATACCGTGATTGGTCTTGATCCTTGGTTGATCCTTCTTGCTACGGGCATTACTACTGTCTGGGCTTCATTTAATGATCCGGTATTCGCTTATTTAATGGATCGAAACTTCAAGTGGACAAGAAAATGGGGCAGGCGATTTCCATGGATAATTATTGGCGCCATTATATGGCCTCTTACTTTCATCCTATTTTACGCAGCACCTGATGCAAGAATAAATCCTTGGCCCGCTTTTTTGTGGTTTATAATGGTCATGACAATAGCTGAAACATTCCAGACATCTGCGGATGTAAATATTAACATGCTTCGTGCTGATAAATTTCGCACCGAAACTGAACGCAAAAAATACTCGTCATATTTCGGACCATTCGACATGGTCGCCATGGTTGTTGGGACGACTATTCCACCACTTTTACTCGTTTTTGGGGAAGGAAAGGAGTCATATACCATCATGGCTATTTTAGTAGCTTTAATTGCTATCATTTGTGTCATATTATTTCTCCCAAGTGCTCGCGAGGATAAGATCATAATTGATCGCTATTTTTCAACAGAATATGAAAGGATGAACTACATTAAAGGCGTTAAAGAAGTTCTTACACAAAAAAGCTTTATAGCCTTCATAATACAACAAATCACCTTAGGTGTAGCCACAACAATAATGACGGCAATGATTGTATACTTGACAATATTTGTTTTACGAACTACACCTGATATAATGACAGTGTTTTTCGCAATTTTTCTCACCGGAGCCTTGATATCTGTTCCCTTTTGGATGAAAATTCTTAAGAAAACCGGTAATAATACCAAGAAAGTCTACACGATCGGGAGCTTTTCATTATGCGTGGCACTTATACCACTCACATTCTTCCAAACTTTTATCGATTTAGGTATTTTAATGTTTATCGTAGGTTTTGCCATGGGATGTGTTTGGACAATGGGAATACCCTGGATATTATCAAATGTACAAGATGATTACCTCGTACGTACTGGTAAAAATCAAAAAGGTATTGTAATTGGAACATGGATGCTCACGGGTCTTTTTACCGCGTTCATTGATGAATTAATAATTGCTTCTGTGTTTGGTCTTACGGGATTCGTGGCAGGGTACGACACGTATGAGGGATTAGCTGCTGTGGTTCCTGATATGGGACCAATAATATGGGGAATTCGCTTACTCGTAGGCGTCATCCCCATGGTACTTATTTTAATAGGTACCATAATCTTTTGGAAATTATATCCACTAACTCAAGAAAAAGTAATGGAAAATAAAGCCAAGCTAAAGGAACTCGGTTTTTAAGAAAAACCAGTTCTACAAATCTTTTTTTTTTTCAATTATCCCCTAAAACATTATCATATATCTCAATTTCCAAATTTAACTATTATTATTAATGACAATTTGAAATGAAAAAGCCTTCCAAGAGATGAGAATTTCATGTGGATTAATCTCAAATATAGAATTATACAATTAGCGGATAATTTCGATATTTTTCAATCGCCGCCCTGAATGCCAAAATATTTTCCCACGGTGCGTTTAAGATGGTATGACCTGGTCCAGCAAAACATCCCCCGCCTTGAGCCGCTGCTTTATTACATCTTTTTACTTCTTCTTCAATTTCTTTAGGTGTACCAAAACTTAGAACCGGAGCAAATGGAGATGTGTTTGAAAATGATAAAAAAACCCAATGTAGATATGGAACGATTTAATCGAATTTGGAACGTCGTATATTCATTAAAAGACGTGTATCAGATGAAAGATTGATAAATGGGAAAATAATAACACAATTAAGATTTATTAGAAAAAATATTAACTTTAATAAATTATTGATATTTTATAATAATAATTTTAAGGGTAAAAAAGGTTAAGATTTGATGTTGAATTGGAGAGAGATTTCTAAATTAAAAAAGCAATATAAATTTGGGGCATGTAACGGTGGATGGAAGTATGATTCTTATCCTGAACTTGAGTCCTTAGATGCGGGTAAATCTATCACTATAGCGAGAATAAAGGGTCCCGCAGTTATAACTAATTTTCACTTGACTCAACATTTAGTACTAGATGGAGAAATAACTAAAGAGCAACGAACGGCTTTAAGCGTGCGGGGTTTAATCCTCGAAATATATTTCAATGATAATCCTATTCCTTCAGTTAGAGTGCCACTAGGAGATTTTTTCGCAGATGGTTGTTTAGGTAAAGCACAGGATTTCACAACCCTATTTATCGAAAAGGCGCCTAAATCATATAATTGCTTTATCCCAATGCCGTTTGAAAAGTCCGCTCGAGTAGTTCTCATAAACGAAACTAAATATGATCTAATGGATTTAAGTATTGTTGAGTTTGAAAGGTTGGAATCATGGGACGATAATCTTGGTTACTTTCACGCAACTTGGAAACGATTTGCTTTTCAATTAAATAGTGATACAAATGAACTTTTCTTTCATGTGGATGGGAAAGGGCATTTATTAGGTAGGTCATATAGTTTTAGTACTGATGAACCGATGTTTAGGAGCTTCTTTTATGTCATGGAGGGTAATAATGAAATAAGGATTGATGGTGAAGATACGCCACGCGTGGATTATTTAGGTACGGAAGATTCTTTTGGTTTTAGTTGGGGATTTCAATATGCATTCAACGGAATTTATAACGGCATTAATCATGTTCAAAACGCGAAACCTACTTTACTAAGCATTTATCGTTTCCGAGGGAATAACACGATCGGGTTTAATAAAAGTTTTGATCTTCGAATAAATTGGAAAAATTGTTTTACAGAGAATAAATCATTTTTAAAGAGAATTTCAAAAATCAATTCTAAAGGTCGTGCGTGGGTTGATTACGCTACAACTTATTATTGGTACCAAAGTACAATAGGATATAAGCACGATTCCTCAATGAATCTTGATGAGAGAATTAAATTAGTTTTGAAGTCAAATTTAGATGATAAACAATAATTAAATGAAAAATGTTGCCTTTTCAGCTAGTATGAATAAATTTCTCTCTCAAAATTTAATACTTTCCATATTCTTGCATGGCTTTCTTTTGGAAGTTGAAATATATTTAGTTTAAATACATAAATTGGCAAATATGATCAAATTAAAATAAGCATAGTTTCATTAGTTACTGGGATCCAAAATAAATGTATATATCAAGGAGTGAACTATAATGAAATGTCCAAAATGTGATAGTGAAAAAGTTTTTTTGATCGTACAAGGAAACCCAATTAGTCCCGTATTAGTAAATATTGCCCTACACGGATTACAAGAGTTATTCGGAGCATTTACGAGAGATGGGCAATATATATTGCCGCAATATAAACGGTGATACAATAAAGATGTCTGCGTGATAAGATACGCTAATAATTTTGTCATAACTGTGCCGTCTGAGAGGATCTTAGAACATTGGGTTTTACCAAAATTGCGAAAATTCCTTGATCAACGGGGTATACAGTTGAACGAGGAAAAGACCAAGATAGCTACCAAGAAAGAAGGGTTTTTTTACTATATTTAAGAGCAAATCCTTTCAAAATCCTTGAATAGAAAAAAAAAATGACCGAAGAAGATTTTGTTCATTACAATGGCTCGAAATACTCCGTTTAGAAGGGGCTATTAATCATAATTGATGTTGTCAGTGATTTAAAGGAGATAAAGGGCTTGTAAAAGCTAACTGACCTAAAAAAATTGTATGTCATTAATGGACAAGTAAAAAAAATTGAAGGTTTGGAATCCCTAATCAACTTGGAAGAGTTAAAGTTGAGTTCCCATCAAATAAGCGAGATTAAGGGGCTTGACTCCTTAAAAAATTTAAAAAAATTGAATTTAGGTCATAACAAGATTAAAAAAATTGAAGGGTTGAACTGTTTGGAAAATCTAATTGAGCTCCGCCTCGATTTTAACCAAATTGAAAGAATAGAAGGGTTGGATGCTCTGGAAAATTTGAACAAACTTGGTCTTTCATTTAACCAGATATCTCGTTTAGAGAATCTGGATGTGCTCGATAAGTTACAACGCTTGTATTTAAGGGAGAATCAAATTGCTAAAATAGAAGGCTTGAAAAATTTAAGCTCGTTAAAATCATTGAACATGGAATGTAATTTAATAACTAAATTGGAAGGCATCGAGAATTTAACCTCTTTGGAATCAATAAGGCTTGAAGACAACCAAATTCGAAAAATTGAATGCTTGGAAAACCTTAATAGCTTGAAATTACTTGATTTAAGAGAAAACCAAATCAATAAGATCGAAGGACTGGACGATTTATCTAATTTGGGCGAACTCAATCTCGATTACAACCTAATTGAAAAAGTTCAAGGCTTGACTTACCTGAAGAGATTGCGCATTATTGGTTTGAAGGGAAATCGAATATCGAAAATTGAAGGTTTTGAAAATTTACACATTCTCGAATTTGTTGACCTCAATAAAAATAAATTGCCATCCGGCTTCAATTGCGATTTCTCAAGAGAAACTGAACTGGATAAGTTAACTGGTTTAATATATGATTAGATTTTTGATTAGTTTATCGAAGAGTCATGCGTCAAAGCTCTGATTATTAAATGAAGAAAATCATTTTATTTTATTTTTTATACTGGAAAAAATATCTTCTCTAAAAGACTTTTTATACTGGAAAAAATAAATGGTCTGGATGAAACAGAATTTTTGCTTAAACATTTTTTATACATTTGATGATGAATGAAAAAAGAAAAAAAACGAGATGAATCAATTTTTTTGATTTTGAGGAAGATCTTGCTAAAAAATATTTAAAAAAGAAAAAATATAGAGAAAAACACAGTGCTTACGACGACGCTCTACAAGATACAAAAATCCTAATATTATTAATCTTCTCTAGAAGATTTTTTATACATTTCAACAAATTTATAAAAATATGTTGATAATCACACAGTATCATCATGTCCAATCGTCATGTCCAATATGATCTTATTATTTTTACCATTTTTTTTTTTTTTTAAACTTGATAGAACTTGCTAAAATGGTGATTTAGTAAAAAATTTAAATTGTCATTAATTTAGGATAGATAAGATAGATAATAAATAATTTTATAATAAAAAAGGTGCTGAATTATAGGTACTCGCCGAAAAATGGGAAGAAAAACTTTAACAAAGCCCAGAACTAGCTATGGTGTCCAAAATGGAACAAGGCTCTTGTGTGCCGACAACTCGGGGGCAAAAATAGCAAAAATCATTAATTGTGACGGCGTCGGTAGTAAGACTCGGCTGAGAAGATTACCTAAGGCTACAGTTGGAAGCGTAGTTACGGTTTCAATCAAGAAAGGACGCCCTGAATTAAGAGGAAACATAATGAAAGCCGTTATAGTACGCCAGAAAATGATTTATAGGCGTATAGACGGTACTCGGTTATGTTTTGAAGACAATGCTTGCGTCATTATTTCCAAGGAGGGCGAACCAAAGGGATCTGAAATTCGTGGTCCTATAGCGCGTGAAGCAGCAGAATTATTTCCTCGGCTTGCATCCATAAGTAGTTTAATAGTTTAAAAAATAAGTAGTTTAATAGTTTAAAAAATAATTTGTGTAAATATAATGAAAGTAAAGTCAAAAAAACCTTCGAAACAAAGGAAAGCTCTTTATAATAGTAAAAATCATCAACGCTCGAAATTGTTGACTACAAGGTTAGCTGATTTTTTAAGGGAAGAATACGGGATTAAACAAATTCCTTTAAGGGTTGGAGATAATGTTCGCGTTGTGACGGGCGAATTCACTGATTTCGAAGGAGAGATTTTAGAGATTTTAACAAAAAAACAGCGCGTTAAAATTAAAGAGTGTGTTTTAGAAAAGACTGATGGAACACAGTTTCATCCAACTATTCACATCTCAAATCTAGTAATCAGCCGTTTTAAACGCGAAGGCAAGAAAATGGACGGTTGGCGAGCAAATATGATTCAAAGAAAAGCCAGTTTCGCTCCTCTTGAAGAATTGGAAGCACCAAAAAAAACTAAAAAAAAGGAGATGAAATAAGTAAATGACTCGACATGGAGGAAAAAAAACATTAAAACGTCTCAATACTCCACAATATTTACGAATAAAGAGAAAACACGCTAAATTCTTTATTAAACCTTCAGCAGGTTCTCATCCAAGTAGATTTTGTTTGCCCTTACTTCATATTGTAAGAGATCTTCTCAAAATTGTAGATAATCATAGGGAAGCGAAAAAAATCATAGGATTAGGCCATTTCAAGGTAGATGGAAAGGTTGTTAAAAATGGATCTTATCCGGTAGGGCTAATGGATGTGTTAAGCATTGAAAAAATGAAAAAATACTACAGAATTTTGCCTGATTCTCATCATGGATTAGTATTACACGAAATTTCCGAAGAAGGAAGTTCTTTCAAGTTATGTAGGATAAATCAAAAAACCTGCGTGAAGGGAGGTCATCTACAATTGAACCTTCACGATGGAAGAAATGTTTTAATTCATGTAAAAGATTCACGGAATCCTAAAGAAGATGTTTATAGCCGAATGGATGTTTTGAAAATTAATATTCCTGAACAAGAAGTTCTTAACATTCTTAAATTTAAAGAGGGAAATCAAGCGATAATCATAAGCGGAAAGAACATTGGACAAGTTGGAAAAATAATTTCCGTGACAAAACAATTTGGTCCAAAAGCAAGTACAGCTTCCATTGAACACGATGGCGAACACACGGTAACGCTTTACGATTACGCGTTTATTATCGGAGAAGATCAATCAGAAATAAGTTTACCAAAAATAGAAGCACAATAAAAATAAATATGGTTTTAAAATGTCAGCTCAAGCCAGAAAAAAGAAGAAGCAAGCATCGGTAAAATATGACGAATTATACAAAATAAATCCCATGAGAAAACCTTTTTTAGAAAAAATTGTCCTAAATATAGGTGTTGGAGTCGGAGGTGAAGAATTAGAAAGAGCCGTAAAAGTATTAGAATCAATTACGGGTAAAAAAGCAATTAAAACTTTATCTAAAGTTAATGTTAAAGAATTCAACCTACGTATAGGGCGTCCAATTGGCACGATGATCACCATCAGAGGAAAGGAAGCTGAAAAATTATTAAGAAGACTGGTAATTGTAAACAACAATAAAATTTTAAGAAAAAGCTTCGATAATTATGGAAACTTCGGCATTGGGATTAAAGAGCATATTACGATTCCTGGTGTAGAATACGATAACACAATAGGAATTTTCGGACTCGATGTTTGCGGGAGAATCGTCAGACCTGGAATGAGAATTAAGTTTAGAAAAAAACCAAAACGCGCAAAAATCCCAAAACATCATTATGTTTCGAGAGGAGAAGCTCAATATTTTTTAGAAAAGAATTTTAACATTCAAATTGTTAAAGTATTAGAATTAGAATATTTTTAATTAGATTATACAATAGATTTTGAATAAAATGCCACAATCAAAAACTAATTCAGGTAAGGGAAAGCGCGAGTGTAGGAGATGCCATACGCATAGAGGTATCATTAGAAGATATGGATTGTACATATGTAGAAGATGCTTCTATGAAATTGGTAAAGTCGATTAGTGATTTCCACGAATCGGTACAAAAATAGGATTTCGTAGATATGAATAAAGTCTTCTCATTAGCTCTTTAAATATCAATTTAGATCTGATATTTTACAAGGAGATATTAGATAAAAAAAATAGATAATTTAAACTTCTTTCCTACGCGAGATAGATAATGTATTATTATCATGGAACGGGATCTCCTGTTTTACTCTTCCATGTAAAGCTTAATTCTTTACTATAATATTTTTAGATGTCTACAAAAAACCTTCCTCCTTCTCCGTTTCAATCTTCTTTGTGAAGCTTAAGTTCTTTTTTGTTTTTCCTAAGTATACTGAGGAATGTCTTTGTTTTAATAATAATTTTAAAGTAGGTTTAAGAATTTCACTAATTTTTACAACATCCAGATTTTAAAAACCATTTCCTTACCTAAAAATCGTTCAAATTTTAATAATTTTCATAGTAATTTCATTAACAATTTTTGAAATTACATGTTTTTGTTTTTAAATTATCATTTCTTTGATAAAATTAAAATTATATCCTTAACTATTCAGAATATGTTAGAGTTGTTCAAGGAGAAATAAATTTAGGATTTTTTAAAAACATGTAATTATTCATGTTTTCAAGTGAGAATTATAAGAATATAAGATAAAATAAAAAAGTGAGAGAAAATGGTTAACACACTTGCTGACGCTTGCAATATGATTAAAAACGCCGAAATGGCAAGGAGAAAAGAGGTAGTAATTCGTCCCGCTTCAAAACAATTACAAAAGGTTCTTAGAATCATGCAAAGCAAGGCTTATATCGGTGAATTTGAGAGATACGATGATGGGAGACAAGGGAAATTTAAGATCGCATTGTTAGGTAAAATTAATGAATGTAAAGCCCTGATGAGATTAAACTATAAATTAAGTCAATTTGACGCGCTAAAACGCAAATTATTACCCGCTCCTAATCTTGGAATAATCATCTTGACCACTAATCAAGGGATCATGACGATGAAAGAAGCGGAAGAAAGAGATATAGGCGGAATGGGTGTATGCTATTTATATTAAAAAAAATCGGGGATAAAAAAAAATGGTAAAAATAGCGTTTTTCAAGGAAGAATTGGAAATTCCCGAGAGTGTGAAGGTTACTTTAGATGGTAACCATCATATAACCGTAAAAGGTCCCAATGGTTCGATTACTAAGGATTTTTCCCACATTAGGGGCATTAAAGTTGTTATAGAAAGAAAAAAAATTATTTTTACAACCAATTTTCCTAAAAGCGGCACTTTAGCGTTAGCAAAAACGATAATCAATATTATTAATAATTTAATTATTGGAGTACAAACCAATTACAAGTATACATGTAAAGTATGCTACAGTCATTTTCCATGTTCTTGCCGAGTCGAGGAGAAGGAACAAATTATATATATAGATAATTTTTTAGGTGAAAGAGCTCCGAGAAAAGCTAAACTCGAAATGAATGTAAAAGTAAAAATTGATACCGAAGATGTCATTCTCGAAGGCCCCGATAAAGAAACTCTCGGTCAAACAGCCGCAAATCTTAAAAGAGCATGTCGCATACGGAAAAAAGACCAACGAGTCTTTCAAGATGGCGTGTATTTATACAAGAAGCAAATTGGCGACGAAATCATATGGCAAATAAAATGATACTTTAAAAAAAGAGGTATTGAAGATGGTTCAAAGAAAAAAGGAAAGGTTATTAAAACTCAGACGAGAAATGAATGCAAAACGCCCATCGTTTCGAAGGGTTGAATCGTGGAGATACAAAAGAGTTAAAGACTCGTGGAGAAAAGCGCGAGGTATAGACTCAAAGACTAGGAAAAAGAAAAAATCGGGTGTAAAATCACCTTCAGTTGGATACCGAGGTCCTAAAAAAGTTAGAGGCTTACATCCAAGTGGATACGAAGAAGTAAGGGTTTTTACGAAGAGTGATTTAGAAAAGTTAAATAATAAAAAACACGCAATTAAGATTTCAAGCAAGTTAGGTGCTAAAAAACGAATGATTATTATTGATGAGGCCAATAAAAAAGGATTCAAGATTCTCAATATAGGAATTTCTCAGAGAGAAATTGAGGGTTTTGAAGCCATGCTGGAATCATCAGTAATTGATGATGAACTATTTG